>NZ_CP069396.1:9818654-10127320 GCF_016887565.1 Archangium violaceum
GACCACTGGTGGTCACCACCTGCTCGAAGGTGGTGAAGCAGGACTCGGAGCGGCTGTCGGTATTGAAGTCCCCACCGATGGCCAGGTAATCGCCCGCGGGCACGAGCTCGTTGATGCGCTTCACCAGCTCGATGGCCTCGTTGTTGCGGTCACCGCTGGTGCCCGAGTTGAGCAGGTGCACGCTCACCACCCAGAGGTCCTTGGAACCCGGGGCGTCGATACGTGCCCAGGCGAAATCGCGGTTGGAGACGACCGGGTCATTCCACTGGCCCGATGCGAGGATGGGCCAGCGGCTGATGACACCGTTCGGAATCTGCGCCCCCGTCTCCCGGGAGTAATAGAAGCCCGTCCCGAAGGCGGTATCGACGAAGCTCCGGAGGGCGGCGGCCGAGTTGTCCTGGTAGTTGAACTCCTGGAGCATCACCACGTCCGGCCTGGTGCCCTGGAAGATGCGGATGCCCTCGCTCCCGTAGCTCTGGCCATTGCCGCTGGTGATGTTGGCGGCCATCAGCCGCACCCGCACGTCCGCGAGCGGGGCCTCGCTGGTGGACACGCCTTCGTCCACGGGCTCTCGCGAGTCCACGGCACTCCCACCACAGGCGGCGAGAGCGAGGGTGAGCAGCGGCGCCAGCAACCAGGACCAGCGCCCGGTCCGCGTCGAAAAGGTGGGGGAATGTCGCATACGAAGACTTCCTGCCCGCGAGGCGCGGGCGCGTGGGAGGAGGACAGCGGGCGCCATCATCTCCCATTTCCCCCCTGTCGTCTCGCAGCCCTACGGTGAAATTCCAGTCTGGCTCGCCGCGATGACGGAAAGGGCGACAAAGAGGTAGCGCAGCGCCTTGCCCAGGGAGACGAACGCGACGAAGGGCCCCCAGCGCATGCCCACGAGGCCGGCGGCGAGCACGAACACGTCCCCCACCACGGGCACCCACGCGAGGACGAGCACCGGAGCGCCCCAGGTGGCCAGCCGCGCCTGGGCCCGCTCCAGCCGGGGGCCCTCGTGGGCCCGGCGGCGTTGCACCCAGCGCCCCACCGGGCCCCCTCCCCCGCGCGCCACCCAGCGCCCCAGGAGGTAGACGGTGATGGCCCCGAGCACGTTGCCCCCGGTGGCCACCCCCACGGCCCATGCCGGGTGCACCCCTCCATAGATGAGCGCGGCCAGCACCGCCTCGGAGGGCGCCGGCAGCACGGAGCCCGCCATCACGGCCACGAGGAAGAGCCCGGGCAGGCCCCATTCGGCCAGTGTGGAGGGGTCCGGCATGGTGGCGCCCACTTTAGGACGTTCCCGCTCCCGTCCGTGCAGCCACGAACTCCCCGTACTCCCGGGAGGGATGGACGCCTGCCTGCCCATTCCTACCTTCTGGCCAACCCATTCCCCGTACCGAGGTCTCCCATGAAGCCTCTCGTCATCCTCGCGGCCACGGGCGCCGTGCTCGCCAGTGGACTCTGTCTGGCCCAATCCGCCCGGTACACCGTGAGGATCCGCGAGCTGTTCCTCCTGCCCGGAGTCTCCACCCCCACCACCAACCAGAGCGCCGTCGGCGAGTGGAAGGACGTGCTCCAAACCACCCTGACGACGGCCCAGAAGAAGAACCTCGCGATGCGGGTGGAGCTCGAGACCGGCCTGCACACGGACGCGCCCACGCGCGGCAGGGCCTTTCCCGGGGAGGTCTCCGCCCGGGGCCAGCTGGAGGTGCGTGTGCTGGTGGACGGCGCCCAGGTGGCCCCCGGCCCCCTCGTCATTTCCGAGAGCACCCAGCCGCAGATGACCCGCTTCGGGGACCTGCTCTCCAGCTGCGCCGACACCAACGCGGATGGCACCGTCCTCTTCGACGAGTGCATCTTCACCCTGGAGGAGCAGCGGCGCGTGCTCGGGGCGCTCGAGGCCCGGGCGCTCTCCTTCTCCCTGGACGACATCGACACCGGCACGCATGACCTGCGCGTGCAGGCGCGCGTCAGAGTCTCCAGTCAAGGCGCCAGCGGCTCGGCCTCGGCGGGCGCGTGGCTCGGCCGGGGCAGCATCAGCCTCGAGGAGGTGCGGCTGGTGAAGAGCTTCGACATCCCCGACTGAGCACGCTCAGGGGGCGGCCCTGGCGGGGACGAGCGAGGCCACCACGGAGAGCAGCTTCGAGGGATTCAGCGGCTTGGGCAGGTGCACATCGAAGCCCGCGGCCAGGGCACGCCGCCGGTCCTCGCTCCGGGCGAAGGCCGTGAGCGCCACCGCGGGGAGGTGCTCCCCGTTGCGCTCCCGCTCCAGGGCGCGGAGCTGACGAATCAGGCTGTAGCCATCCTCGCCCGCCATGCCGATGTCCGAGACGAGCATATCGGGCCGGAGGGAGCCGAACAGCGCCAGGGCCTCCCGGGTGCTCGCCGCGCGCATCACCTGGGCGCGACAGCCCTCCAACACCTCGGAGAGGAGCGCCAGCGTATCCGGCTCGTCCTCCACCACGAGGATGAGAAGCCCCTCCAGGGAAGGTGTCCCGGCCACCGGGGGCTGCGTGCCCCGCACCGTCCGGGCCTGAACGGACGGTGGTGGCTCCGGCGCACCCGGAGGGGCCAACGGCAGGGTGACGCGGAAGGTGGAGCCCCGACCTGGCCCCTCGCTGTGCGCCGACACGGAGCCCCCATGCATCTCCACCAGGTGGCGCACGATGGCCAGCCCCAGCCCCAGGCCTCCATGGGCGCGCGTGGAGCTGCTGTCGGCCTGGCTGAAGCGCTCGAAGACATGGGGCAGGAAGGCCGGGGAGATGCCCTCGCCCGTGTCCTCCACCTCCAGCCGGGCCTCGCTCTCCCCACGCTCCAGCCGCACCACCGCCTGGCCTCCCGCGGGCGTGAACTTGATGGCGTTGGTCAACAGGTTCCACACCACCTGCTGCAAGCGCTCGGCGTCCACGGACAGGGGTCCCACATCGGGGGCGACCTGAAGGGACAGCCGCACGCCCCGGGCCTCGGCCGCCGGGCGGACCGCATCGAGCGCCGCCTCCAGCACCGGCAGGGAATCCAGTGGACGCACGTCCAGCCGCAGCTTCCCCGTGACGACCCGGCTGATGTCCAGCAGGTCCTCGATGAGCTGCGTCTGCGCCCGCGCGTTGCGCTCGATGGTCTCCAGGGCCCGCCGGCGCTTGTCCTCCGGCATCTCGCGCGTGCGCAACAACTGGGCCCACCCGAGGATGGAGGTGAGGGGCGTGCGCAGCTCGTGGGAGAGCGTGGAGAGGAACTCGTCCTTCATCCGGCTGGCGGCCTCGGCCTCCCGGCGGGCCTGACGCTCGAGAACCAGCAGGCGCTCGCGCTCCTGTTCGGCATGGGCCTTCTCCATCGCCACGGAGGCGATGTGGGCCATGGTCTCGATGAGGTGCAGCTCGTGCTCCGTCGGGGCCCGTGGATCCTTGTAATACATGGCCAGCGTCCCCAACACCCGCCCCTCCGAGGAGAGGATGGGCCCGGACCAGCACGCCTGCAGCCCGAGCTTCTTCACGAAGTCCTGGTAGGGAACCCAGTTGGGGTGCGTCTTGATGTCCGTCACCACCACCATTCGCTTCCAATACGCGGCCGCGCCGCAGGAGCCCACGGTGGGGCCGATGGGCAGCCCCTCGACGGCGGCGTTGTAGGCGGGCGGCAGGCTCGCCCCAGCACCCACGTGGAGGAGGCCGGCGTCATCCAGCAACAACACCGAGGCCATCATTCCCGGGCTCAACAGCTCGATGGCGCGGGTGATGGACAGCAGCATGTCCGGCAGCGGAGTGCCGCGAGCCACCAGCTCCAACAGGCGGTTCTGCATCGCCAGACGCGCTTCCACCTGGTCGCGCCCATCGGCCTTGTCATTCACCGTTCCGGCGAGCGCCTCCAGTTCTCCCAACAGCACGTCCGATGTACCCGGCGAGGAAGCAGACGGATGCTCCATGGGAACCCCTCATTCACGCGAATCCTCATGAGGGGAACGCGCCAATCCCCATTCTATGAGCCGCGCGGAGTCGTCGCACGGCGGGCCCTCGTCCCCCCAGGCGTCGGCTTCGAGCGCCGCGCCCCGCGTCACGCCGCGGCGGCGTGGTCCAGCGAGCGCCAGGTGCCCAGCGCCCAGTCCTGCTCGTCCGGGTCGTCGAAGCTCACCACGCATAGCGCGCGGTGCGCTCCGGCCTCGCACAGCGCCGTCAGCCGGCACTCCTCCCGGCCCACGTGCAGCGTGGCCCTTCCACTCACCCGCTCCCCCTGGTGCTGGAACTCGTACGGCAGCGACTCCTCGGGTCCCGGTGCGATGCCGCTCACGTCCTGCAACGGCACGAAGCGCACGCTCCGCCGGTGGTCCCTCGCCACCCAGCTCCCATCCGCCAACCGCTGCTCGGCCAGCGAGCCGGGGATGCGGATCTCCCAACCCTCGGGCAGCGTCACCTGCACCGCCCCCCGCCGGTAGCCAATGAGCGAGCCGGATGGCGCCTCGGCGGCACGCCGCGACACCTTCTCCGCCAGCGTGCCTCCAATGCCCAGGAACCCCAGCACCTCCTGCCACTCGCGCCACGGGTACGGCAGCGTCGGGTCCTCCCGCCACGCCAGCTCCAGCAACCGGGCCACATCGCGGAACAGGTGCCGCTCCTCCTCCAGCAGCGGCGGGCGCCACACCATCTCCGTCCAGATGCGGCTGAGCGCGCGGCCCAGCCGCGTCGAGGCCCCCAGTCCAGGCTCCCACCACGGGAAGATGTCCCGGCCGTTCCGGGGATCCTCCAGCACGGCGCGCAGCCACGACTCGTCACGAGGGCCGAGGGGTGTCAGCAGGGCGCCGGGGTACTCGAAGCCGTGCCCCGAGCGCATGGACAGCGTGGCACCCGAATGGCCGAGCCTCCGGAAGTCCAACACCCGGCCCGCCATCTCCGACAGCCAGGCGAGCATGCGCGGCTCGATGTCACTCGCGTCCCCGGTGTGGAAATAACCCGTGGGGTCCCCCACTCCGGCGGTGGTGAGGGCGGGGTCGGCCCAGTCCACCTGGAGCGCGTCCCCCAGGGCGTGCAGCAGATCACACAGGTAGCGGTGGTAGCCGGGCCCCACCATGGAAGTGTTGGCCAGGACGACGACCCGCCCCTGCCCGGCGGCGACGATGGCCACCTCCTCCGCGGCCGGGTGCAGCCGCAGGAAGAGGACGGGTCCCTGGGGACTCTCCACCGTGCGTGAGCTCTCCAGCAGCTCCTCCGCGGCCTCATGGACCCAGCGCTCCACCTTCCGCAGCCAGGGCCGGGGAGCCTCGGGCGCGCTGAGCTCTCCCCCATACCAGCCAGCCAGTAGCAGCTTCACTCCCATCGCGTCGTCTCCTCTCCGTCCGGCGGCGGACCCATCCCCACGCAACGGGCGACAGGAGCCGATTATGTCTCGGACCCCGGGAAGAGGGGACAGCCATCAACTCCAGCGGATGTCATAATCGACATCGAGGGTCGCCAGCCGGTGACCCCGCACCACGAGCTCCTTCGCCGTGGACTGCTCCATCGAGTAGGTGAGGACGCCCTCGTTGTAGGCCATGGGCAGGAAGTCCCGGCGCATCTGCAACCTCGCCTGCTTGTCCCCCAGGTGCTCCACGGTGCGATTGCCATAGCTGACCGCGGCCCGGAAGGCGCTGGGAAAGCTGTTGACCACCCGAAGCGGATCCGTGCCGGCGAGCGCCAGCATCGTCTTGCCCACGGTGGATTGGTGGAAGTCCTCCGTGGCCCGCCTTCCCAGCAGGGTCATCACCGCGTCCCGCCCTCCGTGCTTCGGCCCGAGCAGGTCCGCGGCGGTGAAGACGGCCTTGAGGAAGTCCGCCACCGGGTAGCTGAAGAAGTCCACGTAGCGTTTGGCCCCGGCGGCCACGTAGCACCGGGCCCGGACCTCCTCTCCCCCGAGCTTCCGCACCGCTTCGAGCATCCCGTTGAAGAACATGCCGCGGCACGTGTCCGCGGGTGTGGCCAGGGTGAGCAGGTGCTCCAGGTCGGGGGCGGGGATGGCGGACGCGGTGGACATCGACACGGGGGGACCTCTGCGGGGGGCATGCCCGGTGAGCACTCGGCCGGTCACCGGGCAAGGGGGGAGGCCATTACACCCCAAAACGCCGCTCCCCGGGGTCACGCCGTGCGGATGGACGCCGCGGCCTCCAGCCCCAGCTCCGCCACCGCCACCTCGCGCATCCGGAATTTCTGGATTTTCCCCGTCACCGTCATGGGGAACTCGTCGACGAACTTCCAGAAGCGGGGAATCTTGAAGGTGGAGATGCGGCCGGTGCAGAAGCGGACGAGCTCCTCCTGGGTGACGGTGGCGCCGGGCTTGGACTTCACCCAGGCCATCACCTCCTCGCCGTACTTCTCGCTGGGCACGCCGATGACCTGGGCCTCGCTGACGGCCGGGTGGGTGTGGAGAAACTCCTCTATCTCGCGCGGGTACACGTTCTCGCCGCCGCGGATGATCATGTCCTTGATGCGGCCGACGATCTTCACGTAGCCCTCCTCGTCCATGGTGGCCAGGTCGCCGGTGTGCATCCAGCCGGCCGCGTCGATGGACGTCCGGGTGGCCTCGGGGTTGTTCCAGTAGCCGAGCATCACGCTGTAGGCGCGCGTGCACAGCTCGCCGGGCGTGCCGCGAGGCACCACCGCGCCCGTCCCCGGATCGACGATCTTCACCTCCACGTGCGGATGCACCCGGCCCACGGTGGAGACGCGCTTGTCCAGCGGGTCATCCAGCGAGCTCTGCGTGGACACGGGCGAGGTCTCCGTCATGCCGTAGCAGATGGTGACCTCGCGCATGTTCATGCGCGACTGGACCTTCTTCATCACCTCGATGGGGCACGGCGAGCCGGCCATGATGCCGGTGCGCAGCGAGGAGAAGTCGAACTCGCCGAAGCGCGGGTGGTCCAGCTCGGCGATGAACATGGTGGGCACGCCGTAGAGCGCGGTGCAGCGCTCGGCGCCCACCGTCTGCATCACCGCGAGCGGATCGAACGCCTCGCTCGGAATCACCATGGTCGCGCCGTGGGAGGTACAGGCCAGGTTGGCCATCACCATGCCGAAGCAGTGGTAGAAGGGCACGGGGATGCAGACGCGGTCCTCGGGCGTGAGGCCGATGCCCTCTCCCACGAAGAAGCCGTTGTTGAGGACGTTGTGGTGACTGAGCGTGGCGCCCTTGGGAAAGCCGGTGGTGCCGGACGTGTATTGGATGTTGATGGGGTCGTCGAACTGGAGCGAGGCCTCGCGGTCCGCCAGGGTGCGCTCGCTCACGCGGGTCCCGTTCTCGAGCAGCAGCTGCCAGTCATCGTCCAGCACCAGGGCGACGCGCAGGCCGGGGCAGCGCGGGCGCACCTCCTCCAACATCTTGCGGTAGTCCGACTGGCGGAAGCCGCGCGCGAGCAGCAGCACGCTGGTGCCGGACTGGTTGAGCGCGTACTCCAGCTCCGCCGTCTTGTAGGCGGGGTTGAGGTTCACGAGGATGGCGCCGATGCGGGCCGCGGCGTACTGGGCCACCACCCACTCGTAGCGGTTGGGGGACCAGAGGCCCACCCGGTCCCCCTTCTCCACGCCGAAGGCCAGCAGCCCCAGCGCCACCCGCGTCGTCACGTCCCAGAACTGGCGCCACGTGGCGCGGTAGCCCTGGGAGACGACCACCAGCGCTTCCCGGTCGCCATGGCGCTCGACGGTGCGCCGCAGGTTCTGGCCGATGGTCTCCCCGAGCAGCGGGGTCGTGCTGGTTCCGTGGACATAGGAAGGAGAGGGCATGAGGTGGATCCTCCCCGTCCCCCCTCGGCCCGCGCAAGCCCCGCGAGCACCACGGCCGCGCTTGTCGGGAACCGGACCGGGCTGTATGGGGGCGCGGTGAAGTCCCCTTCCATGAGCCCGAGCCTCGTCTGGATGATGGCCGCCGCCGCGGGCCTCGCCGTCGCGAACCTCTACTACCACCAGCCCCTGCTCGGAGACATCGGCCAGACGTTCCAGGCCTCGGACCGGGCGCTGGGGTTCATCCCCACGTTCTCCCAGGTGGGCTATGCCCTGGGCCTGCTGCTCGTCGTGCCGCTGGGTGACAGCCTCGAGCGGCGGCGCGTCATCGTCATCATGACCGTGCTGGTGAGCCTGGCGCTGATGGGCGTGGCGCTGGCGCCGAACCTGCCGTGGATGGTGGTCGCCAGCGGCCTGGTGGGGGTGACGACGGTGGTGCCCCAGCTCATCGTCCCCTTCGCGGCGCACCTGGCGCCCGAGACCCAGCGGGGCCGCGTGGTGGGCACGGTGATGAGCGGGTTGCTCATCGGCATCCTGCTGTCGCGCACCGCCTCGGGATTTCTCGGGGTGCAGTTCGGCTGGCGCGCCATGTTCTGGCTCGCCGCGGGGCTGATGCTGGTGCTGGCGGTGGTGCTGCGGCTCACCCTGCCGAGCCTGTCCCCGAGCGCCACCCTGCCCTACCCCGCCCTGCTGCGCTCCCTGGGCGGACTGGTGCGCGAGGAGCCCCTGCTGCGGCTGCACTCGGTGCTGGGGGCCCTCACCTTCGGCTGCTTCAGCGCCTTCTGGGCCACGTTGGCGCTCTACCTCCAGTCCATGCCCCAGCGCTACGGGGCCCAGGTGGCGGGGCTCTTCGGCGTGGTGGGCGTGGCCGGCGCCATCGCCGCGCCACTGGTGGGGCGGTACACCGACACGCGCGGAGACCGGCGCATCAACGCGCTCGGCATTGGCATCCTGTTCGCCTCCTTCGGGGTGCTCTGGCTGCTGGGCCAGTGGCTGTGGGGCATCGCGCTCGGCGTCATCCTCCTGGACCTGGGCGCGCAGGCCAACCACATCTCCAACCAGACACGCGTCTACTCGCTGCGCCCCGAGGCCCGCAACCGGCTCAACACCGTCTACATGGTGACGTACTTCGCCGGGGGTGCCACCGGCGCATGGTTGGGCAGCCTGGCCTGGAGCCACTGGGGCTGGAGCGGCGTCTGCGCCGTGGGCGGAGCGCTGTCACTCACCGGGTTGCTGGTGCTGGGGCTCGCCCGGCCGAAGCGCCCGGCGGCCTGAGCGGGCCCGCCGGGCGGCGATTCAGCTACTTGTCCTTGCAGGGCGAGGGCTCACGCAGCGCGAAGCCCCTGCCCAACGTGCCGAGGGTGCCCTGCAGGCACACGAGGCCGAAGGGCCCCCGGTAGCTGGCGGGCAGCATCACGCTCCGGCCGTCCTCGGTGGTGCCGGTCTTCAGCGGGAAGGGGGAAGCGCCGCCTTCGGTGACCTTGAGCCACAGCCGGGTGCGCTGGCCCTCCGCGAGCGCTGGCGAGGGCCGGGGGGCCCGGCTCGCATCATCGGAGCGGCGGCCGTTGTGGAAGCGCAGCACGGAGCCGCGCTCGTCCACCTGCAGCAGGCCCCAGAGCTCCACGAGCTCTCCGGCCTTGGGCGTCCAGTCGAACGCCTGGCCCTCGACACGAAGCGCGTAGCGGTCATTGGACACCACGCCGCGCACCAGCTCGGAGAATCCGGCCTCGGCCAGGTAGCGGCCGGAGACGCGCACGAGGCCGGGGGCCGGTTGGCCCTGGGCCAGGGTGCTCAAGTCGAGCGGGCGGTAGGCGGTCTCCGCCGGAGCGGCGGCCAGCAGCAGTGCGAGCGGCAACAGGTACATGGCTCACCGCGCCTGGGAGAGGAGGGCCTGGAAGAGCGACGAGGCGTCCGCGGAGAGCCGGGGCTGTAACAAGCCCTCCGGCAACACGTCCGCGTCCTGGCCCGTGAGGCCCGTCAGCACCTTCATCTGCACGTCCACGCCCGACACGTCCGAGCCGACCCGGAGGATGGCGCAACTGGTGCTGAGGCCCGTGGTGTAGCAGCCGGAGTAGTCGCCAGCGCCCAGCTTGCCGTCACCGTTGACGTCCTTGTACGCGAGGACGATGTAGTCGGCCGGCTCCACCTGGAGCGAGTAGTTGGAGCTCTGGGACGAGGAGCGGAACTGGCCTCCCCGCGTCTTGAACGAGCGCTCGTCGCACTTGCCGTCGACGACGTGGCAGGCCTCCAGGACCGCCCCCTGCAGGGAGGTGCCCAGCGGGGCGGTCACCTTTCCGGTGATGGCCTTGGTGCTGTAGGGCAGCGAGCCGGGCAGCCGCGCCACCACCGCGTAGGGCGATGCGCCGTTGAGCGCCTGCACGGTGATGCTGGCACTGCCGCCGGTGCCACGGCCCACCAGGTAGCTCATCGAGCGCGTGGTGCCGGTGGCGCCACTGCTCAAGGGGCTGTAGCCCAGCATGGACCAGCTCCCGTCACGCAGGTTGATGCCCTGGTAGTCGTAGCCCGTGAGCAGCCCCGTGTGGTCGAGCATGAGCGTGGTGGCCCAGTCGAGCATCAGCTCGGGGAAGGGAGAGCCCGTGTGCGCCTCCAGGTTGGCGATGCCCTTGTCGGGGCCCGCGGACCACCCGCGCCAGAACTGGGCGTGCCCCTTTCTCTCCGCCGCGCGCCAGATGAGCAGGAAGTTGTAGCCGTAGATGCTCAATCCCTCCTGGGGCGCCTCGGGCCGGCTCGCGTACACCGTGCGGAAGCCCTGGGGAGAGATCAGGCTGTAGCGCGCGTAGGGCTGGACCTCGCCCACCTGCGTGCCCAGTCCCGCCAGCTGCTGGGCGGCCATGGCGCTGCCCTCCTCGATCCACAGCTCCTCGACGGGACGCTCGGGGACGGAGAGCACGCGCGTGCTCGTGGCGATCTGGTGCTTGAGCTCGTGCACCATGGTGGAGGGCATGGAGACGCTGAAGTAGCGGGCGCGGGTCATCCCGGAGAGGGTGCTCGGCGTGGCGGCGTAGAAGATGTCGCCCTCGTTGCTGCGGATGCCGTACGGCGCCGTCTCCGCGTCGGTGAACAGGTCGGCGGGATGCACGTAGCCCAGCAGACCATCGGGGCCCAGCAGGCGGCTGAAGATGATGAAGATCTTCCCATTCTGGTCCACGTCCGAGAAGTCACCGAAGTACTGCCGATCGGACGGCACCACCTTGGTCTCGAAGTCGTTGGCGAGGCTCTGCAGCTCGGCCTCGGAGAAGTCGCTCGCGTCCTCGTTCTGCACGAACCAGTAGGCATTGGCGCTCGCGTGGCGCAGCGTGGCGGTGATCTGCTGCTGCGTGTCGCCGCTCATGATCCAGAAACCGCACCGCAGGGTCCCCACCGTGTACGGGCCGGGGCACGGGCCGATCGGCGTCTGGGCCTGGGCGCGCAACTGGCCGGCACGGCTCGAGGGGCTGACCCCCGCCTGCTTGAGCCGCTCGGCCCACCGCAGGCCCTGCTCCAACCGGCGCAGGTGCGCGTCGGAAGGCAGGGAGGACGCCTCGTCCGCCTGGAGGCCCGCCGCCTCGGGGCTGGTGCTCATCATCCGCTGGAGCTCGGGCATCAGCCCCTGCGCCGTCATGCCGCTGGTCGTGATGCCGTACTGGAAGCCATCCACCTTGGAGGACTGACTGGCGTGCACGGGGATGATGGCCACGCGTTCCTCGGCCCCCAGTGACGAGAAGGTCACCGTGGCCTTGCCGCCCACGAAGTCCTCGGGGCGCAGGTACTTCACGTTCTCCGACATGGGCTGGTGGTTGCCGGAGCCCTTCATCTGCAAGGCGATGTCGATGCCCATCACGGGCGGAGTGACGGCGACAGCCTCCGAGCCCCCCTTCACATACTGGCCCGAGTAGTCGCCATCATCGAACGCGTCGTTGTTGTTGGAGTCCTTGACGGCGATCACCTGATAGTTGCCGGCGGCCAGGCCGTCGAAGCTGTAGGCGGCACGCGAGCCCGATGCCTGCAGCACCACCCGCTTCGTGTTGCTGGAGTCGAGCGAGCACTCGTTGTTGATGACGAAGCACGCCACCAGCTCCGTCCCCTTGATGCTGACTCCGACGGGCGCCGACACCGAACCTCGGATGTAGAGGCTGCCGGGCTCTGGCTCCGGTTTTCCCGGGCAGCCGAACAAGGGCACGGCGAATCCCGCGCAGGCGAGAAGCTGGAGGAACCTTCGCATCGACTCTCTTCCTTTCCGATGGGGAAACAGGACGGACCGGGCCACGGAACCACGGGAATGAAGCCCCCCCGTCCACGCGGCCCGCGTCGCATCGGCACGGCAGCCTACACCCCGGCCTCGTGGCGATTCACCTGCCAAACATTCCCATTTACCGAGACGTCACGCGAGCGATGCGGGTCGAGCGATGGACGGAGTCGTCCGCTCGGAGGGAGGAGGAGCCGGGCAACCATGCCTCCACGCCCCCTTGCCGTGGGTGCGAGCCGGTACGACCCTCAAGGCGATCCACACCCCAAGGAGGCGGCGATGGCGGACAGGCGTCGGCATGGCATGGAGCGGCAGGGACTGGGCCAGGACCCGGAGCGGGGCACCCGGCGAGATGTCACGGAGCGCGGGCGGGACATGGGCCGCACGCGAGAGGCCCGCGACGAGGATCGGGGCCCGGGCCGCGGCTACCGCGAGGAGGACCGGGACCGGGGCCGCTTCGGGGGTGGCGGAGGCATGAGGGGCAGCGGCTACGGCGATCGCGACGTGGGCCGCTACGGCCGGGGCTACGAGTACGGTGGTGACGAGGACCGGGGACGTTTCGACCAGGACAGCCGTGAGGAGTACCAGCGTGGCGGGCTGATGCGGGGCGCGCCGGGCGTACGCGCCGCTGGCGGCCCCGGCGAGGAGTTCGGCGAGGGCTTCTGGAGCGAGGTGACGCGCGAGCGCACCCGGGGCGACTTCAACCGCTACGGGGACCGCGGCGCCGTGCGCACGCAGCCGTACGACACCGACCGCTGGGACCGGGGCACCTACGCCCTGGGCGCCGCGAGGGACCCCGAGGACATGCGGCGCTACGGCTGGGGCGAGGGCTGGAGCCAGGACCAGGGGAACGATCGCGGCTACGAGCCCCCGCGCGTGCAGTCCTCGTACATCGAGCAGCGCCCGCGCACCGGCTACGCCACCAGCCCCACGCGGGACATGGACCGCGAGATGGGCCACGGCGCCGGCCGTGGCGGCATGCAGGGCGCCTATCCCTACTACGAGCAGTCCCCCGAGCTGCCCCGGCGCCAGGGCCGGGGGCCGCGCAACTACCAGCGCTCGGATGAGCGCATCCGCGAAGATCTCTGCGAGCGGTTGATGCGGGGCTGGATGGATGCCGATGACGTGGACGTCCGGGTGGAGAAGGGCGAGGTCACCCTCACCGGCACGGTGAAGAGCCGCGACGAGAAGCGCGCCATCGAGGACGTGGCCGAGGACATCCTCGGCGTGAAGGAGGTCCACAACGAGATCCGGGTCGCCCGCGAACAGCAACGCGACCAGGGACAGGAGCGCCGGGTCGAGGATCGGGGCTCGAAGCAGGAAGGCCGGACGCTGCAGTGAGGCGGCGCCCCACGCAACCCGCAAGAGAGGAGTCCACGAATGGCACGGCGTGACAATGACGGTTACGGCGACAGCTACGGCCAGGAGCAACGCTTCCCGGTGCGCGCGCGGCGCATGGAGCGTCCGGTACAGGACCCAGGTCCCCGGCGCGGCGAGCCGGGCCGCCCGGGGTACGGCTCGTTCGGTGCCGAGCGGGGCTACAACCAGGGTGGCTACGGGGGGATGGGCGCCTACGAGCGCGGCTACCAGCCTCGAAGCTACGACGCGATGCTGGAGCGGACGGAGGCACGGCGGGGTCCGGTGCGCCCGCCGCGCGGCTACCAGCGCGCGGATGACCGCATCCGCGAGGACGTCTGCGAGCGGCTCATGGAGGGGCCCGTCGACGTGGGGGACGTGGAGGTCACCGTCAAGGACGGCGAGGTGACGCTGATGGGCACGGTGGAGGAGCGCTGGGAGAAGCGCGCCATCGAGGACATGGCCGCCCACGTGCGCGGAGTGCACGACGTGCACAACCGCATCCGCGTGAAGCCCCGGGAGGACAGGCCGGTGGCCCAGGAGGCGAAGCGGCTGCGCGAGGAGCGTCCCCAGGAGCCGCGGGGCGATCAGCCGCACATGGGCTCCTGACGGCCCGCCGCGCCCGAGCGGGGGCGCGAGGGGACCCCGGCCCCACTCAGGCCAGGCCTTCCGCGCCCTCCTCCTCGTCCTCGCCATCCAGCTCCCGGCCCCGGGGCATGTCCACGATCGCCCCGAGTGGGTAGATGGTGAGGTGCCGCTGGGGCTCGCTGCCGTGGCTCACCGTCTCCAGGTGGTAGCGCGAGACGAGCCGGTGCTGCAGCTTGCGCAGCCGGGGAGGCCTCGGGGCCAGGGGCACCGCCACGCTCTCGCTCAACACGCGCTGGATGGCATGCTCGGCCTCGCTCACCGCCTCGCGCACCTGATCCTCGTCCACGCCCTCGGCGATGAGGAAGGCGTCGCGCAGCACCCGCCGCATCTCCGACGAGCTGTTGCGCTTGATGGCCAGCACGCGCGCGCCCGTCTTCTCCGACACCTTCCGCAGCTTCGGATCATTCGCCCGCGAGCGCAGCGTGATGACGACGTCCGCGTTCTCCAGGCGGCCCGCCACGCGCGCGTCCGCGCCAATGTCCCTCAGCACCCGCTCGAGCAGGTCCCTGCTGGCCGCGTGCGCGTAGATGCGCGTCGTGCCCTGACGAAGGCCGGGCTCGCGCCGGGGCGGCGGTGCCACCCGGGACGGCGCTCGACCCGCAGCGGGCTCCCGGGAAGTTTCCCGGGTCGGCCCCCTCGAGAGCCCGCGAGGGGCCTCGACGGCTCTGGGCGGCAGCGGGGCCACCGACTCGGGCTCCTCCTTCACCTCCACCTGGCCCTCGACGAGCAGGCGCCGCTCACCACCCACGTTCTCGCCCGCCAGCAGCCGGTCCACCGACTGGGCGGTGTCGCGGTGCACCAGCACCTCGTCGCGGTTCACCATCTCCACCACCACGTCGAAGGTGGGCGGAGCACGGCGCTCGCTGATCGTCTTCTGCGTGCGCCGCCGCCGCGCCTCCTCGTCGCTGAGCGTGACGACGTGCACGCCGCCGACCAGGTCCGACAGCGTGGGGTTGAGGACGAGGTTCTCCAGTGTGTTGCCGTGAGCCGTGGCCACCAGTTGCACGCCGCGCTCGGCGATGGTGCGGGCCGCGGCGGCCTCGGCCGAGGTGCCGATCTCGTCGACGATGATGGCCTCGGGCATGTGGTTCTCCACCGCCTCGATCATCACGTCGTGCTGCCGGTCCGGCCGCGACACCTGCATGCGGCGCGCGCCGCCGATGCCCGGGTGGGGGATGTCGCCATCGCCTCCAATCTCATTGGAGGTGTCCACCACCATGACGCGCTTGCCCAGGTCATCGGCGAGCACGCGGGCCACCTCGCGCAGCTTGGTCGTCTTGCCCACTCCGGGCCGGCCGAGCAGCAGGATGTTGAGGCCGCTGCCGATCAGGTCCTTGAGCATGTCGATGGTGCCGAAGATGGCGCGCCCCACGCGCAACGTGAGGCCCACGACCTTGTTCTGCCGGTTGCGGATGGCGGAGACGCGGTGGAGGGTGCGCTCGATGCCGGCGCGGTTGTCCTCGCCCACCGAGCCCACCTGCCCCAGCACGTGCTCCAGGTCCTTGCGGGTGACGGGAGTCTCGGACAGGCGCACCACGCGCCCGGTGAGCCGGGCCTCGGGCGAGCGGCCGAGGTCCATCACCACCTCGAGGACCTCCGCCGGAGACAGCTCCTTCATCGCCGCCTGCAGGGGCTCGGGCAGGACACTCACGAGGAGCTGGAAGTCGTCATGGGGAACGGCAAGGGCGTCGCGCGAGCTCATGGCGTGTCTAAAGGTGAATCCTTCCGAGTCGGGTTGCACGTGTCCCCGCGGCCGAGGGGCAACGAGGCACCCGATGCTAGCGAGCATCCAGGGGCACCGCTCCCTTCTCGTGACTGGGTACGCCGCGACACCCTGCATAGCTCAGCAACAAGGGCATGACTGGAGGCCGTCGCCCCCAGCCTCCACGCCCGAGGAGCAACCTCATGGCCCGATACGACAAGGACAAGAAGCTCGACCTCCCCCAGAACCCGAACCACATCGACAAGCCCAAGGGCGCGATGAGCATCCGCGAGGCCGCCTCGATGGAGATGGAGGAGCACTCCACCGGAACCACCGTCATGCGGGGGAAGGCGGTGCACGGTTTCGGAAACGGGACCGACACGTCGAAGCGACATGGCGACACGCGGCCCATGGAGATGCGGATGATGGAGGTTCCCATGGACACGGGCCCGCAGCCACCGAGCCCCGGTGAGTCGGTGACGCGGATCATGGACATGATCTTCCAGCTCCCGTTCCACGCGCAGCTCAGCGTGATGCGGATGATGGCGCCCAGGGTGCTCGGGGCCATGGACGCGAGGGACCTGGACAACTTCCTGCGCGACCTGCGCTCGGAGATCTCCCGGGTGGAGTCGAGCGAGGAAGGCACTGGAACGCGCGTCACGGAGACGCCGGACATCCAGGGGACGTGAGCGACGTCGTCCCCACCGGCCAACGTGGGGGGGGCTCGCCCTCCACCGAGGGTGCCTCCCCGCTCCGCTCAGTCCTTCTCGTCCCGGCGCGCGGGGGTGCCCAGACCGAGCGCCGAGGAGCGGATTCCCGCGCTGGCGCTGGTGGCCATGAACCGGAGCACCTGCCGCGGGTCCTCCATCATCTTCTTCAGCTCGCCCCCGAGCTCCTGGAACAGGCTCCGGTAGACCTCCATCTTCTCCGCATCGGAGAGCGGGGAGGCATGTCCCAGCGGTGGCAACCGCCGCTGCCAGGCGCGCGAGCGCAGCAACTGCGTGCGCAGGAAGTCCAGGACATCGATGGGCGTCGGTGGCATGAGGCCCACCGAGATGGAGATGGACTCCTGCTCCGGCGCGCTCACGTGGTGCCAGTAGCCGCCGGGAATGTAGAGCCAGTCACCGGCCTCGAGCCGGCACTCCTGCACCGGCGTCCGCTCGCGCGAGACGTCCGGTGCATCGGTGAGTGTCTCGTGGAGGGGGGTGGGGTTGAGCGTGTTGCGCCGCAGCAGGTAGCTCTTGGCCCCCAGCGTCTGGAAGATGAAGACCTCCTCCGGGTCGCAGTGCCAGCCGAAGCTGCCGTGGCCCGCGGGGGTGCAATAGAGCTGCAGGTTGACCGTGCCTTGCAGCTCGGCGGAGAGGGTACGCCCCAGCTCCGCGAGGCCGGCGTCGTGCCGGTCCGCGTGCCGCAGGACGATGGAATATCCCTGCGCGTGGAGCGCGCGGGCCTCTCGGGCGCTCGCGGGCCTGGGGCCGGTCCACAGCTTGCCATCGCGCACCAGCAGCAGGTCGCACGCGGGCGTCTCGATGAGGCGCTCGGCGGTGTCCCACGTCGCCAGCTCCCGCAGCTTCGCCGCGGTGGAAGGCCGCGCGAGCGGTTGCTGGAGGTAGTGCTCCTGGAAGAAGACGGAGCGCGGAAGGTCACCCAGCAGGGTATCGATGAGCATGACGCGAACATTGTACCGGAGAGACAACCCTCGGGGAGGGATGTCACACGGTGGAGCTCGTGGAGGGAGACGAGACGGGCAGGTAGCGCAGTCCCTCGGGAAGCCCGCTCCTCTCCGGTCAGCCCCGTGGCGCTTCTGGACCCGAAGCGGCGGTGTCGCGATTCAGGGCCGCGAGCCCCACCGTGGGCCCCTCGTATCCCTGGCCGAAGCCCTTGGCTCCGGGGTCCAGCGGATGCGTGCCCGAGAAGAGGCTCCTCGCGCGGCCGAACAACCAGCGCACGCCCTGGAGCCCGTCGCGCAGGAGCGCCCGGGGTGCCTCACGGGACAGGAGCGGCGGCCCCTTCAATGTCCCCGACGCGGTGTCCGTCGGCATCGGGTTGATGCCCACGCCCAGCTCGTAGACCATCTTCCCGCCGAGCGAGGCGGTGTACAGCGCCGCCACGTTCGCGAGCAGCCCGAGCACGGTCTGGCCCACCGAGGGAGGCCGGCTCAGCCGCCACAGCGTCACGCCCACCGCCCCCAGCGTGATGCAGGCATTGCCCAGACCATGGAGGAACACCATGTCCCGAGCGCGGGGTTCCTCGAGCTTCACCTCCTGGGAGGCGGCCAGTCCGGCCAGCCCCGAGAAGAGCGCGCTCACCGTACCGGCCACCCAGAGCCGCCGGCCCACCTTCGCCCAGGCCCGGTCCCCGCTGGTGACCGCGATGAGATCGGCCACCGCCGCGGTGGGCAGCAGGGCCAGTGGAGCGTGAACGACAGAGGGATGGAGTTCGTGAAGGAGCATCTTCATGCGGGGAGGGTAGGCACCCCGCCGCTTGAGGCTCGCTCCCCTGCTCGGAGACCATCCGCCACGCGCTGAGTCCGACGGGACCCGAGCACGGAGAGCAGGCGGACCTGCGCTGTCCTTCCTTCCGTGGAGGACACCAGCCACGGCTGGCCTCTCCCCAAGAAGGCCCGACGGTGAGCAATTTATGGCTGCGCGAACCCAAGGGCCCACACCATGACAGCGTCTGACAAGGAACGAAGAATCGCGACGGACCAGGGTGGCGAGCAGGCTCCCGAGGACATTCCTCCGAAGGAGACCCGCTCGACCGGTCCGGATCCGATCCCCTCCCCCCCTGGAGGAAAGGCCTCGACGGCAGCCGGCGAGGACAACCAGAGATGTGCATCGGACACCATCAATGAAGGCGACGGGAACTACCTGGAGCCGCCAGACTGAACAGGAGGACATGACTCCGCCACCCGGCACCATGCGCCCTGCTCTCTTTCGGGTGGGCGGCGGCGCGGCCCCGCTATAGCGTCCCGGTGCGGAGGGAATGTCGATGAGAGTCATGGTGACGGGCGGTGCCGGCTACATCGGGAGCGTGGTGACGGAGGAGTTGCTGCGGGGGGGTGACGAGGTCGTCGTCTACGACAGCCTCTACAAGGGTCACCGGGAGGCGGTGGTGGAGGGCGCCACCTTCGTGAAGGGCGACCTGCTCGACACCGCGCTGCTGCGCGAGACGCTCGTCCAACACAAGGTCGAGGCGGTGGTGCACATGGCGGCCGACTCGCTGGTGGGCGAGTCGGTGAAGGTGCCAGCGAAGTACTACCGCAACAACGTCCTCGGGGGGCTCAGCCTGCTGGACGCCATGCTCGGGGCGGAAGTGAAGTACCTCGTCTTCTCCTCCACCGCCGCCGTCTACGGCGAGCCCGCGAAGCAGCCCATCGAGGAGAGCAATCCCACCCAGCCCACCAACCCGTATGGCGAGACGAAGCTGGCCTTCGAGCGGGCCCTGCGCTGGTACGACGGAGCCCATGGGCTGAAGTACGTGAGCCTGCGCTACTTCAACGCCGCGGGCGCCACCGAGCGCAGTGGCGAGCGCCACGATCCCGAGACCCACCTCATCCCGCTGGTGCTCCAGGCGGCGACGGGCCAACGGCCTGAGGTCACAATCTTCGGCGATGACTACCCCACCCTGGATGGCACCTGCGTGCGCGACTACGTCCACGTCGTGGACCTGGCGCAGGCGCACATCCTCGCCCTGCACGCGCTGGCCAAGGGACACCCGAGCTCCATCTACAACCTGGGCTGCGGCGGGGAGGGCTACAGCGTGAAGCAGGTGATCGACTGCGCCCGCCGCGTCACGGGCCGGGAGATTCCCGTGCGCAAGGGGGCGAGGCGGGCGGGAGATCCGGCGGTGCTCATCGCCAGCTCCGCGCGCATCGTGCGGGAACTCGGCTGGCGCCCCACGCAGCAGAAGCTGGACGCCATCGTGGAGTCCGCCTGGCGCTGGATGCAGCGCAACCGCTAGCGCACGAGGACGAGGAAGGACAGCGGCGCGTCAGTCTTCTGGCGCCTCGCGCCCCTCCACCACCGTCGCCCCGAGCTCCTTCGCCAGTCGCACCGGCTCCGCCCGCGAGCGCTTCGCGATGGCCTGGGCCAGGGGTTCGGCGTGCGTCGTCACCCAGACCTGGCTGTGCATCGAGGCATCCACGATGAGCCGGCCGAGGGGCTCCAGCAGGTCCGGGTGGAGGCTCGTCTCCGGCTCGTTGAGCGCGAGGAACGCCGGGGGCCTGGGGCTCAAGAGCGCCGCCAGGAGGCACAGGTAGCGCAGCGTCCCGTCCGACAGCTCGCGCGCCGCCAGCGGACGCAGCAACCCCGGCTGGTGGAGGAAGAGACTGAAGCGCCCCTGTGGCGCCTGCACCTCCAAGCGGGAGCCGGGGAAGGCATCCTCGAGGGCCCGCTCCAGGGCCTCGTGGTCCCCAATCTCGATGATGGTCCGCAGGGCGGCGGCCAGGTCGCGCCCGTCATGCGCCAGCACCGGAGTGCGCACGCCCACCTGCGGCGAGCGCATGGGGGCGTCCGGATCCGTGCGGAAGTGGTGGTAGAAGCGCCACATCCGCAGCGTGCGCTGCAGCTCGGACAGGCGCGGGAAGCGGTGCGGCTCTGCGAGTTGGGACAGCACCGACTCGCTGGCCCAGAGCTGCGCGGGGAACGTGGTCCGGTTCCCCTCCGAGTCGCGCACGAAGGCCGTGCGGTCCTTGCGCTCCATCAGCACCGCGCGCCGCTTTCCCTCCACGGTCCACAGGTGCTCCTCCTTCACCTCCGGGTCCAGGTTGAAGAGGCTCAGGGGTTTGCGCTCTTCGTCGAGGATGGGCGGCACCGGACCGAGGCTCAGCTCGTACGCGAGCTCATCCAGGGTGACGCCCACCGTCATGCGCACGGGCTTCTTGTCGCGAGAACCCGCCCAGAGGACGCTGGGCACGCCGCCCTCCTCCGCGAGCGTCTGCGCCAGCCGGCCCTCGGCCGCGGCGGACAGCAGGTAGAGCGAGCGGTAGAGGTTCGTCTTCCCGCTGCCGTTGGGCCCCACGATGACGGTGAGCGGCCCGACGGGAAGGACGAGCTTGCGCACCGAGCGGTACCCGGCGACCTCGAGCTGGGTGATGGGCATGATGATGAACCCTAGAACACGCCCGGGACCCGGTTCAGGGGTATCTTGACCGGTTGGCTGCACATAGAAAGAGCTGGCACGTGTTAGCAAGCCCCCTTCCGCGTTGAGCGGGCCTGGTCTGGTCATTCTCCATGAGAGAGCACTACCCGCGCGTACGTCTCTACAAGAACAAGCTCGTCGGAGGGAGCCACCTCTTCATCCGGGAGAGTGTGAGCATCACTCTTTATATGAGGCGTTCCTACCAGGAGGTAGTGCAGCAGGTGATTCGCTCCCTGGAAGCGTATCGCCACGAGATCGGGCCCCAGGCGCTCGGTTGGTACGTCGACCCAGATAGCGGCGACTGGGAGCAACTCGAAGACAACAGCTGGGCGAACTTGCGGCAGGTGTTGCTCACGGGAACCGTCGCCCAACTCTGGCTGAGTGAGTCCCCCAGTGACACCACGGGCTACGAGGTTCTCTATTATGGTCGGCTGCTCGACGTGGCCGATGAGGGTGAAACGAGCGTGGTGTCCTTCCGCCTCCCCACGGAATACCTGGAAGAGCACGGGCCAGGGCAGGTGCGGAAGCTGGCGCTGGAACTGGCGGCGGAGCTGCCCTTCGCCTCAGGCCACGCGGGCATCGTCTTCCACTTCCCGGAGAGCACAATCGGCACCACGGAGCGCATCCGAGACCTGTCCTTCCGCCATCCCGGTCTGGACATCCCAGGAGTGCACTTCGAATCCCTTTCCATCGGCACGCGGGTGGACGGAGTGCACTGGCTGAACTTCCTGGGCCAGCCCGTCCTGGGCGAGCTGGGCGGCGCTACTGGCCTGCGACAGCGTCTTCACTCGCCCGGCACCACCGTGCAGGAGCTCGACGGAGAGCGGGCGGTGGTGACCCTGGGCCAATGGCCGGAGGCAGGCGATACGGAGCAGGGCCACACGCTACCCGCGTACCGCGAGCTGGCGCGCGTACTGGAACCCTGGCTGTACATGGACCGCTCTCGCTGGGACGGCTTCAGCGAGGAGGACATGCGGCGGTGGGAGCGGCGCTTCCTCGACTGACGCGCGTTGCCACCCAGGTGACACTGCACCGCCCGTGAGAACTCGCGCCGCGTGAGAAGCACCCAACCGCGCATTCTCAGAGCGTGCGAATCACTCACGGTGCATGTCATGCAGCTCGCTCGCCTGCCCCCCTGCGGGCATGTGTGCCGTACAGGAGACAACGCACGTGCGCGAAGCGCCATCCTCCCACACTCCCCGTGCCTGAAAGCCATTCCTAGTTCTAGGCCCTCACGCGCTGTGCGTGCCTCGAACAAGGGGGATGGTGTGGGACTGGAACACGCGACGCTCCGAGGCCTCTTGCGGCCCGCGAGTCAGCTGATGGGCTGGCCGCTGATGGCCGCCCTCTGGGTGGCGCCCGCCTGGGCCGAGACGCCCGCTCCGCAGCAGGAAGGAGAGATCTCCAACCTCGCCGAGAGCGCCTCGTCCAAGCATCAACTGGACTCCTCGTTGGACAGCGAAGACGAGGAGGCCCCTCCTGAGTTCACCCTCGGACCCGTGGAGCAGGTGCCCCCGGGCGAGCGCCGCTGGGTGCACAAGTTCGAGCGCGCGGACCTCACGTCCTACTTCGCCGAGGGAGAGCTCGCGAAGGCCAAGGACGCGTATGACCGGGGCCGCTACCGCACCGCCCGGCAGATTCTGGAGAAGCAGGACGCCACGCCTCCGGTGCGCTACCTCCGGGCGATGAGCGCCCTGCGCATGGGCCAATGGGCCACGGCGGCCGAGGAGCTCGCGTCGCTGGCGGAGGCGCACCCGCCCCTGCGCGACTACTGCCACTTCGAGGCGGCCCGCGCCTACGAGCGGCTGCGCAAGTGGACCGAGGCCGTCCAGCACTACTCGGCCGTGGCTCCCGGCGCCCGGCGCTACGAGGAGGCCCGCTTCGGCATGGCGTACATCCTCGAGAAGAAGAAGCGGGACTACGCCGGGGCCCTGGCGGCCCTCACCCCGCTCGTCCAGACGGAGACACCCAAGCCCAACAACCCCGCCCAGGCCGAGGCGTGGCTGACCATCGCCCGGCTGGCGCGCTACCAGGCCGACTACAACGGCGAGCACCGCGCGCACCTCGCGGTGTGGGCGCTCCATCCCTTCTCCAGGGAGGCGACGGAGGCCGTGAAGGGCCTGCGTGACCTGCCCTACGTGCCCAAGTGGAAGGTGGCGCGCGCCGAGACGCTGCTCTCCCTGCACCACAACCTCGAGGCGTTGGACATGCTGGAGCGGCTGCTGCCCAAGATGGAGCTGCCGGATCCGCTCGCCTGCCGCGCGCAGTTCGCCTACGGCACGGCGCTGCGCAAGGAGCGCAAGCACTCGCTGGCCATCCGCGCGCTGCGGCCCGTCGTCGAGCAGTGCCAGGACACCGCGCTCCGCCCGCGCGCCCTCTACGTGCTGGGCTACTCGGAGTCGGTGGTGGAGCCGGAGAGCTCCATCGCCACCTACCTGAAGCTGGCGCAGGACTACCCGCAGCACCCCTACGCGGACGACGCCCTCTTCTACGCGGCCGGCAAGGCGCTGGAGCGCGGTGAGAAGGCGGCGGCCATGAGCTACCTGGACCAGCTCATCGCCCGCTATCCGGAAGGCAACTTCGCGGCCGAGGCCCTCTTCCAGCGCTTCTGGGTGTACCGCGCCGAGAGCCAACCCGACGCCGCGCTCGAGGCGCTCTCCCGCATCGAGGCCCTCCAGGGCAAGGGCTCCACGCACGAGTCGGTGCAGCGGGCCCGCTACTGGCGCGCGCGCATGCTGATGACGCAGAGCCGCGCCGCGGAGGCCCATGCGCTGCTGGAGCGGGTGGCGGCCGAGGGCGCGGCCACGTGGTATGGACTGATGGCGCGCTCCCGTCTGGCGCGTGAGGCGCCGGAGCGCGCCCGTGCCATCACCGAGAAGCTGCGCGCGCCCGTGAGCGTCATGGACGTCTGGCCCCTGGACGCCGGCACCCTCGCGAAGGATCCGCACTTCATCACCGGCATCGAGCTGCTGAGGCTGGAGCACCGGGAGGGGCCCGCCGAGCTGCTGGCCGTGGACCGCAAGGGCCGCAGCGAGGAGTCCATCCGGCTGCTCTTCCACATCCTCAACACCACCGGCTACGAGCGGCACGCGCGCCCCATCGCCTGGGCCCTGCGTCGCGAGGGACTGGCCGCGCCCACCGAGGCCGAGACGCGCCTCATCTACTCGGCGGCCTACCCGCACGCCTTCCGCGACCTGGTGGTGCGGCACAGCCGCGCGGCGCGGGTGAACCCGGACCTGATGCAGGCCCTCATCCGCGAGGAGAGCGCCTTCAACCCCAGGGCGCGCTCGTCCACCGGGGCGCTGGGGCTTGCCCAGCTCATGCCGGCCACGGCCTTCGCGGTGGCGCGCCAGCTCAACGTGACGCTGGCCACGCCCACGGCGCTGCTCGAGCCCCGGGAGAACATCCGCCTCGGCTCGGCGTACCTGGGCAGCCTGCAGCGTCGCTTCGCGGGCAACCCGGCGCTCGCGGTGGCCAGCTACAACGCCGGCCCCGGCGCGGTGGACCGCTGGCTGTCGCGCTTCCCCGACGCCGAGCTGGACGAGTGGGTGGAGCAGATTCCCGTCGAGGAGACGCGCCTCTACGTCAAGCGCGTGCTCGGCAGCGCCGCGACCTACCAGCTCCTCAACGCCTCGGACTCGCTCACCACGCTGGCCTTCGGGGAGCGCGGCTCCAATAATGCGGGCTCGCGCTGAGCCCCATGTCCATCGACGAGATCCACGAATCCAACACCCGGTTCCATGACACCTGGCGCTTCTTCGCCAGGAACAGTGTCGCCGGTGAGGTGCTCGACCTGCCCGAGGTGTCCATCGCGGCGAGCAACGTCGCCTGGTCGATGATGAACGCGGCCTTCCTCCCCGGTCCCGTGGAGACCGAGGAGGCCCTGACGCGGGCCGCCGCCACCGCCGCCCGCTACTTCGCGGCGGGCAAGCACGGGTGGATGTTCGCCCTGTGCGAGGACCAGCTGCCGCCCCGGCTGAGGACGCGAGCCGACGGGCTGCTGGCCCCACACGGGTTGACGCCCTCCATGGTGGCCACGGGAATGGTGGCCGAGCGCCTCGCGCCGCCCATGCGGCCCCTTCCGGTGATGGACATCCGCCAGGCCAGGGATGCCGAGGGCCGGCAACAGCTGTGCGACGTCAACTCCCGCTGCTACGACATGCCGATACCGATGGGGCGCGAGGCCTTCGACGTTCCGGCCATCTTCTCGGGGGACGGCAGGGGCTATGTCGGCTTCCGCCAGGGAGAGGCCGCCACCAGCACGGCCGTCATCCGGGTGCACGACGTGGCCTACATCAGCATGGTGGCCACACTGCCCTCGCACCGGCAGCTCGGCTGCGCCGAGGCCGTCATGCGGTACGCGCTCGACGAGGCGAAGCGGGCCTGGGGCATCGAACGCACGGTGCTGCACGCCACCCCGGTGGGGCTTCCCGTGTACCGCCACATGGGCTACCGGCCCGTGACGCGCCTCCACTTCTACATGGCGGCGCCCCCCCGGGGCCGGTGAGCCGGCTCAACGGCTGGCGGAGGGCAGCGCGAGCGCGCTCCGCAGCTCACGCAGCTTCGCCTGGATGGCGCGTGCGTTGGCCGGCCCCATGCGCAGCAGGTGCTTCTGCGCGGCGCCGAGCTGCTCCAGCTCCGGAGCCGCGTAGGCGTAGTGCACGCCGGGCGTGTCCACCACCTCGATGTCACCCTCGGGCACGGGCGTGTCGAGCAGCCGCTGGATGGCGCTCGCGAGCGTCTGGTCGAAGCGCTGGCCGGGGCGGCTGATCTCCTTGGAGGCCTCGTCGATGAGTGGCGCGAGCGTCCGGTACACCCGCGCGGTGGCCTGCGTGTCGAGCGAGGTGAGGACGCGCGCCACGGGGTCATAACGGGCGAAGCTCTCGGGAGCGATGACGGTGCGGCCATCGCGCTCGGCGACCTGGAAGGCCCCCTGGGGCGCCAGGAACGCGAGCGCGGCGCGCGGGCTCTCGCCCTCGGCGATGTTGCCGACGGCCGAGGTGAAGCGCCGCACGAGATCCTCCGCGGAGGCGAGCCACTTCTGAAGCTCGGGCAGGGAGGACAGCGGGCCCACCAGCTCGCGCACCCGGGCATCGCTCTGGGACAGCGACGGCAGGCGCTCGGTGGGAGTCCCGGCGTCCTCGCCCGTCGAGGGGGCCGGAGCG
The DNA here is from genome assembly GCF_016887565.1 of Archangium violaceum. Classification (NCBI taxonomy): domain Bacteria; kingdom Pseudomonadati; phylum Myxococcota; class Myxococcia; order Myxococcales; family Archangiaceae; genus Archangium; species Archangium violaceum. Next base: position 9,844,632 of record NZ_CP069396.1, read on the forward strand.
GCGGCCACCGGCTCGGCGGGAGTGGCCGGAGCCGCCGGTTCCTGCTTCTCGCCGCGCAGGAAGTACCAGCCGAGGCCGGCCCCCAGCACCAGGACCACGACGATACCCGCCACCAGGGCCTTGCTAGAGGACCTGGGCGGCGGTGCGGCGACGGGGGCACCTCGAGGCTGCTGCGGATCGCTCATGATTCCTCCTGAGGGATGCGTGCCACGTACTGCTCCAACCGGGCGATGCCCAGCTTCTTCATTCGACTCTGCAACGTGGAGGGTTTGAGACCCAACAGCGCCGCCGCGCCTCCGGGGCCGTAGATGCGGCCCTGCGTCAACGCCAACACGCGCAGGATGTGCTGGCGCTGCACCTCCTCCAGCGTGGGCACCGCGCCCTCCGGCAACGGTGACGGCGGCAACGGCTCCGCCTTCGTCCCCGGCGTGCGCAGGGGCAGGTCGAAGGACTCCGCCCCCAGCTCCGGCTTGCGCGACAGGATGGTGGCCCGCTCCAGCGCGTTGGCCAGCTCGCGGATGTTGCCTGGCCAGTCATAGGCCGCGAGCCGCGCGATGCCGTCCGCCGTCACCTTCATCCCCCGCCGCCCGGTGCGCTTCGCCAGCTCCGCCAGGAGGAACGCGCACAGCTGCGGCAGGTCCTCCAGCCGCTCGCGCAGCGGGGGCAGCCGCAGGGGGAAGACGCTCAGCCGGTAGTACAGGTCCTCCCGGAAGCGCCGCTGGGCGATGGCCTGCTGCAGATCCACGTGGGTGGCCGCGAGGATGCGCGCGTCCGAGCGCACCGTGCGATCGCTCCCCACCGGCTCGAAGGTCTTCTCCTGGAGGGCCCGCAGCAGCTTGGCCTGGAGCTCCACCGGCAGCTCCCCCACCTCGTCCAGGAAGAGCGTGCCTCCGTGCGCCATCTGGAAGCGCCCCGCCCTGTCGCGCGTGGCGCCCGTGAAGGCCCCCTTCACGTGGCCGAACAGCTCGCTCTCCAGCAGCCCCGCGGGAATGGCCGCGCAGTTGAGCGTCACGAAGGGCCCCTCCGCCCTCGCGCTCCAGCGGTGCACCGCCCGCGCCAGCCGCTCCTTGCCCGTGCCCGTCTCACCTAGCAACAGCACCGGCGTGTCCGTCTCCGCCACCTGCCGCCCCCGGAGCGCCAGCTCGCGCACCGCCGGGCTGCGCGACGTCTCCAGCACCCCCACCTCGTCCCCGCCCAGCTGCGACTCCAACAGCCGCGCGTGCTCGTGCTCCCGCCGGTGCAGCACCTCGAAGGTGCTCTTCTGCTCGGCCTGCTGCAGCGAGGTGGCCAGCATCTGCCCGTACACCTCCACCAGGTCCACCACCGCCTGCGGGTACGTCTCGCACTCCGTCCTGTCCAGCGTCAGCAGGCCGTAGCACCGCTCCCCCGCGCACAGCGGCACCACCATGCACGAGTGCCCCGGCGGCAGGTCGAGCACCCCATCGAAGGGGTCTCCATCCCCGTGCGCGTGGTCCTCCTGGGTGAAGGCCCGGGCGCGGCGCGTCTCCAGCGCCTGGCCCAGCGTGGGAAAGTCCGTCAGCTTCAGCTCGTGGCGGCGCACCTTCTCCGAGGCCAGCGGCCCCCGCGCCGCCACCGACACCAGTTTCCCTTCTCGCAACAAGAAGAGGGTCGCCAGGTCGAAGCGCACCACGCGGGTGAGCCAGTCCAGGCCCCGGCGCAGCAGCTCCCCCACGGCCTCCTCGGAGGTCGCCAGCTCGATCAGGTCCCGGGCATCCCTCAGGGGTCCGGTTCGCGTCACCGCAACGATGTCGTCCGCCATGCGTCCGTTTAAATAACCGGAGCGGCACCGAAATGTCAGTGGCGCCGGACACCGAAATTTCGGTATGCACCGGTCCGGCGGCGTCGTTCAGGGAGTGAGGAGGAGTCAACCCTTTGGAATCACGGGTGGCGTTTCCCTGGCACGGAGGCTGCTCCAAGTAGTACGCGAAGAAACCCTTAGCCGGTCTGCCAGGCAGGCAGGCCTCAACAACCCAAAGGAGTCGAACCAAATGCTGACCGTTGGCGACAAGCTTCCCGCATTCAACGTGACTGGCGTGGTGAGCCTGGAGAAGGGCAAGGAGTTCAAGGAGATCAACCAGGACACCTACAAGGGCAAGTGGCTGGTCCTCTTCTTCTGGCCCAAGGACTTCACCTTCATCTGCCCGACCGAGATCGCCGAGTTCGGCAAGCGTGAGAAGGACTTCCAGGATCGCAGCGCGCAGGTGCTCGGCGTGAGCACCGACAGCGAGTACGTGCACCACGCGTGGCGCACGCACCACCCGGACCTCAAGAACCTGCCCTTCCCGATGCTGGCCGACATCAAGCGCGAGCTGAGCACCGGCCTGGGCGTGCTGCACAAGGACGCGGGCGTGGCGCTGCGCGCGACCTTCATCATCGACCCGCAGGGCATCATCCGGCACGTGTCGGTGAACGACCTGTCGGTGGGCCGCAACGTGAGCGAGGTGCTCCGCACGCTGGACGCGTTCCAGACGGACGAGCTGTGCCCCTGCAACTGGCAGAAGGGCGAGGAGACCCTCACCAAGAAGCTGGCGAAGGCGGGGTAATACGCCATGGCGTCGCTCGAAGTCGTTCGCGGTGAGCTGGCGGATGCCCACAGGGACACCCGCCTCAATCTCCAGTCGGTACTGGAGAGTGGCAGCCTGACCCCCGAGCAGCGCTGGGGGGTGGCGGTGGCGTGTGCCTTCGCGGCTCGTAACGAGAAGCTGAAGGAAGCCATCCTCCACGAGGCCCGCCAGGCGCTGGGCGAGAAGGCCGAGCCCGTCGTCGAGGACGCGCGCGCCGCGGCCTCGCTGATGGGGATGAACAACGTCTACTACCGGTTCCGCCACATGGTGGGGAAGGAGTCGTACTCCACCAAGCGGGCCGGCCTGCGGATGAACCGGCTGGTGCAGGTGCTCACCAACAAGGTGGACTTCGAGCTCGTCTGCCTGGCGGTGAGCGCCATCAACGGCTGTGAGATGTGCGTCCAGTCGCACGAGAAGGTCGTCATCGAAGGCGGCCTCTCCGAGGACCAGGTGCACGATGCCGTCCGCATCGCCTCGGTCGTCCACGCGGCGGCGGTGGGCCTCGAGTCGTAGGCGTTCCGCTTCACGCTGACATCAGACGCGCCCTCCGGTGGAAACGCCGGGGGGCGCGTCGCTTTCCGGCACAGCGCATCCAATTTCCAAACGACACGCGAAAGGACGAACACATGTACCGCAGCCCGAGCCCCCTTCCCGAGCAGAGCCGCTCCGCCATCTCCGCCACCCTCAACGAGCGCCTGGCGGATGGATTGGACCTGCACAGCCAGATCAAGGTCGCGCACTGGAACATCAAGGGTCCGCAGTTCGCGGCGCTGCACCCGCTCTTCGAGACGTTCGCGGTGAGCCTGGCGACGCACAATGACTCCGTGGCCGAGCGCTCGGTGACGCTGGGAGGCAAGGCGTACGGCACCACCCGGCACGTGGCGAAGACGAGCCGCATCCCGGACTACCCGCAGGAGACGACGAGGGACCTGGAGCACGTGCGGCTGCTGGCCGAGCGCATCGAGGCCTACCTGACCGGCGTGCGCGAGAGCCGCAAGCTGGCCGAGCAGTACCAGGACACGGACACGGTGGACCTGCTCACCGGCATCATCACCGAGTTCGAGAAGCACGCCTGGTTCCTGCGCGCCTCGCTGGAAGGCTGAGAGAGTCAACGCGAGGAGCCCCGCCATGGCAGACCCGGAGTCCGCCCCCACGCGCACGGACAAACGTGCGCTGAGCACTCAGGAGGTGCGGCTGCTGCGCCGGGTGTTCGCCGAGGGCATCTCCTACGAGCCCGTGCGGCTGGTGCGGATGGCCACCATTGTCGCACGGGTCAACAACAGCCGCGCCTTCGTGCTGGGCAACACCCTGCACCTGCCCGACGCCGAGTACGAGCGCTTCGCCCGGGGACAGAACCCGTCCCTGCTCGTCCACGAGGCCACCCACCTCTGGCAGTACCAGCACCACGGCTGGAGCTATGCCGTCGAGGCGCTGTGGGCCCAGGGCCTCGGGGACGGCTACGACTACGTGAAGGCCCTGCGCGAGGGGAAACCCTGGCGGAAGATGAATCCCGAGCAGCAGGCCCAGCTGCTCCAGGACGCCTTCCGTGCCGGGTACTTCGATGTCCCCGAGACTCGCTTCGGCGTGGTGGGCAACGCCGTCGCGGTCATCCGCTCCAACCGGGCTCCTCCCCAGGGCTACGCCGACTACACCCCCGTCCTCGTCGAGGCCCTGGAGGAGCTGCGCAAACCCTCGTGAGGGCTACTCCTGGACTTCGTCTTGCCGTCCTTCAAGGAAGGGAACGGGCAGCCGGGAGTGCGCCCGGATGCCCGCCCGTCCTGATTCAGCGCGCCTGGTTGGCCGCGACGGCCTGCCCGGGGTTCACGCCCATCTGGTACAGCGTGAAGGCCCACAGGTCGGAGTACTCCTCGATGACCTTGGTGGTGGGCTTGCCGGCGCCGTGGCCCGCCTTCGTCTCGATGCGGATGAGCACCGGGGCCTCGCCGGCCTGCGCCTCCTGGGCGGCGGCGGTAAACTTGAAGCTGTGGCCCGGCACCACGCGGTCGTCATGGTCCGCGGTGTGGACGAGCATGGGCGGGTAGCGCGTGCCCGGCTTCAGGTTGTGCAGCGGCGAGTACGCCTGGAGCGCCTTGAACTCCTCCGCGTTCTCCGAGGAGCCGTAATCGCTCGCCCAGGCCCAGCCGATGGTGAACTTGTGGAAGCGCAGCATGTCCATCACGCCCACGCCGGGCAGGGCCACGCCGAACAGCTCCGGACGCTGCGTCACCGCCGCGCCCACCAGCAGGCCCCCGTTGGAGCGGCCGGTGATGGCCAGCTTCGGGGTGGACGTGTACTTGTTGGTGATGAGCCACTCGGCCGCGGAGATGAAGTCGTCGAAGACGTTCTGCTTCTTCAGCTTCGTGCCGGCCTCGTGCCACTCGCGGCCGTACTCGCCACCACCGCGCAGGTTGGCCACGGCCCAGACACCGCCCTGCTCCATCCACACCAGGCTGCCCACGCTGAAGCCCGGCGTCAGCGACACGTCGAAGCCGCCGTAGCCGTACAACATGGTGGGGTTGTTCCCATCCAGCTTCAGCCCCTTCTTGTGGCTGAGGAACATGGGGACGCGGGTGCCGTCCTTGCTCGTGAAGAAGACCTGCGTCGTCTCGTACTGCGACGGGTCGAACTTCACCTTGGGCGCCTTGTACACCTGGCTCTGGCCGGTCTTCAGGTCATACCGGTAGATGGTCGCGGGCGTGGTGTAGCTGGCGTAGGAGTAGAAGGTCTCCGTGTCCGTGCGCTTGCCGCCGAAGCCGATGGCGGTGCCCAGGCCGGGCAGAGCCACCTCGCCCAGGGGCTTGCCCTCGCGCGAGTACAGGCGCACCTGTGAGCGAGCATCCTTCAGCACGTTGACGATGAACCGGTCATTGACGAAGCCCACCGAGGAGATCGGCTCCTCGCCCTGGGGGAGGATCTCCTTCCAGTTCTTGCGCTCCGGCTTGCGCAGGTCGATGGCGACGATGCGGCCACGCGGCGCGTCCAGGTCCGTCTTGAACCAGAAGAGCGTCCCGTCGTTGTCGATGTAGTCGTAGTCCGCGTCCCAGTCGCGCAGCAGCTCGACGACCTTGGCCTTGGGATCCTTCAGGTCCTTGTAGAAGACGAGGTTCTTGCGCTCGGTGCCGCGCGAGACGTTGATGAGCAGGTAGCGCCCATCGTCGGTGACGTAGCCGCCGAAGCCCCACTCCTTGTGGTCCTTGCGCTCGTAGACGAGGATGTCCTCGCTCTGCGGCGTGCCCAGCTTGTGGAAATAGAGCTTCTGGAAGTAGTTGGCGCCGCTCATCGCCTCGGCGGCCTTCGGCTCGTCATAGCGGCTGTAGAAGAAGCCCTTGCCGTCCTTCGTCCACGAGGCGCCGGAGAACTTCACCCACTTGATGATGTCCGGCAGGTCCTTGCCGGTGCGCACGTCGCGCACGTGCCACTCGACCCAGTCACTGCCGGAAGCGGCCAGACCGTACGCGAGCAGGTTGCCGTCATCCGAGACGCGCATGCCGCCGACGGCCACCGTGCCGTCCGCGGACAGCGTGTTCGGATCCAACAGCACCCGGGGCTCGGCCTCGAGCGAGTCGGCCGTGTAGAGCACCGACTGGTTCTGCAGACCGTTGTTGCGGCTGAAGAAGTAGCGGTTGCCCTGGCGCGAGGGCACGCTGAACTTCTCGAAGTCCCACAGCTCGGTGAAGCGCTGCTTGAGCTGCGCGCGGCCCGGAATCTTCTCCAGATAGCCGAAGGTGAGCTTGTTCTGGGCTTCGATCCACTGGCGGGACTCGGGGGAGTCCGGGTTCTCCAGCCAGCGGTACGGATCCGCCACCTTCGTGCCGTGGTAGTCGTCGACCACGTCATCCTTGCGCGCGGCCGGATAGGCGGGGCGGGAGGAGGCCTGGGGGGCGGAGCTCGCCGGAGTGGAGGCGGCGGTCTCGCTGGAGGCGGGAGCCTGGGACGCGCTGGAGGACTGGGCCTCCAGCTGCGCCGGAGCATGACTGCAGTGCGTGAGCCAGAGGGCGCACGCGGCGGCGGAGAAAATGCGGATTCGCATGGTGGCGCGCGAACCTACCAGCCCGGGGGCGTATTTCCGAAACGGGCCATGACTCGCCGCGTCGGAAGCGCCCCCGGGGGCGCGCCGTCCACTCACCACACCTTGACGCGCTTCTCGGGCGGCAGGTACGCGCCGTCGCCCTCCTTCACACCGAAGGCGTTGTAGAACTCGGGCATGTTGCGCACCACGCCGTTCACCCGGTACTCGCCCGGGGAGTGCGGATCGGTGAGCAGCTGCTGCCGGAGCGCGTCGTCGCGGTTGAGCGAGCGCCACACCTGGGCCCAGCCGAGGAAGAAGCGCTGGTCGTCGGTGAAGCCCTCGATGACCGGGGCCTTCTTGTCACCCAGCGACAGCTTGTAGGCCTTGTAGGCCACCGTCAGGCCGCTCAGGTCGCCGATGTTCTCACCCAGGGTGAGCTTGCCGTTGACGCTCATGCCCTGCAGCGGGCTGAAGCCGGAGTACTGGTCCGACAGCATGCCGGTGCGCTGCTGGAAGGCGGCCTTGTCCGTCTCGCCCCACCAGTCGCGCAGGTTGCCGTCGCCGTCGGAGCGGGCGCCCTGGTCGTCGAAGCCGTGGCTGATCTCATGGCCGATCACTCCGCCGATGGCGCCGTAGTTGGTGGCGTCATCCGCCTCGGGGTTGAAGAACGGCGGCTGGAGGATGGCGGCCGGGAAGACGATCTCGTTCATCGTCGAGCTGTAGTAGGCATTCACCGTCTGCGGCGTCATGCCCCACTCGGCCCGGTCGATGGGCTTGCCGAGCCGGTTGATGATGCGGGCGTACTCGAACGCGTCGGACCGCTTCATGTTGCCGTAGAGGTCCGCCTTGTCGATGGTGAGCGCGGAGTAGTCGCGCCACTTCTCCGGGTAGCCGATCTTCACGGTGAACTTGGACAGCTTGGCCTGGGCCTGGGCCTTGGTGGTCGGGCTCATCCACTCGAGCTGGTCGATGCCCTGCTTGAAGGCGACCTGCAGGTTCTTCACCAGCTCCTGCATGCGGGCCTTGCTCTCGGGGCTGAAGTTGCGCTCCACGTAGATCTTGCCCACCGACTCGCCCAGCGCGCCCTCCACCGCCTCCACGCCACGCTTCCAGCGGGGACGGTTCTCCTGCAGGCCCTGCAGCGTCTTGCCGCGGAAGGCGAAGTGGGCCTCCTCGAAGGGCGTGCTCAGCAGGGGCGCCGCGTTGTCGAGCAGCTTGAAGGTGAGGTACTGCTTGAGCACGGGCAGCGGCGTGCTGGCCAGCAGCGCGTCCGCGGCCTGGAAGTAGTCCGGCTGGCGCACGACGATGCCCGGCGTCTTCTCCGCGCCCAGGGCCTTGATGTAGCGCGACCACGAGAAGCCCGGGGTGAGCTTCTCCAGCTCGGCCACGCTCTTGAAGTTGTAGGTGGCCTCACGGTCGCGGTTGCGCACGCGGTCCCAGTGCTTCTCCGCCAGGGAGGTCTCCAGGGCCAGGATGGCCTTGGCCGCGCCGGCCGGATCCTTCTCCCCGCCCAGACGCATCAGCGTCTCGATGTAGGTGAGATAGGCGGCGCGCGTCTCGGCCAGACGCGCATCCTGCTTGAGGTAGTAGTCGCGGTCCGGCAGGCCCAGGCCACTCTGGTTGACGTAGGCGATGTAGCGGTCCGCCTGCTTCGCGTCCTGCCCCACGAAGAGGACGAACGGCGTGGGGACACCCGCGCGCGTCAGCTCGGCGAAGAGCTCGGGGAGCTGCTGCTTGTCCTGGAGGGCGGCGATGCGGTTGAGATCCGCGCGCGCCGGCTCGAGACCGAGCGCCTGGATGCGCTCCGTGTCCATGAAGCTCTCGTACAGGTCGCCGATCTTCTGCGCGTCCGTGCCGGCCTTCTTCTCCTTGGCGGCGGCGACCTCCTCGATGATGGTGCGCAGAGCGGCCTCGCTCTTGTCGCGCAGCTCGATGAAGGAGCCATAGCGGCCCTTGTCCGCCGGAATCTGGGCGGTCTTCAGCCACGTGCCGTTGACGTAGCGGTAGAAGTCATCCTGGGGGCGCACGCTGGAGTCGAAGTTCTTCGTGTCGACGCCGAGCGCCCGCGGCTTGGACGCCTGGGCGGACGGGGTGTTCTGGGTGGTGGCCGTGCACCCTGTCAGGAGGAGGCAGGCCCCGAGCGCGCCCTGCGCCCAGGAGTTGCGGAGGAACTTCTTGCTGTTCATGAGTGCTCGCTGTGCTGTGTCGGGTGAAACGAAGGCCGCCAACCCGCCAGGCGGGGAAGAATTCCCAAGGCCCCCTGGATTCCGCCAGCCCGTCGGGTGGGCGCATGGTGCCCGAGCCGGACGAGGAGCATCCACCCACCCCCCGTGAGCCCCTCCGACACGGAGCGTCGTGACTGGGGATGGGCCCGAGGGCCTACCTTGCCCTGGCTCCACCTTCTTCCAGACAATACCCGCCATCGGGACAATCCCTGTCCATCACACCCTCCGGGGGGCACATGCAGAGGCTGAAGAACAAGGTCGCGGTCATCACTGGCGGCGGCGGCGGTATCGGCGCGACGACCGCGAAGCTGTTCGTGCAGGAGGGGGCCAAGGTCCTCATCGTGGGCCGCTCCGAGGACAAGCTGCGCAAGGCGATGCAGGAGATCAACCACGAGAACATCAGCTACACGGTGGCGGATGTCTCGAGCGTGGAGGACACCCAGCGCTATCTCCGGGAGGCGGTGCAGCGCTATGGCGGCATCGACGTGCTGGTGAGCAACGCGGGCGTCGAGGGCCCCTTCAAGCCCATCCTCGAGCACTCCGTGGAGGACTTCGACCAGGTGCTGGCCACCAACGTGCGCGGCGTCTGGCTCTCCATCAAGTACGTCATCCCCGAGATGCAGAAGCGCGGCGGTGGGAGCATCGTCACCACCTCGTCCATCATGGGGATCTCCGCGTTCCCGGGGCACTCGGCGTACACCGCCAGCAAGCACGCGGTGGTGGGACTGTCGCGGGCCCTGGCGCACGACGGCGCGCCGTTCAACATCCGGGTGAACACGGTGTGCCCCGGCGTCATCGACAACGACATGATGGCGGCGGCCCACCGGCGCATCGCGCCCGGTGCCGAGGAGCAGCTGAAGAACACCCTCGCCTCCCGCGTGCCCGCCAAGCGCTACGGCACCAACGAGGAGATCGCCCGCCTGTACCTCTTCCTCGCCAGTGACGACAGCAGCTACTGCACGGGCGGGGTGTACACGGCGGACGGCGGAGTCACCGCCGGCATCATGTAGCCGGCGGGACGAGGAGCCCCGGCCCTCAGCCGCTCACCGCCTCCGCGGACGCGGACGCGGTGAAGCCCCGGGCCGGGCGCCGACGGTCCTCCTGGTAGCGCCGCGCAATCCACTGGCCCACGGGCCGGGCGCCCAGGGCCGCGCGCAGCTCCGCGATCGCGGGGGACACCGCCTGGCCGGGGCGGTGGTAGGGAGAGCCCTCGGGGCCCATCAGGGGAGCGTAGAGGGACGCCGCGGCGATGTCCGCGATCGACAGGGACGCGCCCACCAGGTAGCGCGAGGGGTCTCCTCCAATCTCGCGCTCCAGCCGGTCGAGCCCCTCCAGCAGCTTCACCCGGGACTCCTCCACCTTGGGGGGAGTCAGCTGGTACTGGCGCCGGATGACCACCTTGATGACGGGAACCAGCGCACGCCCGAGCAGGCGCAGCGGTGGGGGAAACGCACCGAACATGAGCGGCGTGATGTCCACGCCACCGCCGAAGAGCTGCGCGTACACCCAGCGGCGCACGTGCTTGCCGGCCGTCTCGTCGAAGTAGGCCTCCAGCTCGAGGACACGCTCGCGCTCGGGGCCCGAGGCGGGAATCAGCGCGGGAGCCGACGGGTAGGCGCGCTCCAGGTGCAGGGCGATGTCGGTGGAGTCCGTGACGACGGTGCCGCGGTCCACCAGCAGGGGCACGGTGCCGCGCCCCCCCTTCGTGAGGCGCTTCGTCACCAGGCGGTGCGGGCCGGGAAGGAGGTTCTCGATGCCGTAGGAGAGGCCCTTGGCGTCGAGGTTCCACCGGGTCTTCTCGCAGTAGTGCGAGATGGGGAACTGGTACAGGGTGCGTTCGGGATGGGGCATGTCGGGAGCCTCGGAGGCAAGCGCGCCCGGAGCATGCCGTTCCCCCGTCCCCCGGTACAGCCGGTCCGGACACCAGTTGTCACCCGCATCGACCCGGGTGTGCAGTCCCCTGCACGGACTCCCCCTCCCCCCCTCGGGACTTCGGGGGTTTGCGCGAGGCACGCGGGTTGCTCTCCCAGGCCTGCGCCCCCCGCCCTGTGCAGTGGGCCTCCATCCAGAGGACAATCCCCCCCCATGAGAATTCAAGCCTGCCTCGCCCTCGTCATCCTCTCCACCGCCTGCGGCAAGGAGCCGCCCACGAAGGAGGAGATCGAAGACGCCCGCGCGCGAGTGGACCTCGCGGTGCTCGCGGCCAACCAGGTGCGCGTGGCGCTCGAGGTGCTCGGAATCCTGCCCGTCTACACCTGCGGCGAGTCGCGGCGCACCTTCGTGGGCCGGGCCGCCGAGGGCGCCCGGTCGAAGGTGGCCTGTGTCACCGCCACCGCCGAGTCCCTGGACGACGCCTCGGACGCGGTGGTGCTCTCCTTCCCCGACACGGGCTGCTCCGTGGGCGGGCGCTCCGTGTCCGGGCAGAGCTCCTTCATCTACAACGGCGGAGAGGAGCGGATGGACCTCTTCGCGGATCTCCGCCAGCTGAAGGTGGAGGGACAGCCGCTCCAGGCCAAGGTGGGCTACGGCACCTGCAGCGACGAGAAGCGCTTCTGGGCCGAGAGCGCTGGCGACCTGCCGGGCCGGGCGAACAGCAGCTACAGCGTGAACGCGAACGTAGGCGTGCGCGACGGCGTCCCGATCATCGGCGGCACCACGCTGGTGCTCAACGGCCCGGGCGAGGTGACCGGCACCCTCGGCACGGACCGCGTCACCTTCTCCGAGCTGCAGTACGAGGTGGGTGAGTATCTCCCCAAGAAGGGCGAGGCCCTCATCGAGACGGCCAAGGGCCACCAGGTGCGGGTCAACTTCAGCGAGGTGCTCTGGCGCCTGGGCAAGGTGGAGGTGGAGATCGACGACCGGGCCCCCATCACCGTGCCCGTCATCCGCTGAGCCCGATGAGGTAGATTGCGCGGCATGACCGCCCCAGACTCCCGCCCCACCCCTGGAATGCTCGCCCGTGCCCTGAAGACGGTCGGGCGACTCACCAGCTCCGAGACCCGCTCGGGCAAGGTCTTCGCGAAGGCCGAGCAGGGCCTCACCCAGGTGGCCGCGCGCCTCGCCGAGAGCCCCACCTTCCTGCGCCTCAGCGGCGGGCTGATGCGCCGGGGCTTCAGCCTGCAGATCCGCCGCACCTCGGTGATGGAGAAGACGCTGCACTCGCTGCGCGTGCCCACCGCCTCCGAGGTCGAGGTCCTGCGCGACCAGCTGCGCCGCATGGGAGATCAGGTGGAGGCGCTCGGCTCGCAGCTCGAGCACGTGGTCGAGCTGTTGGAGCGCCAGGAGCAGCAGTCGGCCCCCCCTTCCGACGTGCCCCCCGCGCCCCGCCGACGCCGGACCAACGCCGCCCGATAGCGCGCCTGGACCATGCCCCGGACCCCCCAGCAGTACCAGCAGCTCAAGGAGGAGCGCAGGAGCGCGCTGCTGAAGGCGGCCCGCGAGGTCTTCGCCCGCCGGGGACTGGCGGCCACCAAGATGACGGACCTGGCCGCCGCGGCGGGGATCAGCTACGGGCTCGTCTACCACTACTTCCCGGACAAGGAGTCCGTGTTCGCCACACTCGTCGAGGAGGCGATCCAGGACGGCATCCGGCTCCTCACCGCGGAGCGGCAGGGTCCCGGTACACCCTGGGAGCAGCTCCAGCGGTTCTGCGCCCAGATATTGGAGCACGTCCGGGAGGAGACCTCGATTCCGCTCATCCTCGTCCAGGCGCGCGCCAGCGAGAGCATCCCCGCCCCGGTCCAACGGGCCCTGGAGCGCTACACCACCCAGTTCTTCCAGCAACTGGTGGAGCTCATCGAGGCCGGACAGAGCGCGGGGCAGATCGTGAAAATCCCCGCCGCGGAGCTCGCGCGGCTCCTGTTGTCCACCGTACAGGGGCTCGCGCTGACGCAGGTCCTCCCCCGGCCGGACGACGCCCCGTTTCCGGCCACCGACACCGTGCTCCGGCTCTTCAGACCCTGACACACAGGAGCGCCCCGCCGCGCTATGGTGGGGACTCCTGCTTCCCGGAGTCCCCCCGTGAATCGGCCCGCCCAAGCCTTCCAGCGGATCCGCTCGTTCGTCTCGTCCCAGGTCGACGTCTCGCGCTCGCTCGCGCAGGCCCTGCAGGACCGCTCCATCAACCCCTACCCGTACCTCAAGCCCTTCATCGAGAAGGCCGCTGGCGTGCGCGAGCCCCCCATCAGCCCCACGCCGCACTCGGTGGTGTACACGCGCGGCAGCATGCGCCTGTTGCGCTACGCCGCGCCCCGGCGCCGCCACCGCACGCCCATCCTCTTCGTCTACTCGCTCATCAATCGCTGGTACATCCTCGACTTCCTGCCCGGGCGCAGCCTCATCGAGTACCTCACCCGCCAGGGCTACGACGTCTACGCCATCGACTGGGGCATCGCCGGCCCGGACGAGCAGAACCTCAGCTGGAGCGAGCTGCTCGGTGGCCACCTGCGCAGCGCCGTGCGCTGGACGCTGCGCGTGAGCGACAGCGAGGACCTGACGCTCTACGGCTACTGCATGGGCGGCACCATGTCCCTGGCCTACACGTCCCTCTACCCCGAGGGCGTGCGCAACCTCGTGGTGCAGGCCACCCCCGTGGACTTCAGCAAGGGCGGCATCTACTCGCTGTGGACGCAGCAGCGGCACTTCGACGTGGACTCGCTGGTGGACGCCTACGGCAACGTGCCCACCTACGTGCTGGAGAGCGGCTTCTTCATGGCCGGCCCCGTCCAGCGCATCACCAAGTGGCTCGACGTGTGCCGGCAGATCGATGACCCGGGCTTCGTCACCACCTTCCTCGCGCTGGAGCGCTGGGGCTCGGATGCCGTGCCCTTCCCCGGCGAGGTCTACCGGCAGTACATCCGTGACTGCTACCAGCAGAACCTCTTCTGCCAGAACCGCATGGAGGTGGGGGGCGAGCGCGTGGACCTGGGCAGCATCCAGTGCCCCGTGCTCAACATCATCGCGGAGCAGGACAACATCGCCCCGCCGGCCATGAGCGAGCCGCTGCCGGACCTGGTGAAGGAGTGCGAGACGATGCGCTTCCCGGTGGGCCACATCGGCCTGTCGGCTTCCAGCAAGGCGCCGGTGAAGGTCTGGCCGCGCATCGCCGCCTGGATCGGGCAGCACTCGCGGCCCATGGAGGGAGGAGAATGAACGAGGTGCGAGTACGGGAAGAGGGAGCCCAGGTGAGGGAGGGCTCCATCCGGCTGCGCGACGGGCGCCGGCTGGCGTACGTCGAGTCCGGGAACCTGGAGGGCAGTCCCGTCATCTTCCTGCACGGCAATCCCGGCTCCCGCTACATGCGGCACCCGGACGACGGGCTCACGGCGAGCCTGGGCGTGCGGCTCATCACCCCGGACCGTCCCGGCTACGGGCTGTCCGACTTCCAGCGGGGACGCACCCTGCTGGACATGCCCGCGGACATCGAGCAGCTGGCCAACGCGCTGGGGCTGGGCCGCTTCGCCGTCATGGGAGTGTCCGCGGGAGGCCCCTACGTGGCGGCCTGCGCGTACCGCCTGGGCGAGCGGCTCACGGGAGCGGCCATCATCTCCGGCTCCGCGCCCTTCAACCGCAGCGGGGCCGTGGAAGGCGTCAACCGGGACTACCGCACCGCCTACGCCCTGGCCACCTGGCCGCACTGGCTGCTGCAGCCGATCATGACCCTCCATGACAGGTCCGTGCGCCGCCGGCCGGATCGGGCCCTGGCGGCGGTGATGGCGCACTGCTCCGCCGATGACCGCGCCGTGCTGTCGGACCCGCTCATCGGCTCGCAGGTGCAGGGCTTCCGCACCGAGGCCACGCGCCAGGGCGTCCAGGGCATGGCGCGGGAGGCCCGGCTGCTCACCACGCCCTGGGGCTTCCCGCTCGGGGACATCCGCGTGCCGGTGCACCTCTGGTACTGGGAGGGAGACTCCATCGTGCCGCAGCAGATGGGGCGCTACCTGCACGCCCGTATCCCCCACACGGTGCCCCACTTCCTGCCGGGCGGAGGGCACTTCTCCATCTATACGCATTGGAAGGACATCCTCAGGGAGCTCGTCCTCCGCTAGCGTAGGGGCGTGAGCGACGACATCTCCCTGCCAGCGTTCCGCACCGTGCCCCGCACGGGCGTCATCTATGTCACCACCGAGGCCATGCGCCGGGGCTACCGGGGCGGAGACCCCGAGTGGTGCAACCTCGGCCAGGGCCAGCCCGAGACGGGCGAGCTTCCCAACTCGCCCCCCCGGGTCGGCAGCGTCACGGTGGACGTGAACGACCTGGAGTACGCGCCCGTGGCCGGCCTCTGGGAGGTGCGCGAGGCCATCGCCTCCCTCTACAACCGGCTCTACCGGCGCGGCCTGCCCAGCCAGTACAGCGCGGAGAACGTCTCCCTGTCCGGCGGTGGCCGGGCCGCCCTCACCCGCGCCGCGGCCAGTCTCGGCACCGTCAACCTCGGCCACTTCCTCCCGGACTACACCGCCTACGAGGAGCTGCTGGACGTCTTCAAGGCCTTCACCGCCATCCCCATCCTCCTGGAGGGCGAGCGCGGCTACGCCTTCACCCACGAGGATCTGCGCCGCGAAATCCAGGGCCGGGGCCTGTCCGCGCTCCTCTTCTCCAACCCCTGCAACCCCACCGGCAAGCTGGTGCAGGGCGAGGAGCTCGCGCGCTGGGTGTCCGTGGCCCGTGAGCTGGAGTGCGGCCTGCTCATCGACGAGTTCTACTCGCACTACATCTGGACGGGCCGCCCCGGCCAGCTCCCGGTGGAGAGCGCCGCGCGCTACGTGGAGGACGTCAACAAGGACCCCATCGTCCTCTTCGACGGCTTCACCAAGAACTGGCGCTACCCGGGCTGGCGCATGACGTGGACGATTGGCCCCCGCCAGGTCATCGACGCGGTGTCCAGCGCGGGCAGCTTCCTGGATGGTGGCGGCAGCCGGCCCCTGCAGCGCGCGGCGATTCCCCTCCTGGACGAGCAGGCGGTGGTGAAGGAGACGCTGGCCATCAACCACCACTTCCGCGAGAAGCGCGACCGCTTCCACTCGCGCCTGGAGCGGCTGGGCATCCGCACGGACCGCCCACCCGATGGCACCTTCTATGTCTGGGGAAATGTCTCCGGACTGCCCCCGCCCCTCAACGACGGCATGGGCTTCTTCCGCGCCGCGCTCGACCAGAAGATCATCACCGTGCCTGGCGAGTTCTTCGACGTGAACCCGGGCAAGCGGCGGGCCCGCCCCTCGCGCTTCCGCAGCTACGTGCGCCTGTCCTTCGGACCCTCCATGGAGGTGCTGGAGAAGGCCCTGGGCCGGCTGGAGGCGATGGTGTTGCGCTACACCGGCGGCTGAGTGGCTCGTGCGGGTGACGGACCCCGGGGGTGCCTTCCTGGCCGCTGCCCGGGCAACCCCAAAAGGGAGTCACATTTTTCGTCCGTCACACTTTCGCGGCCCATCACAAATGTCGGCGCGGGAACTCCAATTCAAGCGAGTGGCAAGGAACGCATCATGCGCCGGCCACTCATCAATCCCCACAATTGGAGCATCCCAAGATGAGTATGATGAGGTGGAACGAGGATGAGGCTCGCCGACTGGTCCTCGGACAGCTGGTGTCGCTGGTGGAAGGTGTGCGGACGCTCGCCATTCGCACCCAGCAGGGCAAGTTCCGCAAGCACGAGCCGATCTCCGTCTTCCGGCCCCAGACGCTCCAGGAGCTGATGGGTCAGGTGGAGGTGGAGCTGGAGAAGCTCGCCACCGAGCACGACCAGCTCCGGGACTTCGCCAACGCGATGCGCGCCCTGCTGCACCGGCTCCCCGTCACCAGCCCCCGAGAGATGTACGACGCGGTGATGGACGCCTCGGAGCAGTGGCTGGGCGACGTGGCGGACGAGGACGCCGACGGCCTGCGCTCCGACTCGCAGCACCCCTCGCAGCTCGAGGAGGTGTCGCTCCTCATCGACGACCTGCGCCGCGAGCGCCGCAAGCCCACCCGGCGCGAGAAGCTGGCCATCCACATGGCGCACGAGGAGCTCGCCAACGGCGCCCGCCTGCAGCTGCCCTACAAGCCCCTGCCCATCCCGGGCTTCGGCGACACGCAGACGAACATGTCCGTGACCGACCCCGGCGAGGGCCACATCGCGGGCACCACCACGCGCGAGGAGTGGATGCGCGGCGTGCTCGTGCACGTGGAGCACCTGGAGCGCGGGCACCAGGACCGCGAGTCGGTGGAGTCCTACCGGATTCCCCGCATCCTCAACGTGGCCAAGGTGCGGCTGCACGTGGCCGGCCGCGCGCCCGTCACCAGCTTCATCGGGCGGCCCATGTTCGACAGCGGCAAGTTCCACCTGGACCTGTGGAAGACGGTGCAGACCATGGCCGGCACCTGCACCGCCATGTTCCAGCTGGGCGTGGCCGAGTGCAAGGTGGCCATGGAGCGCATGACGGCCTCGCAGATCCTCGAGTTCATGCGCAGCCTGCGCAGCAACATCCTGCGCGACACGCGCACCCAGCTGCTGTCCGCGGCCTTCAACCTCAACACGCCCATCCTGGATGACCGCGACGGCGGCTCGCGGCTCGTCACCGGCCGGAAGGAGATCGGCCTGCTGGGCATCGAGCTCGTCAAGATGGGCGGCTTCGACAAGGTCACCTGGGACGGCTCGGCGGACACGTACCCCAGCGTGCCGGTGATGGAGCAGCTCACCCATGCCGAGGCGCTGGAGCTGGTGCACCGGGCACACGAGCGCGGGCTGCGCACCTACTTCTCCGCGGGCTTCCGCTTCCCCCACATCCCCCTGGCCGTCTACACCGGCGTGGACGGGGTGGGCATCGGCGGCGCGCAGATCCTCCGGTACATGGACTCGCGGACCGGCTACCACGGCCCCTTCCAGCCGGAGAACATCTCGCGCATCCTCGCCATCCGCGACGAGGCCGCTCGCAGCCCCCTGGGCCGCGCCGCCGCCCTGCTCGCCCGGCTCGACTGGCTGTCCTCCCAGCGCCGCCTGGATGACCGCCAGGAGCAGCTGCGCATCGAGCTCTACGAGGCCCTGTCCCGCCAGCAGGTGGACGGCCTCCTGCGGGACATCGACGCCCAGCCCGCCGCCTGAGGCGCCCCGCTCCACCCCCTGAAGAACCGCAATGCCCCCGCCGGGCGCGAGCCCGAGCAACTGGTCCGACAGTCGGACCAGTTCGCGCGAAGCGCGCCCGGCGGGTCCCCTCCCCCATCCCTCGAGCACCCCACTGGAGGTGCTCCTCCCCCCTTGGAGAGACACCCGATGCAGCCCGCAGCCGTGACCCTGGAGGAGCCGCGCTATATGGAAGCCACCGCCACCGTCCGGGCCGAACCGTGCACCTTCGTGCTCTTCGGCGCGTCCGGAGACCTGGCCCGGCGCAAGCTCCTGCCCGCGCTCTACCGCCTCGCCCTGGAGGGCCACCTGCCCCCGGAGTCCGCCATCGTCGGCGCGGCGCTCCCGGTGATGAGCACCGAGCAGTTCCGCGCCAGCATGCGCGAGGCCCTCGAGTGCGCTCCCGGGGTCGGCCCGGTGGACGAGACGGCCTGGCACGCCTTCGCGCGCAGGCTCCACTACCTGTCCATGGACCTCTCCAGCTCCGAGGACTACCGGCGCCTGGGCCACCTGCTCGAGCGGGTGGACCGCGAGCACGGCACGCACGGCAACCGCGTCTTCTACCTGTCGCTCGCGCCCACGCTCCACGCGGAGACGGTGCGCCACCTGGGAGAGCTCGGGCTCACGCACGGCCGGGGCTGGTCGCGGCTGGTGGTGGAGAAGCCCTTCGGAACGGACCTGGAGACGGCCCAGTCCCTCAACCGGCACATCCACCGCTACCTCGACGAGTCGCGCGTGTACCGGATGGACCATTACCTGGGCAAGGAGATGGTCCAGAACCTGCTCGTGCTGCGCTTCGCCAACCGCATCTTCGAGCCGCTGTGGGACCGCGGGCACATCGACCACGTGCAGATAACGAACGCGGAGACGGTGGGCGTGGAGGGACGCGGCGGCTACTACGAGAAGGCGGGCGTGGTGCGCGACATGCTGCAGAACCACCTGCTCCAGGTGCTCGCGCTCGTGGCCATGGAGCCGCCCTCGAGCCTCTCGCCGGAGGCGGTGCACGACGCGAAGATGGAGGTGATGGCGGCGGCGCGTGCCTTCTCGCCCGAGCGCATCCGCACCGAGTGCGTGCGCGGCCAGTACGGCCCGGGGCTGCTCGGCGGCCAGCTCGTGCCCGGCTACCGGCAGGAGCCGGGCGTCGCCCCCGACTCGCGCACGGAGACCTTCGCGATGCTGACGATGCGCTTCGACAACCCGCGCTGGGCCGGCGTGCCCTTCTACGTGCGCTCCGGGAAGCGGCTGGCCCGGCGGCTCACCGAGGTGGTGGTCCAGTTCAAGGAGGGGCCGCTGGGCCGGGGCTCGCCCAACCAGCTCCACCTCCGCATCCAGCCCGACGAGGGCATCGCCCTGCGCTTCGCCACGAAGGCGCCGGGACGGGCGGCGCACCACCATGAGGTGGCCCTGGACTTCCGCTACGGGGACACCTTCGGCACCCGGCTCGCCGAGGCCTACGAGCGTCTGCTGCTGGACTGCATGCTCGGCGTCTCCACGCACTACGTGCGCAACGACCTGGTCGAGCGCGGCTGGGAGCTCATGATGCCCCTGCTGGAAGCCTGGGGCTCGAAACGCGACGAGGTGCCCCTGCACACCTACGCCGCGGGAACGTGGGGCCCCACCGCCGCGAGCGGCCTGGTGGAGGCCCAGGGCCGACGCTGGAACGGGTACTGAGTCCGGGGGTGGACACGGGGCGCTCACCTGGAGAGGAGGCGGGCGGCCCCGTGGCGCGTCCGGATCCCAGCCGTCCTGCCCCTCAGTCCGTCACATCCCTCGACCTCCCACTCAACCTTTGCGGCAGGAGGCGGAACCCTGGATGACCGGGCCACATGCAGAGGGCCTCCTGGCAATGAAGACCCGGTCAGGAGCAACGACAATCATGTTGCACGGTGAAACCCAGCTTCGCGGCAACAACCCTCCCGAGTCGCAGTTTCACGCCCGGGGACGCTTTGGCCGGCTCTTTTCGGGGCTACCCCCCTTCGCGCCAGACAACGAGAAGGTCCGCAAGGCGCTCTTCGAGATGGGCAAGCGGGGCGGATTGATGGACGCCAAGGATCCCGCCCCCGGTCAGCAGCCCGCTCCCGATGCCAAGAACGAGGACAACGACACCATCTCCGCGGGTTTCACCTTCTTCGGCCAGTTCGCCGACCATGATCTGACATTCGACCCGACCTCCATCCTGGAGCGGCAGAACGACCCGGAGGCCATCGAGAACTTCCGCACGCCGGCGTTCGAGCTGGACAACGTGTACGGCGCGGGTCCCCGGGTCTCCCGCCACCTCTATGACGTCAAAGACCCGGCGAAGTTCCTCGTCGAGAAGCTCGGGGGGCCGGACTCGCAGGATGACCTGCCTCGCAACAGCCAGAACACCGCGCTCATCGCGGATCCGCGCAACGACGAGAACGTCATCGTGTCGCAGTTGCACCTGGCGATGATCAAGTTCCACAACGCCATCGTCGATCGCCTGCGCGCCAAGGGCGTCCCCGG
The DNA here is from genome assembly GCF_016887565.1 of Archangium violaceum. Classification (NCBI taxonomy): domain Bacteria; kingdom Pseudomonadati; phylum Myxococcota; class Myxococcia; order Myxococcales; family Archangiaceae; genus Archangium; species Archangium violaceum. The sequence goes on from NZ_CP069396.1 coordinate 9,865,026, forward strand.
CCAGCAGGTCTTCGACCAGGCCCAGCGGATGGTGCGCTGGCACTACCAGTGGATCCTCCTCAAGGAGTTCCTCCCGAAGATCGTCGGGGAGGCGGTGGTGAAGGACGTGCTGCGCGACCACCCCAAGGACCGGCTCTTCCAGTGGAGGAACGAGCCCTTCATCCCCGTGGAGTTCTCGGTCGCCGCCTACCGCTTCGGGCACAGCCAGGTGCGCCCGGGCTACCGGATGAACACCAGCGGCCCGTTCGCCGCGGCCATCTTCAACAACACCCTGCCGGCGGACAACCCGGACCCGAACGATATGCGCGGAGGCAAGCGCGCTCCGCGGCGCTTCGTGGAGTGGGAGAACTTCTTCTCCATCGGCGACCCGACCCGGCGCCAGCTCAGCAAGCGCATCGACACGCGAATCTCGAGCGGGCTCTTCGGCCTGCCCGGTGGAGCCCCCGGCCAGCCGTCCCCGGATGGCGGCGGAACGCTCGCCAACCCGGAGTCGCTCGCGCAACGCAATCTGCTGCGCGGACTCGCCCTCCGTCTGCCCTCGGGCCAGGCCATGGCGAAGCGCATGGGCATCAAGCCGCTGAAGCCCGAGCAGCTCGAGGAGCTGAAGCAGTTCGGCGTCGGCTTCGAGAGCTCCACCCCGCCCTGGTACTACATGCTCCGGGAGTCGGAGCTGGAGAAGGGCAACGAGGGCAAGCACCTCGGCCCCGTGGGCGCGCGCATCGTGGCCGAGGTCTTCATCGGCGTGCTCCAGGGCGACCGGTTCTCGTTCCTCAACGCCAACCCGCACTGGCGTCCGGAGCTCGGCAACGGCAAGGGCGAGTTCACCATCGGTGACCTGCTGAAGATCGCCGGCGCCAAGCTGACGGCCTAGGTGCCAGAGCCCGCAGGCCGGGCCTCCCGAGAGGGGGGCCCTTCCTTTCCCCCTCCAAGGAGCAGAACGCACCATGGACTCACTCGAGCCTGGCCAGCCCTCGTCGAGGCCCCACTGGAGTGGTGCCACCCGGGAGGCGCTCGCTGCGGAGTTCCTGTGCATCGGCCTGTCCTACCGGACGGCCTCGCTGGCGGTGCGCGAGCGGCTGGCGCTCCCCGAGGTGGAGCAACGGGAGCTGCTGAAGCGGCTCGGGCAGGCGCCCACCGAGGCGCTGCTCGTCTCCACCTGCAACCGGGTGGAGCTGTACCTGGCCGCGCCGGACGTGGCCCAGGCGCGCCAGCGGGCCCGGGAGGAGCTGGGCCGGCTGGGAGGGCCCGAGGTGCTCGACTGTCTCTATGAGCACTCGGGAGAGGCCGCGCTGACGCACCTCTTCCGGGTGGCCTCCAGCCTGGACTCCATGGTGCTGGGCGAGGCGCAGGTATTGGGCCAGGTGAAGGACGCGCTCGAACGCAGCCAGGCGGCGGGCACGGTGCGTGGCGAGCTGGCACGCATGTTCGCGGCGGCCTTCCGGTGCGCCAGGAGGGTGCGCTCGGAGACGGCCATCGGCATGGCAGCCACGTCCATGGCCGGCGCGGCCGTGGCCCTCGCCAGCAAGGCCGCGGAGGGCCTGGAGGACAAGACGGTCCTGCTGGTGGGAGCGGGCGAAATGGCGGCACTGGCCGCGCGCCACCTGAAGCAGGCGGGGGCCGGCCACATCCAGGTGGTCAACCGCACGCGGTCGCGCGCCGAGGCGTTGGCGGCCGAGGTGGGCGGCACCGCGTACCCCTTCGAGGAGCTGTTCACGCTGCTCGCCTCGGCGGATGTCGTGGTGAGCGGCACGTCCTCACCCGAGCCCCTCTTCACGCGGGAGAACGTGGCGGAGGTGCTCGAGGCACGGAGGCACCGGCCGCTCGTCATGGTGGACCTGGCCGTGCCCCGCAACATCGCCCCCGAGGTGGGCACGCTGGAGCAGGTGCGAGATCTGGACCTGGACGACATCCAGAGGTTCGTGGCCCACAACGAGGCCGTCCGGGCCGAGGAGGCACGCAAGGCGGGCGTGATGGTGGTGGAGGAGGTGACCCGCTTCATGCGCGACCGGGCCGTGCGCGAGGGAGTGCCCGTGCTCTGCCGCCTGCGCCAACGCGCCGAGACCATCGCCCGGGCGGAGGCGGAGCGCACGATCGCCTCGCTCGGTGAGGGCCTCACCGCCCGGCAGCGCAAGAGCGTCGAGGCCATGGCGCGCGCCATCGTCAACAAGCTGCTGCACGAGCCCACGACCCGGCTGCGGACGCTGGAGGCCGGACAGGACGGAGAGCGGATCGCCGGGGTCGTCGCCAGTCTCTTCGGGCTCGAGCCCCACTGAGCCGGCTCCGCTCAGCGCCTCCGGGGGCGCGCGAGGGCGAGACGATGCACGGCCTCGCGCAGCTCCTGGGGAGTCAGGGAGGCGAAGCCCAACCGGAAGGCGGAGGGGCCCCGGCCCTCGAGCGCGAAGGAGCGGCCTGGAGCGACGCGCACTCCATGGGAGGCCGCGCGCGCCACCCAGTCCGCCGTGTCGAGCGCCTCGTCCACTCGCGCCCAGAGCGCGAGTCCACCGGCGGGAATCTCGAAGTCCACGGAGCCGCCGAGCTCACCGCGCAACGCCTCCACGAGCGCGTCCCGGCGGACGAGGTACTCCCGGCGGGCCTTGCGCGCGTGGCGCTGGAGCTCGCCCTCCTGCAGCAGCTCCGACACGGCACGCTCCAACGGGGCATCGCCCTGGCGATCCACCACCATCCGCAGGGCCGCCAGGGCGCTCACCAGCGGCGCCGGAGCCACCACGTAGCCGAGCCGCAATCCCGGAGCGACCAGCTTGGAGAGCGAGCCCACGTAGACGACACATCCGGCGCGATCCGAGCTCGCCAGGGGCAGCACGGGCCTGCCCTCGTAGTGGAACTCGTGGTCATAGTCGTCCTCCACCACCGCCACGCGGGCCTCGGCCGCCAGGCGCAACAGCGCCATCCTCCGGGCGGCGGTGAGGGTGACGGTGGTGGGGTACTGGTGGTGCGGCGTCACATAGACGGCACGTACCGGCTGCTTCGCCAGCAACGCCTGGAGCGCGTCCACCTTCACCCCCTGCGCATCCACCGGCAGGCCCACGAGCCGGGCTCCCGCCAGACGCAGCGCGTCCCAGGCCGGCCGGTACCCGAGCGCCTCGACGGCCACGACATCCCCCGGGCGGATGAGCGCGCGCGCCACGAGGAAGAGCGCCATCTGGCTCCCCCGCGTGACGAGCACATCGTCCGCTCCGGCGGCGAGCCCCCGCGTGCGGCTGAGCATCCCGGCGAGGGCCTCGCGCAGACCGGGCTCTCCGCGCGCATCGCCCACGCCCAGCGTCGTCCGGGCGCGGCTGGTCAGGACCCGCCGGAAGGCACGCGCCAGCGCCATCGAGGGAGCCAGCCGCACGTCGGGAGCACCATCGTTGAACTCCAGCGTCCCCCTGGGCGGCGGAGCCACCCGCTCGGGAGCCACCTCCTCCTGGGGAAAGGGAAAGCCCGGCCGCGCGGGCATCCGCTGACGGGGCGTCCCACCAAACCCCTTCGGTGCCGCCACCGGGAGCGCCGTGGAGACGAAGGTGCCGCGAGAAGGCTCGGCGGAGGCCCACCCCTGGTGGATGAGCTCGCGGTAGGCCGCGTCCACCGTGTTGCGGTGCACCCCGAGCGACCGCGACAGCGCCCGCGTCCCGGGGAGCGCGTCGCCCGGGGACAACCTCCCGCGCTCGATGTCACGGACGACGGCGCGTGCCACCTGCACGAAGAGCGGCACGGTCGAGGACGGATCCACCTCCAGGGTCAGCTTCCAGGTGCGTAGCACCGGCCCAGTGTACTTCGCCAAACCGGCTCTTTCGAGGGTGCCAGTCGCTCTCTACCTTTCTCCTCGCTCGACGCGCGGGAGCAACCGCGCCAGCCACACGAGGAGGCCATTCCATGAGCCAGAGCAGCCCTGCCCAGGTCACGAAGTACCACTCCGCGGATTTCGACAAGACACCACCCCGCCCGCGCGTGGTGATGCCCGACAAGCTCTTCCATCCGGCCGTGGAGGGCGCCGGCCAGAACGAGGACTACTCGAAGGAGCGCAAGCACCCCGTCTTCTTCGTGGACCTGCCCTCGCATGCCATCAGCATGACGATCGGCTGGCTGGAGCCGGGCCAGTCCTCCAACCGGCACCGCCACACCTACGAGACCGTCCTCTACGTCCTGGAGGGCGAGGGGTACTCGGACATCCACGGCAAGCGCATCCCCTGGAAGGAGGGCGATGCGCTCTACATCCCCGTGTGGGCCTGGCACAACCACGTCAACACCCACCCCACGAAGCGCGCGCGCTACCTCGCCTGCGAGAACGCCCCCATGCTGCAGAACATGGGAGGCATCGCCCTGCGCGAGGAGGTGCCGGAGAAGGGCCACTCGCTCGCCCACGCCGATGGGGAGGAGGCCTGACATGGCGCGCAACGTCCCGCTCCGCGGCATCATCGGCTACACCATCACCCCCTTCCGGCTCGACGGGAATGTGGACCTCGACCTGCTGCGTACGCTCACCGGGCGCATGGTGGCCTCGGGCGTCCACGCCATCGCGCCGCTCGGGAGCACGGGCAGCCTGCCCTATTTGAATGACGAGGAGCGCGAGGCCGTCGCCGAGACGACGGTGAAGGCCGTCGCGGGCCGGGTGCCAGTGATGGTCGGCGTCTCGAGCCTCACCACCGAGCGGACCGTCCACCACGCCCGCTTCGCCGAGCGCGTCGGGGCGGACGCGGTGATGATCATCCCGATGAGCTACTGGAAACTCACCGAGGAGGAGATCTTCCGGCACTTCGACACGGTGGCCCGCGCCACGTCCCTCCCCATCATGGCCTACAACAACCCGGCCACGGGTGGACTGGACATGACGCCGGAGTTCCTCGCGCGGCTGCTCGAGATTCCCAACGTCACCATGGTGAAGGAGAGCACGGGAGACATCGGGCGGATGCACCGCCTGCGCCAGGTGGCCGGTGAGGAGGTGGCCTTCTACAACGGTTCCAACCCGCTCGCCCTGGCGGCCTTCGCCGCGGGGGCGCGTGGCTGGTGCACCGCCGCGGCGCACCTCATCCCCGGGCTCACCCTGGAGCTGTACCGGGCGGTGGTGGAGAAGGCCGACCTCGCGGCGGCGCGGCGGGTGTTCCAGAAGCAGCTCCCGCTCCTCCAGTTCATCGTGAAGGGCGGCCTGCCTCGCACGGTGGCGGCGGGACTGGAGCTGCTCGGGACCGAGGTGGGACCCCTGCGTGCTCCCCTGCTTCCGCTCCCCGAGTCGGAGGTGGAAGCCCTGCGGCGCATCCTCACGACCCTCGAGGCGTGAGGAGCGCGCGCCTCACAACCACAGCCGCCAGAGCAGACCGATGCGGGTGGTGTAGCCGACGACCGCCCGCTCGACACGGCCCTCCGAGGAGAGGAAGAAGGTGGTGGGGAACTGGTCGACCTGGAAGGCCCGCATGCTCTCCGGGCCCCCCAGGTACACCGGGTAGTCCACGCCCTGCTCCCGCATGAACCGGCGTACGTCCTCCTCGTCCTCGTAGGCCACCGCCACGGAGACGACGTGCGCCGAATCTCCCGCGGTGCGCCGGAGCGCCGAGACGTTCGAGGACTCGACCTTGCACACGCCACACCAGGGCGCCCAGAAGGTGAGCACCACCGGCTTGCCTCGCAGCTCGGACAGCCGCACCTGCTCGCCGGAGAGGGTCCTCAAGGCGAGCTCCGGCGCGGCGGTTCCCGCCTTCGGCAGACGCCGTGTCTGCCAGGCCGCCACCGCCGCCAGGATGAGCACCACCACCGCCAGGTCCACGGCCCAGCGCACCCACCAGCGGGTGCGCACTCGATTCCAGGATTCCCTCAGGCCCACCAGCATCCGTCCTCGGTTCCGGCTGAGACGGAGCCACTCCGTCCAACGGACAGTCTACGCCGGGAAAGGGGTCAACGGGCCCACCATGTCCGGCGGGGTCCGGCGAGCCCGCCCCTCTCCAGGGGCCCCGTGCCACAGCGCGCCTGGTCGTCAGAGTGACTTCAGGTACTCGAGCAGGTCGCGCTTCTCCTCGTCGGACAGCGCGGTCCCATACTCGTGCCCCGCGTTGCCGTTGCCGGGCATCGACACGTCGAAGGTGAAGCGCGGCGCGCCGGAGACCTCGGTGACGTAACCGACCCGCTCCGGGTCGTACTCCTGCTGGCCCATGGGGAAGCGCGCCGGACGTGCCGAGGCCGGCTGCAGCAGGTGCCACAGCGTGGGCACGGAGCCGTTGTGCAGGTACGGCGGAGTCGCCCAGACGCCATCCAATGGCCGGGCCACATAGCCCTCGGGAGCGCGCCAGTAGATGAGGCCAGGGTCCAACGGTTGAATCTCCTCGGCCCTCATGCCCTCGCGCGCATACGCCCGCTGCTTCACCCGCGAGAGCACGTCCTGCAGCGCGGCGGGGAACGGCAGCCCCTCCACCTCCGCCCCGAAGCTCCGGGCCCGGTTCCCATCGGTGCGCACCTCGGACAGGGGCACCACGCTGCCCGTGGGACCATGGCAGCTCTGGCACTCGCGAGCGAAGAGCTGGCTCCCGCGCTCGATGCGCGCCGGGTCCAACTTCCCGAAGACGTCCTGGGGCCACCGGGGCGACTCAATCTTGCGCGAGAGCCGCTCGAGCTCCGCCAGGTTGCGAGGAAGGATGGAGGACGCGAAGGTCTTCGGGTCGACCGTCGCGCCCATGCCGAGCGCCTGGCCGATGTTGCGCTCCATCATCGCGTTGGTGTTCCCATCCCAGTGCAGCCACGGCTGGGTCTGGAACTCCCAGAGGCAGGGGTAGCTCACCGGGGACACGAGCACTCCCGCCGCCCTGGGCCCGAAGAGCACGCCACGCGCCACCCCGAAGGCGTCGACCCGGCCAGGGCCCGCGTAGGTGCCGAACTTCAGCTTGCCCAGGCGCATGAAGTACAGCAGGTGCCCCCGCAGCAGACGGATGGCATCGGGCACGGTGCGCACCTGCTTCCGGCTCAGCTCGTGGACGTACTGCGTGAGCTGCTCATCGAACTCCCGCACCCGCTCCGGCTCCGGCCCGAGCGTCGGAGGCCCACACGGCGTCGGAGTCTGGGAGCCGCAGTACCACTCCACCTGGGCCACGAGCTTCTCCTGAGCGCTCGACTCCCCATCCGGCGTCAGGTCCGTGTCGGGATAGGCCACCTGCAACCGCGCGGCGTCCACCGGTCCGTCGAAGCGCCTCGGTCCGCCTCGCGTCTGCTCGGGCAGGTGCATCGCCAGCCGCTGGAGGAAGTCCAGCAACCGCGAGCGATCCGCGAGCGTCCTGGACAGGACCTCGACCGCTTCCCGGTTGAAGTCATCCATGCTGAGGAGGCTCGGCGCACCATCCACCCGCACCCGGCGACCCCGGTAGTGGAACTCGCCCACATGGCAGGCCGCGCAGTTGACGCCCACGCGCGCCGCGGGTTGACGCTCGCTGGAGGGGACGAGCGCCACACCCACCGGCAATCCCTCGGGGTGCTCGGGGTCCGCCAGCAGGCCGAAGCGCTCGGGGTCATCCAGGAAGGACTGGAACCCGCTCACCCGCCCCTCCAGGGTGGCACGGCTCGGGAGCGCGCGGAGGACGGCGAGCCAGAGGTGCTCGTTGCCCTGGGGCAGGTGGTAGAACTCCTGGCGCTCGCGCCGCGACAGCCCGCCCTCACCGCCGCCGCCCGTACCGGGCTCGGGTGACGGAGAAGCGCGTGGAGCCGAGGCACAGCTCCCCAGCACTCCCGCGAGGACCAGCCAGACGAGCACCCCCCCAACCTTCTTGCCGCCCATACCGCTACCTCCGCGTCTCCGCCGAGAGAGAAACAGGCCCGCCCTACTTGGGAAGTCCCTCGGTGCGGTTCAAGTGGCAAAGGGGCCGCTCGGACCTGGGAGCGATGGAAGGCACCACTGTCCGACAGTGGAGTGGTCCAGAAGGGAGGGTTGCTCCGTTCGATTCCGCTCGAGCCGCGCGGCTCAGGGTCCCGTGCGCGACGGAGGAGCACCGAAATCCAGCGTGTACTCGCGCGTCACGCGGGACAGCTTGCGCTCCAGACGCTCGATGCGGCGCCGCGAGGCGTCGGCGCCCTCGGCGGACGCGGCGAGCCTCGCGTGTTGCAGGGCTCGCGGGAGATCCTTGAGGTCATGTTCGTACAGCTTGGCCAGGGAGAGGTGCAGGGGCGCCGCCTTCTCCCCCCGGGCCGAGGCGAGCGCCTTGTGCAGGTTCGCCGCCGCCGTCTGGTCATCCCCCACCCTCCGGGACAGCCGGGAGGCCAGCGCGAGCGCCTCGACGCCCACCGCCCCCGGGTCTCCCGCGGCGGCGGCCCGGGCGAAGGCATGGGCGCGCTCGTAGTCCCGCGCTCGCAGGGCCACCCCCGCGAAGCCGAGCAGGTCGCGCGGATCCTCGCCCTCCGCGCCACTCGCCCGGAAGCGCCGCACCAGCACGCCCAGCAGCGCCGCCAGCAGCAGCAGGTCGTTCGCGTTGTGCTCCAGCACCGGTGTGAGGTCCGAGCCGTCCGAGCCGCGCAGGAAGCGGAAGTAGAGGTCCGGAATCAGCGAGCCGTCCACGTCGTCCACCCGGTGGTAGCCGAGCACCTGCTCCTCCAGGTGAACCAGCCGCGTCCCCGAGCCGCGGTACTTGAAGACCCGGCGCGCGCAGTGCAGCAGGTCCAGGTGCGGCAGCTCGGCGGGCGGGGGCACGCGGTTGAGCACGAAGCGGGTGCGCAGCAGCGGCCAGTCGAAGCTCTTGCCATTGAACGTCACCAGGCAGGAGGACTCCGCCATGCGCTCGGCCAGCACCCGCAGCATGGGCGTCTCCTCACCCAGCCGGGAAAGGAAGAGCTGATGCACCCGCAGCGAGCGGCCCTCGAACCACGCGAGCCCCACCAGGAAGGGCACGGTGCCCGTCCCTCCCGCGAGCCCGGTCGTCTCCGTGTCCAGGAAGAGCATGCGCTGGAAGTCCACGCCCGCCAGTCCCGGCTGCAGCGCGAGGCTGGCCACCAGCGGCGCCTCCACGTCCAGGGCCTCCGCGAGCGGTGCACTGCCGTGCTGGTGGTCCGGAGGCAGCAGGCGCTCGGCGACATGGACCACGCCGTGGGGCGTCGTGCGCGGCTGGGCGGGAAGCGGGCCCGGACGTGGACGCGGCGCGGCGGAAGGACCCCTGCGCGCGACCGCCGCCTCCTGACGCTCGGCCCAGTCGCCGAGCATCCGGCGCAGCGCGACGATTCGCGGGTCCGGCTCCTTCCGGGGCGGCTCCGGAGTGGGAGGAGCCTCCGGCGAAGCGGCCGGAGCTTCCACCGCCGGGGAGACGGACGCCTCTGGCTCCGGGGCTTCCGGAGCGGGAGACGGCTTCGCCGCCGGCTTGCCACCGGGGCCGATACCGCCGAGCCGTGCCAGCTTTCGCTTCAGGTCCACGGCGCGCCTCGTCTACTGCAGAGCCACGACCCCGAGCGCCGAGAGGATCTCGAGCCCCAGCCGCTTGCGTGGATGAGAATCGACCGGCGCGCTCCCGGGCATGGCGCCCGCGGCCGGCCCGATGCATGCGGGGCACCCGTCCTCGCACGCGCACGACTCCAGCAGCCTGCGCGCGCGCCGCAGCAATTCCTCGCGCTGGTCGAACAGACGCGCGGCCAGCCCCACGCCGCCGGGCACGTTGTCATAGAGGAAGATGGTCGGGTCGAAGCCCACGCCGCCGTCCTTGCGCGGCGGCCCGTCCGCGTCGTCCTTGCTCCCGAGCGTCTTGCCGAGATCCCTCGGGTCGATCATCAACCCCACGCAGGCCACGGTGCGCAGCGCGCTGGCGATTCCCCGGAGCGCGTCGATGACGGCGGGCCGGGGCGCGCCCAGCGAGCGCACCACGGTCTCCGGCACGGTGAGCCAGAGCGAGGTGGTGTGCATCTGCATCTCGGGCAGGCGCACGTCGCCGTAGCCCACGTTCTCGTGCGTGTGGAACTTGATCTTCTTGTAGCCCACCACCTTCTCGATGACGCTCACCTCGCCCATGCCCGCGTGGAGGTCCGGGCCCATGGCGGCGCCCTGGTCCTCCTGGATGACGTTGACCCGCACGTACGTCATCGCGTCGGTGAAGTAGTCCGGCGCCACCTTGCGCACGTAGGCCTTGTGGTTCTCGTAGTCGAAGCGCTCGACCTGGTACTGCTCGGCCTCGTGCTGGTAGATGGCCTGCTCGTGCAGCATGGTGTGCGCCGAGCGGAAGTCCATCTCCGCGAGCGTCCGGTCCGTGCCCAGCTCGATGATGACCACGTTGTCCCAGCCCACACTGCGCAGCGAAACGTGGTTGGCCGGGTACGCATCCGCGGACCAGTGGAACATCTTGCGGCCCTCGGGGCCCGGCGTGGGATGCACCACCTCGTGCTGCGCGAGGAACCCGAGCGCGTCCGTGGTGGACTCGGCCGGCACGTCCCCGAAGGTGTCTCCCTCCTCGAAGGGCAGCTCGAAGGCTGCGCACTTGAGGTGCTGGACGAGGATCTCCACGTTGTCCGGATCGATGCGCGCGTGCTCCACCGGGGCACCGGTGAGGTACTTCGGGTCACCCGCGAGGTACTGGTCCAACGGCGCGCTGGAGGACACGAGGAGCGCGAGGCTGCCCGCGCCCCGGCGTCCCGCGCGGCCGAAGCGCTGCATCAGCGCCGCCACCGAGCCCGGGTAACCGGCGCACACCACCGCGTCGAGCGAGCCGATGTCGATGCCCAGCTCCAGCGCGTTGGTGGCCACCACGCAGCGCACCTCGCCCGCGCGCATGGCGGCCTCGGTGGCCCGGCGCGTGCCCGGGAGGTAGCCACCCCGGTAGCCCTGGATGAGGTTGGGGTCCATCTTGTCCGCGATGAACTGGTCGCGGAGGTACTTGAGCATCACCTCGATGTTGTTGCGCGACTGGCCGAAGAGCAGCGTGGACACCTCGGCGCGCACCAGGTCCGACACCAGCCGCACCGCGCTCTTGAGGTAGCTGGCGCGGATGCCCAGCTCCGCGTTCACCACCGGCGGGTTGTAGACCATGACCCGGCGCTCGCCAGCGGGCGCGCCGCTCTCGGAGACGAGTGACACCTCGCGGCCCAGCATCCGCTCGGCGTGGGCCTTCGGGTTGCCGATGGTGGCCGAGGCCAGCACGAACACCGGCGACGAGCCATGGAAGGCGGCCACGCGCTGCAGCCGGCGCAGCACGTTGGCCAGATGCGAGCCGAAGACGCCGCGGTAGGTGTGCAGCTCGTCGATGACGACGTAGCGCAGGTTGGAGAAGAGCCGCGCCCAGTTGGCGTGGTGCGGGAGGATGCCGGTGTGCAGCATGTCCGGGTTGGTGAGCACCACGCCGCTGCGCTCACGAGCCGCGCGCCGGGCATCCCCCGGGGTGTCCCCGTCGAAGGTGATGGCGCCGTGCTCCAGGCCCGCCTCGCGCATGAAGACGCGCAGCGACTCCTCCTGATCCCTCGAGAGCGCCTTGGTGGGGAAGAGGTAGAGGGCGCGCGCCTGCGGCTCCCGCGCGAAGCGGTCCAGCAGCGGCAGGTTGTAACAGAGGCTCTTTCCCGAGGCGGTGGGCGTGGCGATGACGAGGCTCCGTCCGGCGCGAGCCAGTTGGAAGGCCTCGGCCTGGTGGGAGAAGAGCCGATCGATGCCACGGCGCTCGAGGGCCTCGCGCACCTGGGGCGCCACGTCCTCGGGGATGGGCGCGTATGAACCGGCCCGGGCCGGCGTCACCTCGTCGAGGACGAAGTTGGGCCAGAGTTGCTTGTCGTCGCGCCAGCCCTGGAGGACGGCCTCGAGACCACGCGGACCCGCCCAGGGCTTGCGCCGGGCACCGGCGAAAGCCCCCTCTTCCTTCTCACGCTTCATGGAGCGCGGCACTGTACAGACGTGCACCCGGCGAGGCAACGCGCGAGCGCTCTCCTTCTCCGCCGGGGCCCGGACGAGCGTCGTGACATGGACTTCCGGGGGTTTGTCCCCGCATCGCGGCACCCGGAGCCTCAGCGCACGTTGTGCGCAAATGGATGCCCCCTTCCGTCACTCCTGGCGCTCTCACCTCGCCGATCTGCCAGAGGGAGCGGACTTGAGGAGGTCCAGCGAGCGCCACAGGTACCAGCTCGCCACGGTGCGCCAGGGGCGCCAGCGCTCACCGTGAGCCAGCAGTTCCTTGGGGCGCGGGAGCTCGGAGAGTCCATACGTGAGCATGAAGCCCTTGCGGATGCCGTAGTCGTCCACCGGCAGCACGTCCGGACGGCCGAGCCGGAAGATGAGCAGCATCTCCACCGTCCACTGCCCGATTCCACGCACCTTGATGAGGTGCTCCACCAGCTCGGCGTCGCTCATGCGCTTCGCCCGGGCCAGCGTGGGCACCTCGCCCTCCAGCGCCTTCGCCGCCAGGTCTTTCAGCGCCGCCGTCTTGGCGCCGGAGAGTCCCGCCTCGCGCAGACCCTCCACCGGATGGGCGAGCACCGCCTCTGGCGTGAAACGCTTCCCCGTCCCCACGCGCTCGCAGACCCGCCCGAAAATGGTGGCCGCGGCCTTGCCCGTGAGCTGCTGGTAGACGATGGACTCCGCCAGCGCCAGGAAGGGGCTCTGAATCGAATTCACCTTCATGGTGAAGGGCCCCACCCGCTTCATCAGCTCACCGAGCACCGGATCGGCCTTCGCCAGCGCCCTGCGCGCAGCGGGTGTGAAGCCCTCCGGCAGGAGGCTCTCGGTGGAGGGAACGGCGTCGGTGGTGGGAAGGGCACGAGCGGTCGCGGCGGGCATGGACCCATCGTGCCATCCGCGCGCGCTCCGCGCAGCACCGCTCGACACGACCTACTTCGACGGCAGGGGGAGGAAGGCCACGCCGTCCAATCCCAGGCGCTGGCAGGCGTCGACGAAGCGCTCGGTGCAGACGATGACGCCGGAGAAGTCCTCCAACCGGAACAGATCCCGGTCGTTGGGAAGCGTGCTGGCGTCCAGCAAGAGGTCATCAGGCAGCGAAAGACCAAAGCGGAGACAACGAGAGCAAGGGGGGTCGTGATGGGAGGGAAGACAGTCCGGGTGAGTACGACCCTGGGGAAGGATTTCCAGCTCGAGAAACTCGGGCGAATTGCGCTGGCGAAAGCGGAGCTCGGTACGGCACCCCTTGAGCCCTCGCAGGCCCTCGGCCTCGAGCTTCTCCAGCGCCTCGCGCTGCACCAGCAGCCACCAGGGGTCGGGAGACGCGAATGACCCGAAGCGGCCCCGGGCATTGCCCACCAGCGGGCCCAGACCCGCTCCCGGTTGCAATACGGCTCCCGGAGGCAGCAGGGGGCGAACCAGCGCACACAACCTCTCGTATTCTTCGATGGGCTCTGCCCGAGCTTCCTCGAAGTCGGCCAGGGAGAGCACCGGGCTCAAATCCACCGACGGATACACCTTGGAGCCGCCACTCCAGGTGGCCTTGCAGGCAGGGCACTTGAAGATGCCCGGGAGCCCCCACTTGTGCACGGCGTCAACGCTACCCGTGTAGCCCAATGACCTGTCCTGCTTGATCCTGAAATGGTGCATCCGCAGTTCCTTGCCCCCTTTTAACCGCAGTAGTACGGCACGAGTGGGCCATCTACCCCGAATCGCATCATGAGTTCGCCCGCGAAGCCCCAGATCTTCTCTGGGAGTGCTCCTTCATTCCGCTCCTTGAACTGACGCCAGGCCTCATTCCACTGACCACCTTCGGGCCCTCCACTGTGCAGCCAGGTATGGAAGCTCTTGGGGAGGCGAATGGTGAAGGCGTGGATGTCGATACCTTTGCTCTTGAACCACAGAGCCAGCACTCGCTGCTGAGGGAAGATGTGGTGCTTCTCGAAGGGCTCACGCGCGATGAAGCACTGGTGCAGGAAGAGCCTGCGCGCGCTCGACTCGCGAGTCCTCCAGTTGTGCCAGGGGATCTCGAAGATGGGGGCCGCGTGGCTGCGCTCGGAGAGCGGGTGACCCCACCAGCGGCTCGCACTCGGACCCTCCACCAGGGGCGCGCGGAACATCGGAGCGGGTGCCGAAGGCGGAGCCACGGCCTGCGCCAGGACCACGGCGTGGGGCGCCACCTCCACCACGTCCTGGCAGCGCCAGATGGCACAGCGCTCCTCGTCGCACAGCGGCACCACGCAGGTCGGGTCCGCGCGGGCCTCCTCCCATGAGGAGGACACCACCTCGGGCGCCTCGACCTCCTCGCGCACGTCGGGTGCCGAGGTGACACAGCCGCTCAGCAGTACGCCGAGAAGCGCGAGACACATCCAGGAGCGCGGGAAGCCCATGCTACCCGCCGCCGCAGGCCTCTCCGTTCGTAAACCACGGTACAGACCAGGTCGGCCTTCGCCAGTACCTTGCGCACCTCGGGCAGCGGGCTCCGCGCAGCACCACTCGACGCGTCCTACTTCGACGACACGGGAAAGAAGGTCACGCCATCCAGCCCCAGGCGCCGGCAGGCATTGACGAAGCGCTCGGTACAGACGATCGCGGTGGAGAAGTCCTCCAAGCGGAACAGGTCCAGGTGTTCGGGAATCGTGCTGGAATCCAGCAGGAGCAACGAGTCATCAGGCCGGGTGAGCCCGTTGCGTCTACAGCGAGAGCACGGAGGTTTGCGATTCCGAGGCAGACAATCCGGATGCGCTCGGCCCAGAGGGAGCAGTTCTAGTTCGAGCAGCTCGGGCGAGTTGCGCTGGCGAAAACGGAGTTCGGTCCGGCACCCCTTGAGACCTCGTAGGCCCTCGGCTTGGAGCTTCTCCAGCGCCTCGCGCTGCACCAACAGCCACCAGGGGACGGGAGACACGAGGGGCCCGAAACGGCCTCGGGCATTGCCCACGAGTGGGCCAAATTCCGACCCCGGTTCCAACACCGCCCCCGGAGGTAGAAAGGGACGAACCAGCTCACACATCCTTTCGTACTCCTCGATGGGCTCGGGCCGAGCCTCCTCGAAGTCGGCCAAGGACGCCACTGGGGTCAAATCCACCGAGGGATAATCTTTGGAACCGCCACCCCAAGTGGCATTGCAGGCAGGGCAATTGGAGAGGCCCGGAAGCCCCCATTTGTGCACGGCGTCAACGCGGCCCGTGTAGCCCGACGACCTGTCTTCCTCGACGATGAAATAACGCATCCTCGTGCTCACTCTTCAGTCGCAATAGTACGGCACGAACGGGCCACTCACTCCGAATCGAATCATGAGCTCGCCCGCGAAGCGCCATATTGCATCCGGGAGGGCGCCACTGTTGTTTTTCCGGAACTGACGCCAAGCCTCATTCCACTGACCACCTTCGGGGCCACCACTGTGCAGCCAGGTGTGGAAGCTCTTGGGGAGGCGGATGGTGAAGGCGTGAATGTCGATGCCCTTGATCTTGAACCATCTGGCCAGCACTGGCTGTCGCGGGAAGATATGGTGCTTCTCGAAGGGCTCACGTGGGATGAGGCACTGGTGGAGGAAGAGCCTGCGTGCGCTCGACTCCCGGGTGTTCCAGTTGTGCCAGGGGATCTCGAAGATGGGGGCCGCGTCGTTGTGCTCGGCGAGCGGGCGGCCCCACCAGCGGCTCGCACTCGCACCCTGCACCAGGGGAGTGCGGGACATTGGAGCGGGAGCCGAAGGCGGAACCACGGCCTGCGCCAGAACCACGGCGTGGGGCTCCACCTCCACCACGTCCTGGCAGCGCCAGATGGCGCAGCGCTCCTCGTCGCACAGCGGCACCACGCAGGTCGGGTCCGCGCGGGCCTCCTCCCATGAGGAGGACACCACCTCGGGCGCCTCGACCTCCTCGCGCACGTAGGGCGCAGAGGTGGCACAAGCACTCAGCAGTACGCCGAGAAGCGCGAGACACATCCTGGAGCACGGGAAGCCCATGCGGCCCATGCTACCCGCCGCCGCATGCCTCCCTCTCCGCTCTCGAACAGTCTCCGCCCGTGGACTCAGCGGATCTTCTTCGACTGCAGGCCCTTCACCGCCGGGCCGTTGAGCACCTCACCCGTCGGGCTGTAGCGCGCCCCGTGACACGGGCAATCCCAGGAGCGCTCGGCCTTGTTCCAGTGCACGTGGCATCCCAGGTGCGTGCACACCGGGCTCACCGCGTGCACCGCCCCGCCCTCCTCCTTGAACACGGCCACCTTCTTCCCATCCACCTCCAGGATGCGGCCCTCCCCGGGCGGCACCTCGGACAGGTCATGTCCCTCCGGTTTCGACAGCCGGTCCGCCACGAAGTGGAACGCCACCTCCGCGTTCTCCTGGATGAAGTCCTTCGCTCCCGCCCTCGGCTTCACCCGCGTGGCGTCGTAGAGCGCCGCGTACGGGTTCTGCCTCCCGAGGATGAGGTCCGTGAGGATCATCCCCGACAGCGTCCCGAACGTCATGCCCGTGCCGGAGAAGCCCGTGGCCACCCAGACGTGCCGTGAATTGCTGTTACGCCCGATGTATGCCAATCCGTCCGCCGGCTCGATGACCTGACCCGACCAGCGGTAGTCGATCCGTGTCACCGGGAAGCGCCGCCGCGTGTATGCCTCCAACGCCTCGTAGTGGCGCTCGGTGTCCTCCTCCGTCCCCACCTTGTGGTCCTCGCCCCCGACGATGACGTAGTCCACCCCCTCCACCTTCTGGGTGCGGATGTAGTGATACGGATCCTGGCTGTCGTAATAGAGCCCCGCCTCCAACGGGCCCTCCAGCGGCCCCGCCACCGCGTACGTCCGATACGGATACAGCTTCGTGTGCAGGAAGACGCGGTTGAGCGGCGTCGTGGTCGCCTCCACCACGTCCCGGCACGTGATGACGCCATGCGGGGTGTGCACCCGGCACGGGACGCCCTCGCGCAGCTCCGTCATCTGCGTCTCCTCGAAGATGTAGCAGCCGTCCCCCTGAATCCCCTCGGCGAGCGCCAGCAGGTACTCGCGCGGGTGGAACTGCGCCTGATCCTCCACACGCAACGCCAGCTTCACCGGATACGGCAGCGGCACCTCGTTCGTCAGCATGCACATCAGCCCCGCCCGCCGCGCCGCATTGGCCTCGCGCTCCAGGTCCCGCGCCTCCCGCTCCGTCTCCGCGTAGCGGTACCCGGGCACCCGTTGGAAGCCGCACGAGATGCGCAGTTGCTCCACCAGCCCGGCGATCTTCTCGATGGCCGCGCGAGTGGACTCGGCGGCCATGCACGCGCCCTTCTCTCCGAAGTCCGAGGCCAGGGTGTAGTACGGCGAGTCCAATAGCTCGGTGAGGTGCGCCGTGGTCTGCCCCGTCTGCCCCGTCAGCAGCCGGTGCATCTCCACCACCGCCACACGCTTGCCCTCCTGCTTGAGCAGGTACGCCGTGGTGAGGCCCGCGATGCCTCCGCCAATCACCACCACGTCCACCTCGAGGTCCCCCTGCGGCGCCGGGTAACGCCGCGCCGGGGTCGTCTCCGTCCACAGCGACTTGTGCGTGCGCTCTTCCACCATGTCCTACACGCTAGGAATGCGGCCGAAGGGCGGGAAGGCGGCCCACCAGGCGGCCTCGCCCGCCTGCCTGTCCTCCATTGAAGCTTTGAGGTGTGCACGAGCCAACACCCCTGTCGGCGGGGAGTTGGCCATTCGCCCCGGGTGACGCAGAACCATGGTGATCCTCGGCATCATCGATCCGTAACTCCCGACCCGTACCCCGAGGACACCGGAGCGACGCGTCTTGCCATCCACCGCCGCCCTGCCGTCGCCGCCCGCGCCCGGCTCCGAGGCGCGACTCGCGTTCGCCGAGTTGCTGCTCGGGTGCGACGACGCCCGGACCTGCGCCGAGGCCGCGGTGGCGTGGCTCGTGCACAACGCGGGCGTGCAGCAGGTGCTGTGCCTGGCGCCCGATGAGTCGGACTCGCACTGTCTCGTCCCGCTCGCCTGGCATGGCCTGTCCAGCGCCGAGAGCTTCGTGCTCGCCCTGCATGACGCGAAGCATCCCCTGGTGGAGGCGCTGCAGTGGACCGAGCCCCACTGGTTCCATCCCGGCCAGCTCCCCATGGAGCTGCCCATGGCCAGGACGGGCCTCTTCACCCTGTCGCTCGGCAAGGCCAGCCCGGGCACTCCCTCGCCCGGGCTGCTGCTGGTGGCCTCGCCCGTGCCGGAGCTGTCCCCGGACGTCCCCTGGCTCGCCGGTCACCTGGGCATGCACCTGACGCGCCTGTACAAGGGCCGTCAGCTCTCGCGGCTCGAGGCGGCCTCCACCGAGCTGGCCGCCCGGGTGAATGCCGCCACCGAGGAGCTGGCCACGCAGAACGAGTTGCTGCGCCGTCAGGCCATCCAGCTCGAGCAGGCGAGCGCCGCCAAGTCGCAGTTCCTCGCCAACATGTCCCACGAGCTGCGCACGCCGCTCAACGCCATCCTCGGCTACACCAACATGCTGTTGCAGGGCGTCAACGGCGAGCTCCCCCCGCCCCAGCGCCGCAGCCTCAGCCGCATCGACTCCAACGGCCGTCACCTGTTGGAGATCATCAATGAAATCCTCGACATCACCCGCATCGAAGCGGGCCGGATGCCGCTGCACCTGTCCGAGTTCCGCCTCCCCGAGCTCGTCCAGGAGGTCATGGCCGAGTTGGATCCCATCATCGTGCGCTCGAAGCTGGCGGTGAGCGCCTCGCTGGAACCCAACCTGCCCCCGGTGCACAGTGATCGGCAGAAGGTGAAGCAGATCGTCGTCAACCTGCTGTCCAACGCCCTGAAGTTCACCCACGAGGGGTCCATCAAGGTGTTGGCGTCGTACGAGTTCGCCACCGCCACGTTCCACATCGCCGTGGAAGACACGGGCATCGGCATCGATCCCTGCCACCAGGAGAAGATTTGGGAAGACTTCCAGCAGGTGGACAGCTCGCCCACTCGCGCCTATGGAGGCACGGGCCTGGGACTGTCCATCTGCCGCCGTCTGGCCACCATGCTCGACGGTCGCATCTCGCTCAGGAGCGCCCCGGCCCAAGGCTCGACGTTCACGCTGTACCTTCCACGACGCACGAGGCGGACATGAACAGCATGGCTCGAAATGACAGCTCGCCCCTCGTCCTGATCGTCGACGACTACCAGGATGCCCGGGAGATGTACGCGGAGTACCTCGAGTTCTCCGGCTTCCGCGTGGCGGAGGCCCGCAACGGTCTGGAGGCCATGGAGAAGGCCTTCGCGCTGCACCCCTCCGTCATCCTCATGGACCTGTCCCTGCCGGTGATGGATGGCTGGGAGGCCACCCGGCGGCTCAAGAACGATGTCCGCACGCGCTGCATCCCCGTGGTCGCCCTCACCGGTCATGCGCTGGACGGGAACTCGCGCGAGGCGCAGGACGCCGGCTGCGATGCCTACGTCATCAAGCCCTGCCTGCCGGACGCGCTGGTCCGCGAGGTCGAGCGGGTGCTGGCGGCCGTGTCCCCGGCGGCCTAGCAACGCACGCCCGCCCGCTGGACGAGCAGGTCTCGCTTTTCTCCCTTGAGCCTCACGCGACGTGAGGGTGTACCCATCCTCGCAGCCACACAGCGGTGTGGTCGAAAGGAGCGTGCCTCATGCGGCCCGAGACCCTGAAGGTGGGCGAGCTTGCCCGGAGGACCGGGCTGTCCATCCGTACCCTGCACCATTACGACGAGCTGGGCCTGCTCTCTCCGTCGCTTCGCACGGAGGCCGGTTACCGGCTCTACACCCCGGAGGATGTCGCCCGGTTGCAGCGCATCCTCTCGCTCCGCCAGCTCGGCTTCTCGCTGGAGGAGATCAAACGCTGCATCGACGAGCCCGGCTACTCAGCAGTCCGGGTGCTCGAGCTGCATCTCGCGCGCGCTCGCGAGCAGCTCGCCCTCCAACAGGAGCTGTGCCGGCGTCTGGAGTCGCTCGCCACGCAGCTCCGGTCGGCGGAGACGCCCTCCGTCGAGCAACTCGTTCAAACCATCGAGGTCATGACCATGTTCGAGAAGTACTACACCCCCGAGCAGTTGAAGGAGCTCGAGGCGCGCCGGCAGGCACTCGGCGAGGACGCCATCCGCCAGGTCGAGCAGGAGTGGCCGCAGCTCATCGCCCAGGTACGCGCCGAGATGGAGAAGGGCACCGACCCGGCCAGCGAGCCCGTGCAGCGGCTGGCCCGGCGCTGGGGCGAGCTCGTCCGCGCCTTCACCGGCGGCAACCCCGGCATCGAGAAGTCGCTGGGCACGATGTACCAGCAGGAGCCCTCGGCCGGCGCCAGGTTCGGGCTCGACCCGCGGCTCTTCGACTACGTGAACCGCGCCATGGCCGCGGCGAAGAAACCCGAGTAGCACCAGGGCCCCTCAGCGCCCCCTGGTCACCTTCTCCGCTTCGAGGACGATGGAGTCGGCCCAGGGGGGCAGCTTCGCCCAGCCGGCGGTGTACTCGGTGCGTGCGTAGAACCCACCGCCCGCGCTTCGCGCCACGATGAGCTGGCCGAGGCCCTCGTTCCCGCGCCGGTACTCGACGCGGAACACTTCACGGGGAGCACCCCCGGGCGGCTCCTCGCCACGACCGAGGAAGTCCGCCTGGGCTGGCGCGAGCAGCCACACGCGCTCGTGCCACTTGCGGGCCGTCTCGTCCGGCGAGTCCGGCGTCTCGGGAGGCACGAGCTCCGCCGGACGCCGCGCCCGCTGACGGACGAGGAAGGTACGCGAGGTGTTCCCCAGGGTGACGGTGAGAGCGTCGTACTCGCCGGCCCCGAAGGCATGCAGTGTCCGATCCACCAGACGGTTGGCGGCATTCTCCAGGTCCGGCAGCAGCGAGGGGCCGAGGAGGAAGACGCGCCCATCCGCCTCGCGCCGCAGGTACGGGCTGCCCCAGCCGATCGAGGCTCCCGCCAGGGTGAAGACGTGCTCACCACTGCTCAGCTCCACCACCAGCTTCCGGGGGCTGTCCTTCAGCCCCACCTCGGCCAGGGTCTGTGCGTCCAGTACGCCCAGGCCCCGCGTGGCCCGCAGCGGCGCGAAGCGGGTGAAGAGCTGCTCGGCGATCTCGTTCGCCCGCAGCTCGCGAGGAGCCGAACCGGGCCCCGGCTTCGTTCCCAGCCGCAGCCACAGCGCACCATCCCCGGAGCCCTCGCGGAACAGCTCCACCCAGCCGGACGCGTCCTCGTAGCGCACGCGCTCCAACGCCTGCTTCGGCGCGTCCAGCACCACCTCTTCTCCGGGGAGAACCGCTGGCTCCCGCTGCCAGACGAGGAAGGCCGCGACCAGTCCCGCCGCCGCCAATACGCCTTGGAGCACCACGCCCCGAGCCCTCATGGCGCGCCCCCACCAGGAGCCCGGGGTGCACGCCTCCGGCCCCGGCTCCGCGTCACGAGGAAGCCCGCCCCCAGCACCATTGCTGGAACCAGGAAGACGGCCGAGTAGAACCAGACGACGTCCTTCTGGCGGGTGTGCTGCAGGGGCACGTCCTCCTCGTTGGACACCTCGCCCGCCAGCTCCTCCTCGCCGAGCAGCCAGAGCACCGTGTCCACCAGCAGGTAGGGATTGCCGTAACCGCGCGGGCCTCCGTCGGTCATTACGTCCGAGTCGCCCATGGCCACCACGCGCGCGGGCGAGGCGCCCGAGACGCCCGCCTTCTCCACCGCCACCACCAGGGGCCAGGCCCGCCGGGGCTCTCCCTCATTCGGGATGAAGTCGTGATTGGTGTCCTGGAACGTCTCCGCGGATGCACGCACCGAGACATCGTGCTTCACACCCTTGGGCAGGGGCTCCACTGACTCGAGTGCCGTCGCTCCGGGGAAGACGATCGACGCCTCGCTGCCCAGTGAGGCCAGTGTCCCAACGGAAACATGAGAGGAGAAGCTCGCCGTCACCAGGTTGCCCCGGTCGCTCTGCTGATGGCTGATGCGCAGGTAACGCTGGTCGTTCGCCAGCGGGGCTCGCAGCAGCTTCAGCCCCAGGGGCTCCAGCAGCGGTTCGAGCCCGGGCCCGTCCGGCTCCAGCGCGAGCCACAGCCGCCCACCGTGCTCCACGTACCGTCGCAGCGCGGCGAGCTCCTCCGAGGTGAAGTCGCGCTCGGGCCCCACCACCGCCACCACCGCCGCGTCGCGAGGCACCTCCGTCTCCAGCCCCTCGGCCACGCCCAGCGTGCGCACCTCCACGTTCAGCACGCGCAGCCACTCCTCGAGCTGTGACAGGCCGGGCCGGGCCTTCTCCAGCGCCGTGGCGGCCTGGGGCATCAGTCCCCGCTCGCCATGGCCCACGGTGAGGTACAGCACCCGGCGAGGACGGGCCACCATCCGCAGCCGCCGGTACACGTCCTCGTCCAACCGCTGCAACTGGCCTCGGGCGCGCTCCAGCTCCAGCGGTATCTTCAGCCGTTCGTGGCGCTGGCCCCGGCTGAACACCACGGAGCCGTTCTCCCCCACTCCCATCGACTTCGCCCGCGCCGGCTCCACCGCCTGGTCCAACACCTCCACCTTCAACAGACCGGACTCCCGCGACAGCTCCCGGAAGTACTGCTCCAGGGCCTGCCTCACGTCATTGGCGGGTGGGAAGAAGAGCGTCACCTCCACCGGCGCATTGAGGCCTCGCGCCAGCTTCCGCGTGGCCTCGCCCGGCCGCGCGGTGCGGAAGTACGCCAGGTCCCACGAGACGTCCGCCTGCGTGGCCACGTACATGGTCGAGAAGGCGAAGACGAGCGCGAAGGCCAGCCCCAGCCCCGAGTGCAGCGCGGCGCGCACCCGTCCCATCTCCAGCACCGGCCCTCGCGCCATGGCCGCCACCGCCAGCTCCACCAGCACCAACGGCAGCAGCGTGGCGGCCAGCAGCGCGGGGAAGAGCGCCGCCAGCACCACCGCCAGCCTGGGCGCCTGCTTCTTCAACGGCACGCCCCACGGGGCCACGTCCGAGGAGAGGACGTAGAGCGCCAGGCCCAGCCCTCCCAGCAGGAAGAGGCCGAGCAACCACCGCTCCAGCCTCCGTCCATCACCCGAGGCCCGCGCCGTTCTCGTCACGCGCCACGCCACCGCGAGCAGCACCAGCGCCAGGCCCAGCCCGCTCAGCACGAGCCGCCCCGTACCAGCGCCCGCCACGCGCTCGCCGAGGAACACGGACACCAGGCCCACCACGTACAGCACGGACACCCAGGGCGAGGGCCGGAGGCTCATCGCCACCTCCGCGCCTCGAGCACCCGCGTGGCGGCGAAGAGGGCCACGTAGGTGACGAGCAGGTAGTAGACGACGTCGCGCACGTGCACCACGCCCGCCTGAAAGGGTTGGAAGTGCTGGTTCCACAGCGCCAGCGCGCCGAAGACATCCGAGAGCGGCTGCTCGGTGATGCGGGCCAGCAGCCAGCACGTCAGCAGCGCCACCAGCATGCACCCGGAGAGGACGGCGGCCAGCACCTGGTTGCGCGCCAGTGCCGAGCCGAACGTGCCAATCGCCAGCGACGCACTGCCCAGCAGCAACAGCCCCAGGTACCCGGCGGCGATGTGCCCCACCGACAGCTTGCCGTGCACCATCACCAGCAGCGGCATGAACACCGTGGCCAGCGTCATCAGCGACAGGAAGGCCAGCGCCGAGAGGAACTTGCCCAGGACGATCTCATGGTCCTTCACCGGCGAGGAGTACAGCAGGGGCAGCGTGCCCGCCTGCCGCTCCTCGGCCAGCAGCCGCATGGAGATGAAGACCGAGGCCACCAGCGTGGTGCCGCTGGAGAAGAAGAAGAAGAGCGAGAGCACTTCCGAGGAGCGCTTGCTCACCCCGCCCAGCGCGTAGGCGTTGAAGAGCAGGCCGTCCACCGCCAGCACCATGGCGATGATGATGTACCCCTGAAAGGTGCGCAGGTAGGCCGCGAGCTCCCGGCGCGCGATGAGCAGCGTGCGCATCATGACGCGGTCACCTCCTGACCCCGGGTGAGGCGCAGGAAGAGGGACTCGAGCTTCTCCGTCCCCCGGTCCAGCCGGAGCAGCTCCAGGCCCGCCCCCACCACCGCCTGGGCCACCCTCGGCCGCAGCTCCGCCGGAGCGTCCACCCGGAGCGTCATCACGCCCTCGGCCTCGGCCACCACGTGCACCGGCCCCACGGCCGCGAGCGCCGCCAGCACCCGCTCCCGCTCGCCCCTCACCTCCACCTCGATGAAGCCACCGCCGCCCAGCCGCTGGCCCAGCTCCTCCTCGGTGCCCTGGGCGACGATCTCCCCATCCTTGATGACGAGGAGCCGGTCACACGTCTGGCTGATCTCCGACAACAGGTGGCTGGAGACGAGCACCGTGTGCGCGCCCCGCAGCCCGCGGATGAGCGCGCGCATCTCCACCATCTGCCGGGGATCCAATCCGCTGCCCGGCTCGTCGAGGATGAGCAGCGCCGGCCGGTGCACGAGCGCCTGCGCCACCCCCACGCGCTGCCGGTAACCGTGGCTCAGCGAGGAGATGGGCGCGTCGTCCACGTCGCGCAGGCCCGTCTTCTCCTCGGCCTCGGAGACCCGGGCGGACACCTCGCGCGAGGGCACGCCCCGCAGCCGCGCCACGAAGGCGAGGAACTCCCCCACCAGCATCTCGTCGTAGAGCGGCGGCGTGTCCGGCAGGAAGCCGATGCGCTGACGCACCTCGTGCGGATGGCTCACGACGTCGTAGCCGTCGATGACGGCCCGTCCCGACGTGGGCAACAGCACGCACCCGAGGATCTTCAGGGTGGTCGTCTTGCCCGCCCCGTTGAGCCCCAGGAAGCCGATGACCTCGCCCCGCTCGATGTGGAAGGCGAGCTCCCGGATGGCCGCGTGGCTGCCGTAGTACTTGGTCAGCCCCTCGACGTGGATCATCGGGGCGTTCTTTCGTGAGCCCCGAGCGAAGTCAAGGCGGGCCGTCCGTCACCCGTGGCGGAAGCGAGGCCCCTCGGTCGTCTTCCCGAGCGTGAAGCGCAGGGCCTGCTCCAGCGTGGGGTGGATGAAGGTGAAGCCCTGGCGCTCGGCGGCCTCCGGGCGGAGGTGGGCACTGAGGAGGAGCGTCTCCTGGCCCATCTCGCCGAAGAGGGTCCTCACCGCGCTGGCGGGCAGTGGAACCAGTGCCGGCCGGGAGAGCACCTGTCCCAGGGTCCGGGCGAGCTCCGCCTGCCGCACGGCGTTCGGCGCCACCGCGTTCACGGGCCCGCGCAGCCCCTCGTCGAACAAGGCGAAGTGGACGAGGCCGATGACGTCCTCCAGGGAGACCCAGCTCATCCACTGCCGGCCATCTCCGATGCGGCCACCTCCTCCCGCCTGGAAGGCGGGGAGCATCTTCGCCAGCGCACCACCCCGGGAGCTCAGCACCACCCCCAAGCGCAGGTGCACCACGCGGATGCCGGCTTGCTCCGCCGGGGCGGTGGCCGCCTCCCACTCGCGGGTGACGTCGGCGAGGAAGCCCTCTCCGGACGTGCTGGACTCGGTGAGCACCTCGTCACCCCGGTTGCCGTAGAACCCCATGGCCGATGCGCTCACCAGGACCCGCGGCGGGCGAGCCAGACGTGCGAGCGACTCGCACAGCACCCGGGTGCCCTCGACACGGCTGCGACGGATGAGGGCCTTGCGCTCCTCCGTCCAGCGCCCATCGGCGATGGGCGCCCCGGCCAGGTGCACCACCGCGTCCACCCCCTCCAGCGCGACCAGGTCCATCTCCCCCTGGCCCGGAGCCCAGGCGATGTCCCCGGCCTCGGGCTGACCGCGCACCAGCCGCCGCACCCGGTGGCCTCCCGTGGTGAGGAAGGGGACCAGCGCGCTCCCCACCAGCCCCGAGGTGCCGCTCACCGCCACCGTCAGCGGCTCCCGCCCGGCGAAGGCCGCGTGCCGCCGCAGGTCCTCGCGCGTCACCGCGTGGCGGTAGGCGAACATCCGCTCCAGCCGGTGCCGCGCGTAGCCGCCCCCCACCACGCGCCCGAGCGCCCCCACCGGCAGCGCGTACTCCACCTCATCCTCCAGCACCGTGCCGCCCGAGGGCTCGTCCCACATGCGGTGGGTGTGGACCCACCGGGCGAAGGGCCCCGACTCCTGCACGTCCTGGAAGAGCGAGCCGGGAACATACCGGGTATGCCGCGCCACCCACCGCAGGGGCACGGGCCCCAGGTTCATGCGCAGCACCACCCGCGTGCCCTCGCGGATGCCATCGCCCTGCTTCTCCTCCACCTCGACAGGCTCCCAGGGAGGTGTCAGGCGCTGGAAGGCCCCCTCGCGGGCGTGCCAGGCGAATACCGCCTCGGCATCCACGGGCATCTGGCTGCGAGCCTCGAACACCTGCGACTTGCCCATCGTCCCCTCCGGAGTCCAGATTGCGCCCTACAGGCATGCTTACCTCGGACCTCCTCACACGGGCAGTGGAAACGCTGAAACGCGGTGGCGTCATCGCGCTGCCGACTGAAACCGTCTATGGCCTGGCGGCCAATTGTGAGGACGAGCTGGCCGTACGCCGCGTCTTCGCCATCAAGGGTCGCCCCGCCACCCACCCGCTCATCGTCCACGTGGCCCGCGCCGAGGAGCTCCCCTCCTGGGCCCGCCACATCCCCGAGGACGCCTTGCGCCTGGCGAAGGCCTTCTGGCCGGGGCCGCTCACCCTCGTGCTGCCGCGCACCGCGCGCGCCACGGACGCCGTCACCGGAGGCCAGGACACGGTGGCCGTCCGCGTGCCCAACCATCCCCTCGCCCTGGCCGTGCTGGACGCCCTGGGAGGCGGCGTGGCCGCGCCGAGCGCCAACCGTTTCGGCAAGGTGAGCCCCACCACGGCGGAGCACGTGCGCGCGGACCTGGGGGACGAGGTGGACCTCATCCTCGATGGAGGCCCGTGCACCGTGGGCCTGGAGTCCACCATCATCGACCTGAGCGGCCGGGAGCCGGCGGTGCTGCGCCCCGGAGGCCTGCCGGTGGAGGAGCTCGAACGCGTCCTGGGACGCAGGGTGCCGGTGCGGACCTCGGCCACGGTGCGCGTCTCGGGCAGCCTCGCCTCGCACTACGCGCCCCGGGCGGGGGTGGTGCTCTCCGAGCCCAGGGACGTGGTCTCTCGCGTGGAGGCCCTCCGTGCCCAGGAACAAAGCGTGGGCGTCCTGGGGCCTCCGAGCCTCACCCTCCCCCCGGGAGTCCCCCGCTATGACGTGCCGGAGGACCCGGCCGGCGCGGCGCGCGTCCTCTATATGCGGCTGCGCGAGGCGGACCAGCAGGGCCACGACGTGCTGGTGGCCTGTCTCCCCAGGGCCGAGGGCCTGGGCGTCGCCGTGAGGGATCGCCTGGCCCGTGCCGCCGCGCCCCGGCCGGTGGGGGGTTGAGGGTGGCATCGCGCCCATTTCAAGCCTCGGGCACACTGCCGTAGACTCCAGGACACCGCGAAGCGCAAGTCCCTGCTTCCCTACCCCAGGAGTCTCTTCGTGAACCGGCGCCTCACCGGCCTGCTCGCCGCTCTCTGCCTCACCTCCGCCTGCAAGGAGGATCCTGTCGGCAAGATGGAGCCCATCGCCGCCACCCCCGAGATGGCCGCCAACGTGCTCAAGGCCCGGCAGGCCGAGAAGAAGCCAGCCCCCGCGCCCGAGCCGCCGCCAGATCCCTCCAAGGTGACGCTGCGCTGGAAGCTCGACGCCCCCATCGCCTTCCGTCTCACCACCACCTCCGAATCCGCGCCTTCGGCCGCCAAGGACAAGAAGGGCCAGGACTCCGAGTCTGCGGCCGCCTCGGGTGAGGCGTCCTCCATCTTCGTCCTCGAGAAGACCGGCTCCGGCGACTACGCCTTCCGCATCGTCCCGCAGGGCGAGGGCGGCGAGGCCGAGCAGGGCACCATGAGCGAGCGTGGCTTCGTGCTGGATGGGCTCGCCGGGCCGCTGCGCAACACGGCGGTGCTGGTGCTGGAGCTGCCGAGGGATCCGGTGGGCAAGGACTCCACCTGGGCGCTCGGCGCGGATCTGGTGGATCTGGGCGCCGTGACCAACTTCGTGGAGAAGAAGGCCGAGCGGAAGAACCAGGTGAAGCTCACCTCGCTCGCCCCCGCGGAGAACGGCGAGCAGGTGGCGACGCTCGAGTACGACCTCTCCGAGTCCCTCTCCGGTCAGCTCCGTCCGCAACCCCCGGCCCGCAAGCCGAAGGAAGCGCCCGGGAAGAAGGCCGCGGGCGGGCACGACGACCACGCGGACGAGGCCGCTCAGGCCCCGACGGCCCAGGCCGCCTCCGCCGAGGTGCGGATGACGGGCCGGGGCGAGTTCCTCGTGAAGGCGGGCCGCTGGCGCTCGTGGGAGGGCACCCTCACCACGCACGTGGAGGGCACCACCCTGCCCGGCACGGCCAACGGCGAGCGCACGCTGCGCCTCACCCCGGTCGATCCGGTACCGCCGGAGCTGCTGCAGCCGCAGGCGAAGAAGTAGCCGCGGCCTCCGACTCGCGGACGAGCCGCACCACGGCGTCCGCCCAGGCGGGGTCCGCGTTGAGCGAGGGGACGAGGGTGAGCGACTCGCCCCCGCTCGCGAGGAACTGGTCGCGCCCGCGCAGGGCCACCTCCTCCAGCGTCTCCAGGCAGTCGGAGACGAAGGCCGGGCACATCACGGCGAGGCGCTTCACCCCGCGCGCGGCCAGCTCCGGCAGCACGAAGTCCGTGTACGGCTTCACCCACGGCGTGCGCCCCAGGCGGGACTGGAAGGACACGCTCCACCCCTGGGGCTCCAACCCCAACCGCTTCGCCAGCTCCCGCGCCGTGGCGAAACACTGGGCCCGGTAGCAGTGGCGGTTCGCGTCGGTGATGGCGTCGCAGCACCCGCCCGAGGCCAGGCAGTGCCGCCCCGAGGCATCCGTCCGGCGGACATGGCGCTCGGGCACCCCGTGGAAGCTGAAGAGGACGTGGTCCGCCCGTGCCTCGGTGATGACGGGGCGCGCCACCCGCGCGAAGGCATCCAGGAAGGCCGGGTGGTCGTAGAAGGCCGGCACGGCGCGCACGTTGGGCACGTCCCACGGCTCGGACAGCACCTCGTAGGTGCGCGCCAGCGAGGAGCCCGAGGAGGACGGCGCCTCCTGCGGGTAGAGGGGCATCACGGTGAAGTCACTCACCCCCCGTGCCCGGAGCCGCGCCACCGCGTCCGGCAGGGACGGGTTGCCGTAGCGCATGGCCAGCTCCACCTCGTACTCGCCGGCCAGCCGCTCGGCCACGGCCTCCGCCAGGCCCCGCGAGTACACCATCAGCGGCGAGCCCCGCTCCGTCCAGATGGTGCGGTAGGCGTGCGCGCTCTTCGGCGAGCGGAAGGGCAGGATGATGAGGTTGAGGAGGAACCAGCGCCCCACCGGGTGGATGTCCAACACGCGCGGGTCGCTGAGGAACTCCCGCAGGTAGCGGCGCACGGCGCCGGTTTCAGGAGCATCCGGCGTCCCCAGGTTGACCAGCAGCAGGCCCTTGCGCGTGGAGCTCATGGCCTAGTGCAGCGCGTGGGGTTGCGTGAGGGCGAACTCGCCGATGCGGGCCTCGAACTGACGGCCGTCCGCCCGCTCCATCGTGTAGGTGCCACGCATGGAGCCGAACGGCGTGCGCAGCTGCGCCCAGCTCGTGTACTCGAAGCGCTCGCCGGGACCCAGCCGGGGCTGCTTGCCCACGACGCCCTCGCCCCTCACCTCCTCTATCTTCCCGGTCGCGTCGGTGATGATCCAATGGCGGCTGCGCAGCTGCGCGGGCTCTCCGCCCTCGTTGAGGATCTCCACCGTGTACATGAACGCGTACTGGTGGGATTCGGGGGCACTCCGCTCCGGCCAGTAGGCGGGCTTCACGGTGATGCGGATGCCTTCAGTGGTGGTGGACGACATGCCCCACAATTGGCTGGCTCGCCGCCCGGACGCAAGCCAAACGAACCAGCCCGCGGGGGCTCAGGGGTTGGCGCCTTCCCGGTCCCGCCGCTGCTGCTCCAGTTGCGCGGGCACCTCCGGCTTGGGCCAGATGAGCGAGGCCACGATGGAGGCCACCAGGATGCCTCCGATGATGCCCAGCGACAGCCCGATGGGGACGTGGATGTCGAAGAAGACGATGAGCATCTTCGTGCCCACGAAGCCGAGGATGGCGGCCAGGCCCACCTTGAGCAGGTGGAACTTCTCCATGAGGCTCGCCACCACGAAGAAGAGCGAGCGCAGGCCCAGGATGGCGCACACGTTGGACGTGTAGACGATGAAGGGGTCCTGGCTGATGCCCAGCACGGCGGGGATGGAGTCCAGGGCGAAGAGCAGGTCCGTGGCCTCCACCACCATGAGCACCAGGAACAGGGGCGTCACCTTGCGCCGGCCGTCCTCGATGGTGAAGAAGTTGCTGCCCTCGCCCTGCCGGGCCACCGGCAGCATGCGCCGGGACAGCTTCACGATGAAGGTCTGCTCGGGGTCCGCGGCATCGTCGTCGTCCTTGGAGAAGGCCATCTTCGCCGCGGTGAAGACGAGGAAGGCGCCGAAGAGGTAGAGCAGCCAGTGGAAGCGCTGGACGAGCGCGGTGCCAGCCAGGATGAGCACGGCGCGCATGATGAACGCGCCCATGATGCCCCAGAAGAGCACCCGGTGCTGCACCTCCAGGGCCACCCGGAAGTAGGCGAACACCATGAGGAAGACGAAGAGGTTGTCGACCGAGAGCGCGTACTCGATGACGTAGGCCGTCACCCACTGCATGGACTGGGCGGTGGTCCAGTAGCCGAAGTACCAGAGGCCCCCGCAGAACAGCAGGCTGAGGACGATCCACACGATCGTCCACCCACCCGCCTCCTTGGGCGTCACCACGTGCTCCTTGCGATGGAAGAGGCCCAGATCCATGGCCAACATCGCCAGCACGAAGACGTTGAAGCCCACCCAGAGCGCGACTTGTATGTTCACGAGCGTGTTTCCCCGATGCGGCTGGAGACAGCCAACCCCCCCGTATAACGGGCGGGAGACCGGCAGTCGACATCCTTGAGAGTCCAAACTTCCGCCCGGGTGACTATTCCGTCGCCGGGCGGCGCAGGACCACCAGGGCCCGTCCGGCCACCATCACGGTGCCCCCCGCGGGCGTATGGGTGTGCAGGGACACGCGTGACTGTCCGGTGTCCGCCACCTCCTCCCAGTCCGCGCCCCACTCGATGGCCGGCAGGTGGAAGGTGATGGGCTCGTGGTGCACGTTCATCAGCACCAGGAGTGTGTCCCCGACGATGCGGTTGCCCTCGTCGTCCGGCGTGGCGATGGCATCGCCGCCCAGCAGGAAGCCGATGGAGGGCAGGTAGGGCTTCTCCCAGTCCTCCTTCTTCATCTCCTGCCCGTCCGGGCGGAACCAGGCCAGGTCCTTCAGCTTGCTGTCCCAGATGTGGGAGCCGCGGAAGAACTTGCGCTTGGTGAGCACCGGCTGCTCGCGGCGCAGCCGGCTCAGGGCGATGGTGAAGTCCAGCAGCTTGCGCTGGGAGTCGTTGAGGTTCCAGTCCACCCAGGACAGGGCGTTGTCCTGGCAGTAGGCGTTGTTGTTGCCGCGCTGGGTGCGGCCCATCTCGTCGCCGGCCAGCAGCATGGGCACGCCCTGGGACAGGAAGAGCGTGGCCAGGAAGTTGCGCTTCTGCTGCTCGCGCAGGGTGTTGACCACGGGGTCGGTCGTCTCGCCCTCCACGCCGCAGTTCCACGAGTGGTTGTCGTTGGCCCCGTCCCGGTTCTCCTCCAGGTTCGCCTCGTTGTGCTTCTGGCTGTAGGTGACGAGGTCGTGCAGGGTGAAGCCGTCGTGGGCGGTGATGAAGTTGACGCTCGCGGTGGGCTTGCGGCCGCTCAGCGCGTACAGGTCCGACGAGCCGGTGAGCCGGTAGCCGATCTCCGCCGCCTGCCGCTCATCGCCCTTCCAGTAGCGGCGGATGGTGTCGCGGTACTTGCCGTTCCACTCGCTCCACAGGACGGGGAAGTTGCCCACCTGGTAGCCGAAGTCGCCCACGTCCCAGGGCTCGGCGATGAGCTTCACCCGGCTGAGGACGGGGTCCTGGTGCACCATCTGGAAGAAGGCGGCGCGGGTGTCGTAGCCGTGCCTGTCGCGCCCCAGCGTGGTGGCCAGGTCGAAGCGGAAGCCGTCCACGTGCATCTCCTGCACCCAGTAGCGCAGCGAGTCCATGACGAGCCGGAGCGCGTACGGGTGGGTGGCGTTCCACGAGTTCCCGGTGCCGGTGAAGTCCTGGTAGTAGCGCGGATCCTTCTCCGACAACCGGTAGTAGGCGGAGTTGTCCAGGCCCTTGAAGGACAGGGTGGGCCCGAGGTGGTTGCCCTCGCAGGTGTGGTTGTAGACGACGTCGAGGATGACCTCGATGCCGGCGCGGTGGAACGCCTTCACCATGGACTTGAACTCGGCCACCTGGCCGCCGCGCGAGCCCGAGGAGCTGAAGCGCGCGTCCGGGGAGAAGTAGCCCAGGGTGCTGTAGCCCCAGTAGTTGGTGAGGCCCTTGTTGACGAGGAAGGGCTCGTCCACGTGGGAGTGGACGGGGAGCAGCTCCACGGCGGTGACGCCCAGCTTCTGCAGGTGCTCGAGGATGGCCGGGTGGGCCATGGCCGCGTAGGTGCCGCGCAGGTGCTCGGGGATGGCGGGGTGCAGCTTCGTGAGGCCCTTGACGTGGGCCTCGTAGATGAGCGTCCGGTTCCAGGCAACGGAGGGAGGGCTGTCCCCGTCCCAGTCGAAGTCATCGGTGAGCACCACGCCCTTGGGCACGCCGAGGGCGCTGTCACGGGTGTCGAAGCCGAGGTCCTGCTCCTCGTGCCCGGGCACGTAGGCGTACACGGGCGAGGAGAAGTCCACCTGCCCGTGCAGGGCACGGGCATAGGGGTCCACCAGCAGCTTGTGCGGGTTGAAGCGCAGGCCGCGCCGGGGCTCGTAGGCCCCATGGGCGCGCAGGCCATAGAGGGTGCCCGTCTGCAGCCCCGGGATGAAGCCGTGCCACACGTGCTGCGTCTGCTCCGGCAGCACGTAGCGGCGCAGCTCGCGCGAGGGGTCCTGCGAATCGAAGACGCACACCTCCATCTTCCGCGCATGCTCGCTGAAGACGGCGAAGTTGACTCCGTTACCAAGGTACGTGGCGCCCAGGGGATACGGCTTGCCCGGTAGCACCTCCGCCCGCTTCATCCATCACTCCTCTCCAACAACACCAGCGGGAAGCCCGCCAGCAGGGGAGCCAGGGGCAGCACCGCGCCACCCGCCTGACGACCCGGCCGGACCTCCTGCCCGGTGAACACGTCCCGGAACGTCATGCTCGCATAGGAACCGGGCAGCTCCAGCGACGTTTCTTCATACGCCCCCGCCAGGCCCCCGGAAGCAGCCAGGGCGGAGAGCGTATGGCGCGGTGCGGCGGCGATGACGACGGACTGTCCGTGTTCCCGGGCGAGGGCGATCGCCGCGTCCGCGCGCGGGCCCGCCAGGGTGAGCGCCCGGTACCCGCCATGCCGGAAGAGGGCCGCCTGGCGCTGGCGCAGGCGCAGACCCTCGGCCAGCACGAAGAGCTTGATGCGGCCATCGTCCATGTTCGCCGTCAGCCGGGTGCACAGCCCGGCCCGGTCCGCCTCCGCCTCGCGGTCCAGCGCCTCCAGCAGCCGGGCCCGCAGGGTGTAGTCCACCGGCCGGCGGTTGTCGGGGTCCACCAGGGACAGGTCCCACAGCTCGCAGCCCTGGTAGGTGTCCACCACCCCGGGCGAGGCCAGCTTCATCAGCTGCTGACCCAGTGCGTTGTGCTGCCCGGCCCGCTCGATGTGGCGCTTGAAGGAGCGGATGTCATCCAGGAAGGCGCGGCTGCTGGCCGGGTCCAGGCAGGACTCCACGAAGCGCGACACGGCCTCCTCGTAGGACGGATTGGTGTTGGTCCACGAGGTGCGGACCTTGGCCTCCTTGATGGCCTTGAGCATGTACTCGCGGACGCGGTCGCGGAACCGCGTGAGGGCCTCCCCGGAGAGGGAGGGGCCCATGGGCCAGGCGCCCACCACCGTCTGGTAGAAGAGGTACTCGTCATTGGGGCTGGGCGCGGGTCCCTCGGGCAGCGAGGCGCGGTGGGGCGCGGTGAGCTTCGACCAGCGAGCCACCCGCTGGCGCCACTCCTCGGGCACCTCCGAGAGGACGTTGATGCGCGCGCGCACGTCCTCGCTGCGCTTGGTGTCGTGCGTGCTGGTGGTGAGCATGCTCGCCGGCCAGTGCTCCGCGCGCTCCTGGTTGCGAGAGTGGAAGACGTCGTCGGTGGTGCCGAACTGCTCCGGCTCTCCCCCCACCTCGTTGAGGGAGACAAGCCGGTTGTAGACGTAGAAGACGGTGTCCTCCAGCCCCTTGGCCATGACGGGGCCCGTCACCTGCTGCACCTTCATGGCGAAGGCCAGCATCTCCGCCCGCTCGTGCGGCCCCAGGTGCTCCGGGTAGCGCCGCAGCAGCACGTCCCCCAGGAAGTCGAAGATGCTGGCGTTGAGGGTGGCGTTGCGCGCCTTGGCGTGCCGCAGCGTGTCCTGGATGTAGCGCACGTCGCGCTCGTCCAGCTCCGGCCGCCAGTCGTCCACGTAGGTGCGGTAGACGGGGAAGAGCGCGATGAACTCCGCCAGCGCCCGCCGCAGGCTGTTGAGGGTGAAGTCGCGCGAGCGCCGGTTCATCTCCGACACGCGGTTGAGCCGGTGGGCGAGCACGTTCAGCTCGCTCGACATGAAGTCGCGCAGGATGAGGCGCTTCTTCTCGTAGACCAGCTCCTCGAAGTCCACCGCTTTACCGATGAAGCGGTAGTACGTCTCCGTCAGCGACGCCTCGGCGTCCGGCCGCACGAAGATGCCCCCCACCGCGTTGGCGAAGCGGTACCCGGTGGTGCCGTGCACCGCCCAGCCCTCGGGGATGCGCTCGCGGCCCCCTTGAATCTTCTCCACCGCCACGAAGAGCGCCTTGCGCAGCGGCGAGTCCACGTGCGCCCCCGCCTCCGCCTGCCAGCGCTCGCGCAGCCGCCGCTCCACCTCCGGCCACTTCGCGGACAGCTCGCGATGCTCGGCGTCGAAGAGGGCCCTCGCCCGCTCCACGAAGTACTGCTCCTGCAGGTTGAGGAAATAGGCCGTCGGATCATAGAGCCCGTCCGGGTGGTCGATGCGCAACCCGGTGACGCAGCCCTGACGCAACCAGTCGAAGATGCGCTGGTGGGCCTCGGCGAACACGTCCGGGTCCTCCACCCGGATGGCGGCCAGCCCGTTGATGTCGAAGAAGCGACGGTAGTTGATCTCCTCCCCCGCCACGCGCCAGTCGGCCAGCCGGTAGCAGCACCCCTCCAGCAGCGCGTCCAGCTCGTCGAAGGAGCGCGGGTTGCCCGGGGTGCCGTTGAGGGCCCGCACGTTGGTCTCGATGTGCGCGGCCATCTCGGGGCTGGCCTCGGCCAGGGCGGCCAGGCGGCGCTTGATGACCTCCTTCTCGCGGTTGCGCTCGATGACCAGGGAGCGCTCGGTCTCCGTGCGCGCGGGCAGGTTGCGGATGGCGGTGAGGATGGAGTGCAGCTCCAGCAGGTGCGGATGCTCCGCCCCCAGCCGGCTCTCCAGCCCCTCCAGGTCGCGGCGCAGCACCCGCCCGTACTGCCCGGGGGCCACCGGGAGGACGCGGTCGTAGTAGTGGACCCGGAAGGCCCCGTCCTGGAAGCCCAGCCTCAGCTCGCCCCGCTCCAGCACCACCCCGTACTGATCCCCCAGCACCGGCAGGAGGACCTTGTCCTTCAGCTCGTCCTTCACCGGGCTCCAGTCGATGTCGAAGAAGCGCGCGAACAGGGACGAGGGGCCGTTCTCCAGCACGTCGAACCACAGCGGGTTGAAGGCGTCGATGCCCATGTGGTTGGGCACCACGTCCAGCACCTGCCCCAGCCCGTGCTCGCGCAGCGTGGCACAGAAGGCCGCGTGCTCCTCGGCCGAGCCCACCTCCGGGTTGAGCTGCTTGTGGTCCACGCAGTCATAGCCGTGGGTGCTGCCCGGGCTCGCCTTGAGGTAGGGCGAGCAGTAGATGTCCGTCAGCCCCAGCCGAGCCAGGTAGGGCACAATCTCCCGCGCGGCGGTGAAGGGAAAACCCTTGTGCAATTGAATGCGGTAGGTGGACAGCGGCGTGGCGCGGCCCAGCAGCTCCTCCCGCACGCGCCCGTACAGCGTCCCAGCCAGTGCATCCACGCTCGCCTGCCCCATCACCCCGTCTCCTGCCGACACAACCGTCCCCTCGAGTCGCATATGCATGCAGTCCTAGGGCCGACGGGCGCTCCTGACCACCACCGAGGCGCCGTTCCGCACGCTAGCCAACGCTCTTCCGACCGACCGCCCCCCTGAAATGCAGAGGGCTCGCCACATGTGCGGTGGCGAGCCCTCCAGGCCTTGCGGCCGATGAAGCCGGTGCCTGGCTCAGGTCAGGTTCTTGTTCACCAGCGCCGTCATCTCGAACATGGTGACGGACTTCTTCCCACCGAAGATGGGCTTGAGCTTGTCGTCGGCGTTGATCTGCCGCTTGTTCTTGGCGTCCTGGAGGTTGTTCTTCTTGATGTAGTCCCAGATCTTGCTGACGACCTGGGTGCGGGGCAGCGGCTTGTTGCCGACGATCTCCGCCAGAGCGGCGGACGGAGTCATCTCCTTCATGAACGCCGCGTTCGGCTTGCGCTTGCCAGCCGCGGACTTCTTGGCGGCGGGAGCCTTCTTCGCGGCGGGAGCCTTCTTCGCGGCGGTGGTCTTCTTGGCGGCCATTCTGTTCGGATCTCCTCCCCCTGATTCGAGTGTCCAGGGGCGTTGCACGGCTTGTTCACACCCTGAGCCGTCGAGCGCTCCTAGCACGCCCGAGGCCGAAAAACAGCCCTCCGCTGCATTTTTCCCTCTGAGGGCCGAGGGGAAAATAGTGGTTCTCCCTCGGAAGGGAAGAGTGTTTTCTCCGGGAAAGCACACCATGTTGAACACACTCATCACTGGCGCGAACGGTTTCCTGGGCTCCTGGCTGGTGCGCGCGCTCACCGCGCGGGGACATGTAGCGGCCTGTTTCATCCGTCCCGGAAGTGACGTGTCGAGTCTGATCGGGTTGGAGTACGAGAGGGTGGAGGGAGACGTGACGGACGCGGCCAGCCTGGCCCGCGCCGTCCAGGGACGGGACGTGGTCTTCCACCTGGCGGGCCTGCGCCGCGCCGCCACCCGAGAGGACTTCCTGCGCGTCAACGCCGAGGGGACACGGCTGTTGTGCGAGGCCCTGGTGGCCACCTCCGGGAAGAAGCCGCGGCTGGTGCTGGCCGGCTCGCTGGGTGCCTCGGGGCCCTCCACGAGGGAGCGGCCCCGGACAGAGGAGGACCCCCTGCAACCCGCGGAGTGGTACGGCGAGAGCAAGGCCGAGGCCGAGCGCATCGCCTTCTCGTACGCGGACCGGCTGCCGGTGACGGTGGTGCGCCCGCCGCGCATCGTGGGGCCGGGGGACCGGGAGAACCTCCTCATCTTCAAGCTGGTGTCGCGGGGCCTGCGGCTGGAGCTGGGCGGTGGCCCCCGGCCGCTGACCCTGGTGGACGTGGAGGACGTGGTGGACCTGCTGCTACTGCTGGCCGAGCGCGAGGAGGCCCTCGGCCAATCCTTCTTCGTAGGTCACCCCCAGCCCCTCACGCTGGAGGAGCTGCAGGACATCGCGGCCTCGGAGCTGGGGGTGAAAACGCGCACGGTGCGACTGTCGCCTGGTGTACTGACGGCGCTGGCGAGCGTGGCGGATGGGGTGACGCGGGTGACGGGCCGGCGCCTGCCCCTCAACCGGAAGTTCGCGCGGCAGCTGCTGGTGCCGGCCTGGACGTGCTCGAGCGCCAAGGCCGAGCGCCTGCTGGGCTTCCGCGCCACGAGGGACCCCGCCGACTCCATCCGCCGCAGCGCTCGCTGGTACAGGGAGCAGGGGTGGTTGTGAGCTGATGCGTCATCACAATCCGGGCGGTGCCACTCCAAATCTCTCAGGAGACATCGCATGCAGCCCACCCCCACACTCCCCATCGCCCCGCTTCCCACCCGAATCGTCCTCCCCAATCAGTTCGAGCTGGCTGGCAAGGGCATCTCGCTCAGCTTCTCGACCACCAGCATCACCGGCCAGCCCCTTCTGCATTACAAGGACGCCAGGCACGAGGTGAACGCGAGGGGAGATGAAATCCGCCAGGTGGAGACGGAGATCGGCACCCTGGTGACCATCACCCTGGAGCCCGACGCCGACGCGGGCGCGCTCCTCTTCACCGTGTTGATTCCCCGGGCACAGCTCCGGGACACCGCGAGCGAGGTGCGGATCACCACCGAGGGCGTGCTCACCCGCAGCCGCTTCCCCCGGCTCCCCGCCAACGCCCAGCTCCAGAAGTACAGCGTGGTCCCCCTCCGCGGCAGCGCCCACTTCATCGTGTCCTGAAAGCCGTCGCGAGCAGGTCGCCTCCTATCCCACACGAGAGGAGTGGAGGCGCCTGCCCCCGGAAGCGGAGCGCTGCGTCGGGCCCTCGGGCATCCAGGCAGCCAGCCCGAGCTGGCCCTTTTGCGGGAAATCAGCGGTTGCTCGACTGCCCCACGCGGTCGCCCCCGTCCCGCCTTCTCCGTCGCATTCGGCGAATTCAGCGTCCATTAGCGCGGTTGACACACGCCGGACTCCAATGTCAGGAAGCCCGCCTTGTCCATGCCCGCGAAAGCTGCCTTCTACGATGTCGACGGGACGCTGGTGAAGACCAACGTCGTCCACGTCTACGCCTATTACGCGATGAACCGGGGCTCGCTGCTGGGGACCCTCGGGAGGACCCTGTCCACCGCCGCCAGCGTGCCCCTCTTCGCGGCCATGGACGCGGTGAACCGCAAGGCCTTCAACGAGTTCTTCTACCGGTACTACGCCGGCCTCTCCGAGGACCGGCTCATCTCCATCGCCGAGGACATGTTCGAGGACGTGCTCAAGCCCGCCCTCTACGAGCAGACGCGTGACCTCATCGACCAGGCGCGCCGCGTCGGTTGCCGCATCGTGCTCGTCACCGGAGCGCTGGACTTCAGCATGCGCCCGCTGGCCCGCTACCTGGGCGCGGACGACATGATCGCCAACAAGATGCAGTTCGTTGGCGGCAAGGCCACCGGCAAGGTGATTCCCCCGATCATCGAGGGAGCGAACAAGGCCAACGCCATCCGCTCCTACTGCGTCCGCGAGGGCCTGGCGCTCGACCAGTGCCATGGCTACTCCGACAGCGCCTCCGACTACGCGATGCTGTCCGTCGTGGGACGGCCCACCGCCGTCAACCCGGACATGCGCCTGCGCTCCATCGCCCGGGCCTACAACTGGCCCATCCTCGACCTCAAGTAACGGAAAGCCCTCCTTCGACATGCGCCCGCTCAAGACGCTCCAGAAGCTCTACGACGAGGAAAGCCAGGTGGTCATCACCGAGAAGGGCAGCCCCCCGCGGGCGCTCTTCTCCGGGGAGAACTTCCTCCTGGAGAACCTGCCCGTGGGCACCCGGGTCATCTTCCCCCGGCCGCCCCTGGCCGGTGTGCCCAACGTGAAGGCCGCCATCCGCTGGGCCATCAACCACCCCGAGGGCATGGAGCCGCTGCACGCCCTGCTCCGCCCCGGCATGCGGCTCACCTGCGTCATCGACGACATCTCCGTCCCGCTGCCTCCCATGGCCACGCCGGACGTGCGCCAGTCCATCCTCGAGGTGGTGCTGGAGCTGTGCGCCGACTCGGGCGTGGACGACATCCACCTGATCATCGCCAACGCCCTGCACCGCCGCATGACGGAAGGCGAGATGCGGCGCATGGTGGGCCAGAAGATCTACGACGCCTACTACCCGGAGCGGTACTACAACCATGACGCCGAGGATCCGGACGGCATGGTGGAGCTGGAGCGCACCCCGTGCGGCTCGCACGTGGTGGCCGTCAACCGGCGCGTGGCCGAGAGCGACCTCGTCGTCTACGTCAACGTCAACTTCGTGCCCATGAACGGCGGACACAAGTCCATGGGCACCGGCGTGGCCAACTACGCGAGCCTCCGGGCGCACCACAACCCGAAGACGATCCGCGAGTCCAAGAGCTACATGGAGCCGGGCCACAGCGAGCTGTACCGGCGCAACGAGCGCATCGGCAAGGCGATCGACAAGCACCTCAAGGTGTTCCACATCGAGACGTCGCTGAACAACCGCATGTTCGGCCCGGGCGTGGACTTCCTCCACAAGAAGGAGGAGGACTACACCGAGGGCGACCGGCTGAAGTTCCACGCCATGCGGTACGCGCTGTCGAAGATGCCGCGCGCGGCGGCGCGCAAGGTGCTCAACTCCATCCCAGCGCCCTATGACGTGACGGGCGTGTTCGCCGGAGCCACCGAGCCCACCCACGCCAAGACGCTGGAGAAGAGCTGGCAGCAGTACGTGGTGCCGGTGCAGGGGCAGAGCGACATCGTCATCTTCCCCATCCCCTTCATCTCGCCCTACAGCGTCAACTCCATCCTCAATCCGCTGCTGGTGCAGGTGATGGGGCTGGGCTACTTCTTCAACCTCAACCGCGGCGTGCCGCTGGTGAAGAAGGGCGGCGTGCTCATCCTCACCCACCCGGCCTTCGACGAGTTCGATCCCGTCCAGCACCCCAGCTACATCGAGTTCTTCAACCGGGTGCTGCCCGAGACGCGCGACGCGGTGCAGATCGAACAGAAGTACGAGCGCGAGTTCGCCGAGAACCCCAGCTACGTGCACCTGTACCGCAAGGGCAATGCCTACCACGGCGTGCACCCGCTCTACATGTGGTACTGGGGCGAGAACGGCCGCCAGCACGTGGGCAAGGTCATCGTCGCGGGCGCGGAGAACAACCACGTCCCGGCCCTGCTCGGCTGGGACCGCACCGACACCCTCACCGAGGCCATCGAGGAGGCGCGCGGCTTCATGGGCCGCTCGGCCAGCATCAGCCTGCTGCGCATCGCCCCCACCGTCATGGTCGACGTGAAGTAAGCCCCCCGAGTCCCCCACGATGAGTCTCCCCGAGCTGAACGTCACCCAGGTCTTCACCGGCAAGCGCCTGCTCTTCGCGGGCTCCACCGGCTTCGTGGGCAAGGTCACCCTGTCCATGCTCCTGTCGCGCTACGGCGAGGTGCTGGACAAGCTCTATGTGCTGGTGCGCAAGGGCAGTGCCCCGTCCGCCGAGCGGCGCTTCTTCGACAAGGTGGCCACCAGCGAGCCCTTCCAGCCGCTGCGCGACACCTACGGCGATGAGGGCGCCCTGGAGTTCATCCGCCGCAAGGTGGAGGTGCTCGACGGCGACATCACCGACCCGCTCATGGGCCTCACCCCCGAGCAGGCGGATGCGCTCACCGGCAAGGTGGCCGCCATCATCAACTGCGCGGGTCTGGTGTCCTTCAACCCCTCGCTGGAGGTGGGCCTCAACGTCAACACCCACGGCGTGAAGTACACCGTGGAGCTGGCGCTCAAGTGGGGCGTGCCGCTGGTGCACATGTCCACCGCCTTCGTGGCCGGCAACCGCAGCGGGCTCGTCTTCGAGGACGAGGACGTGGTGGGCTACTTCCCGCGCAAGGACGAGCTGGACGGGCGCGACTTCAGCCTGGAGCAGGAGCTCGCGGACGCGGAGAAGATCGTCGCCCGGCTGCGCGAGCAGGCGGATGACAAGGCGCTGGCGTCCCTCTTCCGCAAGAAGGCGCTGGAGCGGCTGGAGCAGGAGGGCCGCGACGCCACGGACGAGAAGACGCTGCGGCTGGCGGTGGGCCGCGAGCGCAAGCTGTGGCTGTCCGGCGAGCTGGTGCGCGCCGGCATGGAGCGGGCCAAGCACTGGGGCTGGCCCAACACGTACACGTACACCAAGAGCCTGGGCGAGCAGGTGATGGCCAGCACGCCGGGCCTGCGCTACGCCATCGTCCGGCCCTCCATCGTGGAGTCCGCCCAGCACTTCCCCTTCCCGGGGTGGAACGAGGGCTTCACCACGTCGGCGCCGCTGGCCTTCGCCGGCATCAAGGGCCACCGCAACATCCCCGCGGGCGAGCGCGCCATCCTGGACATCATCCCGGTGGATCAGGTGGCCGGCGCCACCATCGGCATCACCGCGCACTCCATCCAGGTGGAGGAGCGGCGCGTCTACCACCTGTCCAGCGGTGACGTGAATCCGTTCTACGCCAGCCGCTCCATCGAGCTGGTGGGCCTGTACCGGCGCCGCTACTACCGCAACAAGGAGACGGGCAACGCGCTGCTCAACGAGCTGCGCTCGCGCGTCGAGCCGATGCCGGTGAGCCGCCCGGTGTTCGAGAACCTCAGCGCCCCCATGTTCGTCAAGGGCGCGCGCTTCCTGCGTCAGGTCATCGACGAGGTGAAGCCCGCCTGGGGCGCGCCCGCGGTGCAGGCCGTGCTGGAGCGCGCCCGCGAGAAGCTGGACGACGTGGAGAACCAGGCCATGAGCCTGGTGGGGCTCATCGAGCTCTTCCTCCCCTTCCTCTACGACAACCGCTACGTCTTCCGCTGCGACAACACCCGCTCGGTGTACGCGCGGATGGACCACCATGACCGGGTCCGCATCCCCTGGGCCCCGGAGGCCATCGACTGGCGCGTCTACTTCCTCGACACCCACCTGCCCGGCCTGGAGAAGTGGGTGTTCCCCGGCCTCGAGGAGGAGACGAAGAAGCGCACCGTCATCCCCGCGAACAGGGACCTGTTGGAGATGCTCGAGGCCAGCGTCAACGCGTGGCGCCACCGGGTGGCCTTCCGCTACGCCGCCGACGAGAAGGAGGAGCGTCTCACCTACGGCGAGGTCAACCGCTACGCCAACCGCGTGGGCAGCTTCCTCCTGAAGGAAGGCGTGAAGCGCGGCGAGCGGGTGATGATCCTCTCGGAGAACCGGCCCGAGTGGCCCGTCTCCTACTTCGGCATCCTCCGCGCGGGCGGCACCGCCGTGCCGGTGGATCCGAGCCTCACCGAGACCGAGGTGGTCAACATCGCCCGCCGCTCCGAGGCGAAGGTGCTGCTGCTCTCGGAGCAGACCGCCGAGGACCTCCCCGGCATCCAGGCGTCGCTCGCCGCCGCGGGCCTGTCCACGCGCGTGGCCAGCCTCGCCGAGGCGATGAGCGGTGACCCGGCGTACCCGGACAACATCGGGCCGGTGCGCCGCACGGCCGCCGCGGACGACGTGGCCAGCCTCATCTTCACCTCGGGCACCACGGGCACGCCCAAGGGCGTGATGCTCACCCACCGCAACTTCGCCTCGCTCATCGCGAAGCTGGCGGGTGCCTTCGACGTGGGCGTGGGCGACGGCGTCCTCTCCGTGCTGCCGCTGC
Source organism: Archangium violaceum (assembly GCF_016887565.1). Lineage (NCBI taxonomy): Bacteria > Pseudomonadati > Myxococcota > Myxococcia > Myxococcales > Archangiaceae > Archangium > Archangium violaceum. The sequence goes on from NZ_CP069396.1 coordinate 9,908,047, forward strand.
ACCACACCTTCGAGTTCTCCGCCGGCTTCCTCACGCCCTTCTCGCGCGGCACGGAGATCACGTACATCGACGAGCTGACCTCGGACCGGCTGGGCGAGGTGTTCGAGACGGGCCGCGTGTCGGCGATGATCGGCGTGCCCGCGCTGTGGCAGTTGCTGCACCGCAAGGTGACGCAGGAGATGGCGAGCCGGCCGCCACTGGTGGAGCAGGCGCTCAAGTCGCTCATGGCGGCGCACGGCGAGCTGCGCAACCGCAGCAGCCTCAACCTGGGCAAGCTGCTCTTCTGGCCGGTGCACCGCAAGTTCGGCGGGAAGATCAAGTTCCTGGTGTCGGGAGGCTCGGCGCTGCCGGACGACGTGCACAAGGCCTTCCACCAGATGGGCTTCAACATCATCGAGGGCTATGGCCTCACCGAGGCGGCCCCGGTGCTGACGGTGTCCGAGACGCGCGTCAACAAGCGCCAGCCCGGCACGGTGGGCAAGGCGCTGCCCGGCATCGAGCTGCGCATCCTCGACCCGGACAACGAGGGCATCGGCGAGGTGCTTGCCCGCGGCCCCAACGTGATGACGGGCTACTTCGGGGACAAGGAGTCCACCGAAGCCGTCCTCAAGGAGGGCTGGCTGTACACCGGTGACCTGGGCCGCCTGGACGCCGAGGGCCGGCTGTACCTGATGGGCCGCAAGAAGGACGTCATCATCGATGCCAACGGGAAGAACGTGTACCCGGACGAGCTCGAGGAGGTGTACGGCCCCCACGCGCACATCAAGGAGCTGTCCATCGTCGGTCTGCCCGACGAGGCCGGCGGCGAGAAGGTCGCCTGCCTGTGCGTGCCCGACTACAAGGACCGGCCGCGCGAGGAGGTGCGCCGCGAGCTGGAGGAGCACTTCCGCAAGACGGGCATGGAGATGCCCTTCTACCGCCGCGTGAAGGTGCTGCGCTTCTGGGACGGTGAGCTGCCGCGCACCTCGTCGCGCAAGGTGAAGCGCAAGGTGGTGGTGGAGGAGCTCAAGCGGTTGGAGCGGCTGGCCTCCTCGGGCGAGAAGGCCCGCGAGAAGGTGCAGAGCACCGGCGGCGTCGCCGACTGGCTCTACCCGCTCATCGCCGAGGTGGTGAACAAGCCCCTCGCCGACATCCGCCCCGAGGCCCGTCTCTCCGTGGACCTGGGTCTGGATTCGCTGATGCTCACCGAGCTCTCGGTGGCCCTGGAGCAGGCCGGTGTGCCGCTGCCCGCGGTGAACGATTTGACGCACGTGCAGACGGTGGACGACCTGCGCAAGCTGGTGGTCGCCAGCGGGCGCCGCCCCGCCGTGGAGACGCGCGCCAAGGACATCTCCCGCGAGGCCGAGAAGTCCGAGGAGGTCGAGATTCCGGTGCCGGAGCCGCTGGTGGCGGTGGGCCGGCAGCTGGTGCGGCTCGGACAGCAGGCCATCTTCGGCGGCATGTTCGACGTGAAGGTGACGGGCGAGCCGTTCATCCCGATGAACCGCAACTTCCTCGTCATCGCCAACCACACGAGCCACCTGGACATGGGGCTCATCAAGGTGGTGCTCGGCGAGCAGGGACAGCGGCTCACCACGCTCGCGGCGCGCGACTACTTCTTCGACACGCCCCTCAAGCGCGCGTACTTCGAGAACTTCACCGACCTCATCCCCATGGACCGGCACGGCTCGCTGCGCGAGTCGCTGCGCATGGCCGGCAGCGCCCTGCAGCAGGGCTTCAACCTGCTCATCTTCCCCGAGGGCACCCGCTCGACCACCGGGGAGCTGCTCGAGTTCAAGCCCACCCTGGGGTACCTCGCGCTCACCTACAAGGTGGACGTGCTGCCCATCTACGTGAAGGGCGCCTACGAGGCGCTGCCCAAGGGCCGCATGCTGCCCAAGTCGCGCGACCTGGGTGCCCACATCGGGCCCGCGCTGACGTACGAGATGCTGCGCGCCAAGACGCAGGGCATGGCGCGCTCGGAGAGCTACCGCTACGCCACGAAGCTGGCCGAGGACTCCATCCGGGCGCTCGCCGCCGGCCGGGTGCTGAGCTTCGCGGAGTCCGCCACGGTGGAGGAGCAGCGCCGCGCGCTGTCCTCGGGAGGGAGTGAGTCGTGAAGCTGCTCGTCACCGGAGGCACCGGTTTCCTGGGCGCGCATCTGGTGCCCAAATTGGTGGCCGCGGGCCATGAGGTGCGTCTCATCGGCCGCTCGAAGCCCGCGGGTCCGGCCTTCGAGAAGGCGGAGTACGTCCGCGGGGATTTGAAGGACCGCGAGGCGGTGCGGCGTGCACTGCAGGGCGTGCAGGCCGTCTACCACCTGGCGGGGCTCGTCTCCTTCCAGGACAAGGACGCCCGGCGCATGTACGAGCTGCATGTGGACGCCACGCGCGAGCTGCTGCATGACGTGCGCGAGGCCGGTGTCCAGCGCGTCATCCTCGCCTCCACCTCGGGCACCATCGCCGTGTCCAAGGAGGAGCGCGTCGGCACCGAGGACGACGGCTACCCCATCACCGTGGTGGGCCGCTGGCCGTACTACCTGTCGAAGATCTACGAGGAGAAGCTCGCGCTGGAGTACTGCCGCAAACACGCCATCCCCCTCGTGGTGCTCAACCCGAGCCTGCTCATGGGCCCGGGAGATGACCGGCTGAGCTCCACGTGGACGGTGATGAAGTTCCTCCAGGGAGAGATTCCCGCCATGCCCGGCGGGGGCATGTCCTTCGTGGACGCGCGGGACGCGGCGGATGCGTTCGTGAACGCGCTGACGCGCGGCGAGGTGTACGGCCGTCACCTGATGGGCGTGAACCTGACGATGTCGGACTTCTTCCACCGGCTGGAGCGCCTGTCGGGCGTGGCCGCGCCGAGGTTGAAGCTGCCCGCACAGGTGAACGTGCTCGGCGCGAAGCTGCTGGAGCGGGTGGCGAAGTGGCGTGGGACGAAGCCCACCCTGGACCCCCAGGAAGTGGACATCGGCGAGCACTGGTTCTGGCTGGACGCCTCGAAGGCCGAGCACGAGCTGGGCTTCCAGGCCCGCGACGTCCACGAGACGCTGCACGACACGGTGCAGTACCTGTACACGCGCATGGCTCCTGGCCACCTGCCGGGCACCAAGGGTCGGATCGAGGGGCTGCGCGAGGGGACCTGAGTGGGAAGACCCTCACCCTGGCCCTCGGGTTAAACCCTCTCCCCCTGGGAGAGGGAGGGAGGGTAGGTGGGTGGAGTGGGAGCGATAGAGGGACTAGCCGACCACCCGGTTACGCCCGGTCTTCTTCGCCTTGTACAGGTTGGCGTCCGCCACCTTGATGAACTGTAGCGGCTCCACCATGTCCGGCGTCATGTCCGCCACCCCGATGGACAGCGTGACGGGAATCTCCTGGTTCTCGAAGGCGAACTGCTTCTCCTCGATGGACCGGCGGATCTTCTCCGCGAAGATGCGCGCCTTGTCCCCACCGTCCTCGGGGACCACCAGCGCGAACTCCTCGCCACCGTAGCGCGCGAAGCACTGCTCCTTGCGCACCAGCCGCTTGATGGTCTGCGCCAGCTCGCGCAGCACGTAGTCACCCGCCAGGTGCCCGTGCACATCGTTGATCTTCTTGAAGAAGTCGATGTCGAACATCGCCAGCGTCAGCGGGCGCCCGTAGCGGTGGCAGCGCCCCATCTCCCTCTCCAGGTACTCGAGGAAGTAGCGCTTGTTGTTCACCCCGGTCAGGCCATCCACGATCGTCAGCGTGTAGATGGTCTCGTGGTACTGCAGCTCCACGTTGTCGCCGGTGAGGAACTTGAAGATGGAGCCGCCCACCTTGATCAAATCCCCACTGCGCAGCGGCGTCTCCTGCGTCACCTCCTGGTCGTTCAGGTAGGTGCCGTTGGTGGAGCCCAGATCCTGCACGAACATCCTCCCCTGCCTGCGGAGGATGCGCGCGTGCTTGCGCGAGACGTTGTCGAGGTCCACCACGATGTGGTTGCCCTCTTCACGCCCGATGGTGAACTCGCTCTCCTGGAGCGTGTACTTCTTCCCCAGCTCCGGCCCGTGAATCTGCACGATGCAGCATTCCGTCTCGACCGGATCATTGGCGAGCTCCTTGATCGAGGAGATCTTGGTTACTCGGGTTTCGTCGCCAGCCATCGCCTGGAAGACATAGCACGGCTCCCCAGGTGGAAGCCACGAGGGCCCGTCACCCCCCGGTTTGGGTACTCAACGAACGCTCCCCAGCGGCCTTGCAGGGCCCGTACCCCTGACTAACGTGCCGGGCCTATGGCCAAGACGCTGGCAATGATCCTCGCAGGGGGCGCCGGAACCCGGCTGGAACCCCTCACTCGTGAACGCGCCAAGCCAGCCGTTCCCTTCGGCGGGCGCTACCGCATCATCGATTTCGTGCTGTCCAACTTCGCCAACTCCGGCATCTACCGGATGAAGGTGCTCACCCAGTACAAGAGCGACTCGCTCAACAAGCACCTGTCCCGGGCCTGGCGCATGACGGCCTTCCTCGGCCATTACGTCGAAACCGTGCCCGCCCAGATGCGGACCGGCATGGACTGGTACAAGGGCAGCGTCGACGCCATCTACCAGAACCTCAACATCATCACCGACGAGGAGCCCGACTACATCTTCGTCTTCGGCGCCGACCACGTCTACCGCATGGACTGCCAGCAGATGCTGGACTTCCACGTGGAGCGCAAGGCCACCTGCACCGTGGCCGCCATCCCCGTCCCCATCGAGGAGGGCAAGGAGTTCGGCATCATCGACGTGGGCCCGGACGGGCGCATGCGCGGCTTCGTGGAGAAGCCCAAGAACCCGCCCCCCATGCCCGGCAACCCCCGGATGTGCCTGGCCTCCATGGGCAACTACCTCTTCTCCACCGACTCGCTCGTCAAGGAGGTGGTGCGCGACGCCGCCGACGAGGCCAGCGCCCATGACTTCGGCAAGTCCATCATCAGCCAGCTCTACAAGCGCGAGCCCGTCTACGTGTACGACTTCGCCCAGAACGTCCTCGCCGGCCAGGAGGAGAAGGAGCGCGGCTACTGGCGGGATGTGGGGAATATCGACACCTACTACCAGTCCAACATGGACCTGGTGGAGGTGGACCCCATCTTCAACCTCTACAACGACCGCTGGCCCATCTACACCCAGCCCAACAACTTCCCCCCGGCCAAGTTCGTCTTCGCCGACCGGGAGAACAACCGCGTGGGCCACGCCACCGACTCGCTGGTGAGCGAGGGGTGCATCATCTCCGGCGGCCATGTGAACCGCTCGGTGCTCTCACCCAAGGTGCGCGTCAACTCGTTCTCCGAGGTGCAGGACTCCATCCTCTTCGAGAACGTCACCATCGGCCGGCGCTGCCGCATCCGCCGCGCCATCATCGACAAGAACGTGGAGATTCCTCCCGGGATGACCATCGGCTACGACCTGGAGGAGGACCGCCGCCGCTTCCACGTCACCCCGGGCGGCGTCGTCGTCATCCCCAAGGGCATGAAGGTGGCCTGAGCCCCTTCTCCCCCTGGATGAGGGCCGGGGTGGGCAACTTCCCCACCCCGAGCCCGAACCCGAGAAGCTCAGCGGAAGGCGGACTTCACCTCGGGCTTGTTGAGCACCACCAGCGACCAGATGCCCGCCGGGATGCCGATGCAGCAGCACGGCCCGAAGCAGGGAATGATGGCGATGATGGAGGCGGCAATGGCCAGGCCGAAGTTCTCCAGGTTCTTCATCTTCAGGGCGCCGAAGAACGTCACTCCGCTCAGCGCGAGCGTGAGGATGTTGCCGATGACCCCAAAGGACTGGGAGCGCTCGAGCCACGGGCGGAACTGCGCCATGTTCGGATCATTGAGCATCTCCGGAGGAATCCCCCCGGCGCCCAGGAGCGCCTGAACAAACCCCAGCAACGCGGCCGCGACGCCCAGACCCGCCGTCACCATCAACAGGATGGCCGGCGTGGACACCTCCTGCCGGGCCGCGGCCGTGTTCGTCGGTCCAGGCCCTCCCGGATAGTTCCCCGGAATGTTCTCCATGTGTGTTCCCCTCTTCTGATGTGGGTGAAGCTTCCGCGAGCCATGGGGGCTCGCTCCGGGACCGATTCCACCCGGAGGCGAGGGGGAGCGCCAGAGAATTGACGCGTCAGGCCTTGAAGGTCATCAACGGAGCCAGCCGCGCCACCTCCCGGACGATGCCGGCCTCCACCTGAGAAGCCACCACCGGGCCAATGGGCTTGTAGGCCGCCGGCGCCTCCTCGATGCGGCGCTCGGCCCGCAGGGTGATGCAGTCCACCCCCCTCAGGCCCAGCACCTCCTCCCTCTGGTCCGCCCCTCCCCGCGCCATGGAGAAGCGCGAGCGCGCCCGCCCCGCTCCATGCGACGCCGAGGCCAGCGCCTCGGAGTTCCCCAGCCCCACCATCAGGTAGGACGCCGCCCCCATGGAGCCGGGGATGATGACCGGCTGCTCCGCCTCCGCCGGGCACGCGCCCTTGCGCGCCAGCCACCCGCCCTCCCACGGCAGGGTGAGGTTGTGCGGCACGTCGTAGACGAGCGGCGCCTCCACGTCCCCGAACAGCTCCCGCAGGGTGAGCCGCAGCAGTTCCGCCAGCAACAACCGGTTGAGGAAGGCGTAGTTGGCCGCCGTGGCCTCGGCCCGGAGGTACTCGCGCACCAGCGCCGGGTCCGCCAGCGGGAGGATTCCGCTCTCCGGGAAGGGCGCCCCCACCGGCCACGCCGCCCGCGCCCGCTCCAGCCACGTGAGCCCCACGTGCTTGCCCATGTCCCGCGAGCCCGAGTGCACCATGAACGCGAGCTGTCCCTCGCGCACACCCCACTCCCACGCCCGCGCCCGGTCCAGCACCGCCTCCACCCGCTGCACCTCGACGAAGTGGTTGCCCCCACCGATGGTGGCCAGCCCCGGGTCCCTCACCACGCCCTCCCGGCGCAGCCCCGTGGGCGCCCACGACGGGTCCCCCTCGAGCGCCCCACCCAGGTGCACCCGCATGGACTCCCGGTCGAGCTGCCCCAGGTCCGCCTTCGCCACCACACCCAGCGGGGCCTCCAGCGTCTCCAGGAGCCAGCCGGGCAGGCCGTCCCGCAGGAGCGCCTCCACCGCGCGCGAGCCCAGCGCCACGTCCCGCGTGCCGAAGAAGTAGTGGCCCTTCATCCGCTCGACGAAGGCGTCGCGGCGGGCGAGGAAGGCCTCCACGGGGATGTCGGCGACATGTAGGCGCATGCCGCAGTTGATGTCCGTGCCCACCGCGGCGGGTACCACCAGTCCCTCCGTGTGCACCACCGAGCCGATGGCCACCCCGGAGTCTCCCGGGTGGAAGTCCGGCGTGGCACGCACGCGCTTCACGCTGCCGCCGCCCGGGTGCTTCAGCGCGGCGAGCGCGGCGAGCTGCTGGAAGGCCTTGCCCTCCACGGGCAGGTCCGGTGGGAGGAGCACCTCGGCGGGCGGCGCGTTCTCATCGCCCTGGAGGCGCACCGTGTAGACACGACCGTCGTACGTCACATCGAGCCCCTCACGGGCGAGCGCCCGCAGGAGCCGGTTCAGTTTCGGCTGCATGACCTTCTCGGAATCTGGCCCGCGCCCGGAGGGGCACGGGGGACCTGGACGAATGGATTCGAGACCTCGGGTCAGCAGCCGCGGTCGGGGCGCATGACGCGCCCGGCACCACCAGGGACGGCCCGGTCCGGCACTCCCTGACGCTCTCCCCATCTGCTGGGGCCGCCGGGTCGGAAAGGGAGGGGGGAAGCCGATTTCGTGGGCTTCGCGGTATGTTGCACATCATTGCGGCGGGAGAGCAGCTTTGTCGCGGGGGGGAAAGCAACCCATGACGATGGCCGACACGCATGGAATAGGCGCGGGATTGGAAGCTTCCGACCTGATGAAGAACCCAGTCCTGGCCGAGTCAGCCGCCCTCGGGTTGCTGCTCCAGGTAGGCGCCAGCCTTCAGGCCATGCTGATCGTCGACAGCCATGGACAGGTCGTCTGGATGGACGAGGCGCTGGCCACCGCCAACGGCTGGAAGGACGGGGAATCCGAAGAGCAAGCCGCCGAGGAGGTGCTCGGCTCCCTGCCCTGGCTCCTCACGGCGCTTCGCACCGCCTTCACGGGCAAGGAGGCGATCGCCGAGGGCGAGTCCCAGGGGCAGCGGACCCGGGCCGTCGTGCTTCCCGTTTTCGGGAACAAAGGCCAGCTCCTGGGCGCATGCGCCCGCCTGAGCCCGCTCGAGTCCACGCCCCCCGTGCCCACTCCCCCCGTGGAGGAGCTGCGCCAGGAGCTCACCCAGACCCAGCGGCAGTACGACGAGCTCATCCACAACATCGACGGCATCGTCTGGGAAGCCGATACGAGCTTCCGCTTCACGTTCGTCAGCCAGCAGGCAGAGCGCCTGCTCGGCTATCCCATCCAACAGTGGATGCAGGAGCCGGACTTCTGGCGCAAACACGTCCATCCCGACGACCGGGACTGGGCCTGTTCCTTCTGCGTGAAGGCCACGTGGGAGTGCAGGCCCCACGAGTTCGAATACCGCATGATAGCCGCCGACGGGCGCATCGTGTGGCTGCGCGACATCGTCACGGTGAAGTCGGAGAACGGCAGCCCCCTCAAGCTCCAGGGCATCATGGTGGACGTCACCGAGCAGAGTCAGGCCCGGGAGCGGCTGGAGCACACGGTCTCGCTGCTGCGCGCCACGCTCGACTCGACCGCGGACGGGGTCCTCGTGACGGACCGCCATCAGCGCATCACGGCCTTCAACCAGAAGTTCCAGGACCTCTGGCGGATTCCCGATGCTCCGCTGGACACGCGGGATGGCAAGCAGCTCCTCGCGGCCCTGCTCCCCAAGGTCCAGCACCCGGAGCAGTACGCCACACGAGTCCGCGAGCTGTACGCGACACCGGAGCTGGAGGGCTTCGACACCGTGGAGCTCCGCGACGGACACATCCTCGAGCGCTACTCGCGCCCCCAGCGGCTGGGAGACACCACCATCGGCCGCGTCTGGAGCTTCCGGGACGTGACGGCGGAGCGCCGCGCGCAGGCGGAGCGGGAGCGGTTGCTACACGAGGCCCACGAGGCCATCCGTGTGCGGGACGACTTCCTCTCCATCGCCTCGCACGAGCTGAAGACGCCCCTCACGCCCCTCAAGCTCCACCTGCAGATGCTCAAGCAGCGCTCGGCCACGGGGCAGCCCCTTCCTCCCCAGCTCGCGGAGAGGGCGCTCGCCCAGGTGGGACGGCTCTCGGCGTTGATCAGCGACCTGCTGGACGCCTCGCGGGTCGAGGCGGGGCGATTGGAGATGCAACGCGTGCCCGTGCATCTCCGGGAGGTCATCCGCGAGGTCCTCGAGCAGCTGCGCCCCGTCAGTCCCCACCACACGCTCGAGTACGAGGCGTGCGCGGAGGACGTCCTCGTCCAGGGAGATCCCGGCCGGCTCGAGCAGGTGATGACGAACCTGTTGGAGAACGCCCTCAAGTACAGCCCCACGGGAGGGGAGATCCGCGTCACCGTCAACCGCACCGGGAAGGAAGTGCTCGTCTCGGTCGCGGACTCCGGAATCGGCATCCCGGCGGACCAACAGGCGCACCTCTTCGAGCGCTTCTTCCGGGCCCGCAACGCTCCCATCTCGGGCTTCGGCGGCGTGGGCCTCGGGCTCTACATCTGCCGCGACATCATCGAGCGCCACGGCGGCCGCATCTGGGTGGAGAGTGAAGCGGGGCGCGGCTCGACCTTCCGCTTCACCCTGCCCCTGATGGCGGGCGAGGCGTAGCACCCCGCCGGCCAACACTCCCGGCTCAGGCCGGCTGCTTCACCGCCTGCGGCCGCTTCTCGAAGGCCATCAGCGTCTGGGCGATCTCCTGGTTCACCGCGCGCAGCAGATCCTGCTTCTCGCGGAACGGGAGGAACGCGCTCTTGAAGCCGGAGACGATGATGGTGGTCAGGTCGTCCAGCGACAGCCCCAGCTCCTTGTGCGACAGCCACAGCTCCTTGGTCACCGTGGTGTCGGTGATGAGCCGGTTGTCGGTGTTGATGGTCACCCGCAGGCCGTAGTCGAAGTAGAACTTGAGCGGGTGCGAGTCCAGGCTGGACACCGCGCCCGTCTGCACGTTGGAGGAGGGGCACACCTCCAGAGGAATCCGGTGGTCGTTCACGTAGTTGAGCAGATCGCCATCCTCGCGCAGACGCGTGCCGTGGCCGATGCGGTGCGCCCCCAGGTAGTGGATGGCCTGGGAGATGGACTCGGGCCCGAAGGCCTCGCCCGCGTGCGCCGTGCAGTTGACGTTGTTCTTGAGGATGAGCTGGAAGGCGTCCTTGTGGTCCTTGGCCGGGAAGCTCGCCTCGGCGCCCGCCAGGTCGAAGCCGATGACGCCCCGGTTCTTGTAGGCCACCGACAGCTCCGCCAGCCGCATGGACGTCTGCGGGTTGATGTGGCGGATGCCGCAGACGATGACGCCGTACTTGATGCCCGTCTCGCGCTTGGCCACGCGCAGACCCTCGAGCACCGAGTCGATGACCGTCGTCATCTTCAGGCCCTTCTGCAGGTGCAGCGCGGGCGAGTAGCGCACCTCGATGTAGCGCACGTTCTCCGCCGCCGCGTCCACCGCCAGCTCATAGGCCGAGCGGTAGAGGGCCTCGGCCGTCTGCAGCACCGAGAGCGTCACGTCGAAGGCCACCAGGTAGTCCTCGAGGCTCTTGCACACCTCGCCCATGTGGATGGCGCGGGCCAGGCCGTCCTCGGTGTCCGCGGGCAGCTTCACCTTCTGCTGCTCGGCCAGCTCGAGGATCGTCTTGAGCCGCATCGAGCCATCCAGGTGGCAGTGCAGGTCCGTCTTGGGCAGCGCGAGGAGCAGCTCCTCGGTGACGGGAATGGCCGGGGGCGGGGCCCAGTCGGACCGGCGTGCGGCTGAGGGAATACCAGTCGAGCTGGGGAGCTCGTCGTCGCGAATCGAAGCCATGTCGGGTTCCTTCCTTGCCAACCATCCTAGGGGTCTGAAAATCCTCTCTCAACCATGCCGCCCCGCCTCCCACAGCGCCTCCTCTTACCGCTCGCCGTCGTGGCGCTGATGGCAGCCTGCCGGCAACCCGCCGACAGACTCTTCGCCACCTCCACCGACGCCCCCTCCCGCTCGGGGCTGCTGCCCCTGGGGGACGGGGTGCTGGTGGGCAACGAGGCCGGCAGGCTCCTGAGGCTGGACCGCCAGGGAGAGACCGTCTGGCGCGTGGAGCTCGGCCGCGAGGTCGCCGCGCGCCCCTCGGTGTCCGGGGACAGTATCCTCGTGGGAACAGTGGGCGGAACGCTCGTCAGCCTCACGCTCGCGCAGGGGACGGAGCGCTGGCGACTCACCGGGCAGCCACCCATGCTCACCTCGCTCGTCTCGGACGCGAACGCCGTGTACGTGGTGGCCCCGGACGGCACCGTGCGCGCCCACGCCGTGGACTCCGGCGCGGTGCGGTGGAGGCACCCGCTCCCCTCGGGCGCGCCCCGCCCCGACGCCACACGCCCCCTGCCCTCTCCCGTCCTCTTCCAGGGCCTCGTGGTGGTGGCGCTCGGGGAGGCGGGGCTGTTCGCGCTCTCGGCCGAGGATGGCGCGGTGCGTTGGCGCCAGCCGCTGTCTCAGGTTCTGGGAATGGAGGCCCAGGGTGAGGTGCTGTACGTCTCCACCCGGAAGGGAGAGGTGCTCGCGCTCGGGCTCGCCGATGGGCAGGTGCGCTGGAGGCGGACGCTGGCCGCGGCCCTCTCCAGTCCTCCGAGCCTCGCCCGGGGCCAGGTCTGGGTAGGCACGGAGGACAATCTGCTCCTGGCCCTGGCGCCTGGGGACGGGCGCGAGGTGTCTCGACTGGCCCTGCCCGCGCCCCTGGTGACGCAGGTGACCGGGTTCCGGGACTGGGTGCTGGTGCCCACGCGCGGCAACCAGGGGTGGTTGCTCGCGCTCGAGCCCGCGAAGGGGCCTCCCATCTTTTCGCTGCGGCTGGATACGCCGCTGCTCAGCCCGCCCGTGGTCCTCGGGGATCAGCTCTTCGTGCTGGGGCATGATGGGCGCGTGCTCTCGTGGCGGCTCCAGCCTCCGAAGTCATGAGCCAGCACACCCTTCGGGTCTGGGGAGCGCTGGCCCTGATCGTGCTCGTGATCGGCTGACGAGATCCGCAGAGAGGGCAGCAGGCTCAACAAACTGCGGACTGAACGGGCACTCCGATAAGGAATTCCTACATGGCAGGCCGCTACTTCGATCTGTTCGAGGATGTCTATATCCCGGACCGCTGGCACCTCCTGGATCAGCCCGTGGATGAACAGGGGCAGGAACTCCGGACCTGGCTGTTCAGGCGGGGCGAGCCCGTTCACATCGAAGGGCGAATCCGGATCCCCATCTACATCCCAGGAAAGGCACTCGACTTCTCCTTTATGGCGGGTGTGCCCATTCCCGTGGTGCATGCCAGGGTAGCGACCATCTTCGCCGAGCTGGCTCCTGGCGATGTACAGCTCATCCCTGTGGAGGTGGACGGGCAATCCGAGCCGTACGTCCTCCTCAACATCACGCGCGTCGTGAAGTGCATCGATGATGAAACGTCCGATGAGGTGCGCCACTGGAAGCCGGAGCATGGACGGCCAGAAAAGGTCGGGCAGTACCAGTCCGTGATCGGCATGCGCATCGACCCCTCCAAAGTGGGCGATGCGCAGGTGTTCCGCACCTGGGGATGGAGCGGGACCATCATCGTCTCCGAGGCCATCAAGAACGCATTGGAGCGCATGGGGGTCACGGGGCCGAAGTTCACGGAAGTCACCGGCCCGAGCGCCATCAGCGAAGAGGAGCGCACGTACAGCCGCAAGTGCCGCGAGCTCTATGAGTCGGCGGACACCGCCCGTGACACGGTCTGGCGCTCCCTGGGCACGCTGGACAAGGAGGCCATCACCCCCATTGCCATGAGCAGCTCGTGGCCGGGCCGCCGGGAACTCTGGCGCGTCATCCATCGCGAGTCAGGGCGAACCCTCCTCGTGACTCACGGGCTCTCCGACCCGTTCATCACCCGCCTGGAACCGTCCGTGGGCTTCGGCCTGGAGCTCGCCGTGGAAACGAACCAGCCTCTCGAATCCATCGAGGCGAGCTGGCCCTTCATGCTCCTCGAAAGGGTCGCGGCGGAGGTGGCGGCGCATGAGCGCGTGCGCGAGCGGCTGAAGGCGGGCCTCTTCTCCATGGAGGTGTCCGGCGAGGGCATGCCCGAGTCGCTCGTCACCAGCGAGGGGCGAGTGGCCGTGCTGCTGGGCGTGCAGTCGCGCACGTTACCGGGCCACTTCTCCACCCCCTTCGGAGACGTGCGGCTCGTCACGGTCAAGGCCCTGCTGCCAACGGAACTGGCCTATTTGCTGGAGCACGGCGCGAAGGGCCAGGCCGAGCTGGCGCGGCGATTCGTGGAAAGCGGCGAGGAACACCTGTCCCAGGTCCGGCAACGGGCGGTCGTGTAGCGCGTTCTCGACGGACTCAGCCCAGGGAGCGCATACCCTCACCCCGACCCTCTCCCAGAGGGAGAGGGAGAGGAGGGACTCAGCCCGGCAGCAGGAAGCGGGCGATGACTCGCTTGAGACCCACGGCTCCACCGAAGTCCACCGTCACCTTCGCGTTGGGTCCGTTGCCGTCCGCCGAGATGATCTTCCCCATTCCGAACTGCTCGTGGCGCACCCGCATCCCTCGCACGTCCCCTCCCACCCCGTCCATGTCCGAGGTCTGCGAGTAGGAGCGGTCCACCCGCGGTCCGTCGTCCTCGTCGCCCCAGTTGCGCTTGCGCTGCACCATCGGCGCCGCCTTCGGCGCGGGCGTCTCGATGTCCTGCTCCGCGAAACCGAACAGTGACTGCGGCACCTCCCGCAGGAACCGCGAGGGCGGGTTGTAGCGCAGCTCGCCGAACAGCGAGCGGCACTGCGCCAGGCTCACGAAGAGCCGCTTGCGCGCACGCGTGAAGCCCACGTAGCAGAGCCGCCGCTCCTCGGCCATCTCCTCCCCGTCCGGATCATCCGCGGCCAGCGAGCGCGAGTGCGGGAAGACCCCGTCCTCCAGCCCGGTGATGAACACCGCGTCGAACTCGAGCCCCTTCGCCGCGTGCAGCGTCATCAGCGCCACCCGGCCCTCTCCCACGTCCGCGTCGGCCTCGCCCACCAGGCTGATCTGCTCCAGGAAGGCGTTGAGCGCGGGCACGTCCGCCGTGAGCGGCGAGGAGTCCAGCCCGTCCTCCTCCGGTGGGGTGGGCGCGGCGTCCTCCCCCTCCTCGTCTCCCACCGAAGAGGCCGCCACCGCCGCGGCCGCCCGGTTGAGGTCGAACTCCTGCGCCGCACCCAGGAACTCGCGCAGGTTCTCCGCGCGCGTCAGCGACTCGTCACTGCCCTCCGTGACGAGCGACTCCACCAGGTGCGTCTCCTTCAGCATCTGGTCCACCGCGCTCGCCGCGTCCTTCGACTCCTGCGCGCAGGCATGCAGCGAGGACACCACCGCGTGGAAGCCGGAGAGCCGGCGCACCGCCGCCGAGTTGAGGCCGGCGATCCGCTCGGGTGCCGCCGTCGCCTCGTACAGGCTCACCCCCGCCTGGTTGGCCCAGTCCACCAGCCGCTCCACCGTGGTGTCGCCGATACCACGCGCCGGCGTGTTGATGATGCGCAGCAGGTCCGCGTCCGAGCGCGGGTTCACCATCAATCGCAGGTAGGCCGCCGCGTCACGCACCTCGGCCCGGTCGTAGAAGCTGCGCCCGCTCACCAGCGTGTACGGCACGCGCGCCAGCCGCAGCGCCTCCTCCAGCACGCGGCTCTGCGCGTTCGTCCGGTAGAAGACCGCCATCCCCGAGTACTTGATGAAGCCCTCGCGCTGCAGCTCGTGGATGCGTCGCGCCACCTCCTGGGCCTCGGCGCGCTCGTCCCGGTTCATCAGCAGCGTGAGGATCTCGCCCTTGGGCCGGTCGCTCCACAGCTTCTTCGGCATGCGCCGCGAGTTGCGCGCGATGACCGCGTGCGCCGCGTCCAGGATGTTCTGGTCCGAGCGGTAGTTCTGCTCCAGCTTCACCACCCGGGCGCCCGCATACGCCTGCGGGAAGCCGATGATGTTGTCCACGCTCGCTCCGCGCCAGCGGTAGATGGACTGGTCGTCATCGCCCACCACCACCAGGTTGGCGCGCGGCGGCGGCGCCAGCAGGCGCAGCAGCTCGTACTGCACGGGGTTGGTGTCCTGGAACTCGTCCACCAGGATGTGCTGGAAGCGCCGCCGGTACTGCTCCAGCACGTCCGGGCGCTTGCGGAAGAGCGCCACCAGCAGCAGGAGCAGGTCTCCGAAGTCCACCGCGTTCGCCGCGCGCAGCAGCCGCTGGTAGGCCCGGTAGGTCTTCTGCACCACCATCCCGCGCAGATCCTCCGTGTCCACCGCCATGTCATCCGGCAGGCGCGCCGCGTTCTTCTCCTGGTCGATGCGGTGGAGGATCTCCCTCGGCTGCATCACCGGGTCCACCCGGACCTCGCGCATCGCGCGCTTGATGAGCTGGAGCTGGTCCCCGTCATCGTAGATGACGAACGAGGGAGTGAGCCCCAGCAGCTCCGCCACCGACTGCTCCCGGAGGACGCGGCGCAGGATCATGGACGCCGAGGAGTGGAAGGTGCTCACCACCAGCTCGTGCGCCTGGAGTCCGAGCAGATGCACGAGCCGCTCCCTCATCTCCCGGGCGGCCTTGTTGGTGAAGGTGACGGCGAGGATGCGCCAGGGGGCGACGCCGCGCACCTGGACCAGGTGGGCCACCCGGCGGGTGATGACGCGCGTCTTGCCACTGCCCGCACCGGACAGCACGAGGAGTGGACCATCCCCGTGGAGGACGGCTTCCCGCTGGGGATCGTTCAGGTCTTTGAGGAGTTCGTCGGCGTTCAAGGCAAGGTGCTTTTCTAGAGGCAAACCTTGCTTCTAACGAGTTTCCGCCCGCCGGGAAGGACGTTCCACGGTGGTCCTCGCCCGCCCGCCCTCCCAGGAAGCCTCTCGCCGGAGGGGAACACCGGCGGCATCAACACCCGCAGTCGCAGTTCTCCACCACCGCCCCGGCCACCTCGGAGCCGTCCTCGCGGATCACCCGCGCCGTCTGTGCCGGCCAGGAGTCGTGCAGGAGCAGCTCCACCTGCCCGTCCCCCTCCAGGTCCATCACGCCCGCCACGCGGCCCCCATCCAGGTCCTTCACGGACAGCACCCGCTCCTCGCCGCCCGGCCCCACCACCACGGCCCGGGTGAGCTGCTCGTTGTAGTCGCCGCCACACTCCGCGTTCCCCTCGCCCGTGATGAAGCGCACCATCATGAAGACGACGTGCCGCCCTTCCGAGGAGAAGCCGAACCCCCTCACGTCCTCGTTCAGCTCCTCCTGCACCTGCTCCGCCCGGAGCCGGCCCTCGGCGAGCAGCGTGGCGAAGCCGGCGGACCGCCTCAGCGCGTCCTCCTGGGCGGCCAGCACCTCGGGAGAGGCCTCGTTCCCGGCCGCGTAGAACACCGGCGCCTTCGTGCCCGCGGGCAGGGCGAACACCACGTCGCTCGGCGTCATCGCGCAGTCCAGCTCGGCGAAGGTCCACGCCCGTCCACAGCCCGGCGCGTCCGGCGGCGGCTGCTGCTGGAAGTAGCCGAAGTGCGGCTTGCCCCGGTTGATCCTCGCGAACCCCGACACCTTGCACCCGGCCTGCACCGCTCCGGCCGCGCCGTAGAGGTCCACGTCGTCCCCCTTCGTGAAGAAGCCGGTCGGATCCTCCTCGGCCGGCGCCATCCACAGGCTCCGGCGCTCATCCACGGGCGAGAGCCCGGTCTGGTCCTCCGCGGCCCCCAGCAGCATGAAGGTGCGCCCGTCGTGCACCTCCACGAAACGCGGCACCGCCCCCTGATTCCGGGCCTCGGCGCGCTCGGCGGCGGCCTGGGCCTCGGCACGGCAGGTGGCCGCCTTCTCCTCGCGGTTGGGATCCAACGGCCCGGCGTTCTTCACGTACGCCTCCAGGCCCGCCTCCGACAACTGCTTCCGGTACTCCTCGGCTCCCGCCTTGTCCGCGAAGGCCTTGGCCACCACCACCTCCAGGCACGGACGCAGGTTCCGGAAGGCATTGGAGGACAGCCGGTCCGGCTCCGCGGGCAGGCCCGTCTTCTTCAGCGCCGCCAGCGCCCCGGTCCCCTCCCCCGGCGTGGCCGAGGAGTGGATGATGACCAGCCAGTTCCTCGCGTAGCGCGCTTCGGGTGGCGGGGTGACCACACTGGGAGTGGAGGCATCCAGCGTCGAGGCGGCCGGGGCCATGGGCGGCTCCTCGGAGGCACCACAGCCTCGGAGACTCCCACACCCGGACACGGCCAGCAGGACGAGGAAGAGCAGGCGCGACAGTCGAGGCATGGACGATGTTCTATCAGTAGAGTCGCGCCATGTCCGACACCCAGGCCCGCCCCACCCAGGAGCAGCTCGACCGCTTCGCCGAGCTGTTCAACCAGAGTCAGACGATGCGGTTCTTCGGTTTGCGGTTGAGCTTTCCCCAGGGCGAGAAGGTGGTCGTCACCCTCCCCGAGGTCCGCCCGGAGCACCGGGGCGGATTGGGCACCGCCGCCATCAACGGGGGCGTCATCTCCGCCATGTTCGACTACGCCATCGGCTGCACGCCCGCCCTGTTGGATCCCTCGCGCCGCTCGGCCACCATGCAGCTCTCCATCAGCTTCGAGCGCCCCCTCCGGGGCGACACCGTGCGCGCCGAGGCCACCATCGACAACGCCGGCACCACCACCCTCTTCGCCTCCGCCCGGCTGTATGACGCACAGGGGCAGGTGTGTGCCCGCTGCCAGGGCGTGGTGAAGTTCTCCCAGCTGAAGTGGGCCTCGGGAGAGAGCCCGGCCGTCAATTGAGCCCCCTGACGCACCCCTTCCGATATGTCCACCCGCACGGGACGTTTCCCAGGCACCGGAGAGCAGGAGGAGCCCGGCGGGCCAACGGAAGCCCGGGAAGACGCGAGGGGTGCGTCCTTGGTGCGGCCAGTGCGAGACCTGGAGGGACTGCGTGAGGACGAGGCCGGGCTCGCACGGCGTGCCCTCGCGGGGGAACGCGCGGCCTGGGACGCCCTCGTCTCCCGCTACCACCACCGCGTGGTGGTCTCGCTGCTCGCCCGCGGTATCCGGGTGGATCGGGCCCACGAGCTCGCCCAGGAGACGTGGGCGCGCCTCATCCAGCAGCAACAGAAGGGGATGCTCACCGAGCTGCGCCTGCCACAACTGGCCCTCGCCCAGGCGGCGTTCCTCGCGGCCGACGAGGCGCGCCGGGTCCGCCGCGAGTCCCTGGCGGGCGCGGTGGAGGAGCTGCCCGAGTCCCACCATCCGGTGGACCCCTCTATGTCCGCCGAGCGGCGCCTGCTGTCCGAGGAGCAGCTCTCCCGGGCCCAGGCGGCGCTCCAGCAGTGCTCGGCGAGCGCCCAACGCGTCTTTCAACTGGCGTGCGATGGTCAGGAGCTGCCGCACGCCGAGGTGGCCGCGCGCGTCGGCTTGTCCGTGCAGCGCGTCCGACAAATCCTGTGCGAGGTCCGCAAGAAGCTGCGGAGCGCCCTCGAGGAGGAAGCACCATGAGCCAGCACATCCGTCCGGCCGACGCCGAGCAGTACGTCCTGGGCGCGCTGGAGCCGGAAGCCGCGGCGGCTCTCGAGGCCCACACGCTCGACTGCCCGCCATGCGCCAGCATCCTCCAGCGCGAGGCACTGCTGGAGGAGCAACTGCGTGAGGTGGCCCAGGCCCCCGCCCCGGAGCCTCGGGTCATCCGCCCCGCCCGCTGGCACCGGGCCCGGCTGGCCGCCGCCGCGGGCGTCATGGTGGCGGCGGCGGCCGCGGTGTCGTTCCTCGTGCTCCGCCCCGAGCGGACCGTGCCAACACCGTCACAGGACGAGGACTTCCCAGTGATGGCCCTGCCGATGGACCTGCCGTCGACTCCGGAGCGGCTGGTGGCGTGCCCCGACCTGGCGAGCCAGGAGGCGTGTGCCTCGGAGGCCCTGGCCCGCGGGCTGCTGGTGCAGTACCCCCAGGGCGTGGGAGAGGTCCCCCGCTACGAGGGGCACGCGGGACTGCCGAAGGGCGCGCTCGACGCCGAAGGGCCCTATTCGCTGTGAGAGACTCCGCCATGATCGATCGGATGAAGCACGGCCTGACGCTCCTGTGGTTGGCGGCGTTCGCCCTGGGCGGACCCGCCTCGGCCGCCGACGACAAGAAGGGCCTGCCCGAGGGGTGGTTCGTCACCGAGAGCTCGCCCCAGCTCTACGAGGCGGGCCTGGACACCCAGGGTCCGTGCGAGGGCAACCGCAGTGCCTGGCTGCGCTCGCGCCAGGGAGAGCCCGCCGGCTACGGCACCTTCATGCAGGCCTTCGGCGCGGGGGCCTTCCGGGGCAAGCGGCTGCGCTTCTCCGCGGTGGTGCGCACCGAAGACGTGAAGGGCTGGAGCGGACTGTGGATGCGGGTGGAGGGGGAGGATGCGCGCGAGCCGCTCGCCTTCGACAACATGCAGTCGCGCGCGCTGGTGGGGACCACGGCCTGCAAGCGCCACGAGGTGGTGCTGGACGTGCCCCAGGACGCCAGGTCCATCATGGCCGGGCTGATGCTGAGCGGCACGGGCAAGGCGTGGATCGGCGCCGTGCGCTTCGAGACGGTGGACACCTCGGTGCCCGTCACCAACCTGCTCGCGGACAGGGGACGGCGCGAGGAGCAGCCCACCGGACGCATCGGCGACGTGTGGTTCAACCGCAAGCAGGTGGAAGCCAGCAACTACCGCGCCCTGCTGAAACCGGACGGCTCCTGGAGCGACAACTACTCGAACACGCTCTCGGTCAGCGGCGGCACGGTGCGGGGAACCTGGAGGCAATTGCCGCTGCGCCTCACCGTCAAGACGGAGGGCTCCTCCACCCGCCTCGAGGGGCAGTGGGGCAGGGAGCCGGTGCGCATCGAGCTGAGCCCGGAGAAGCTCACGTTGAAGCACGGCATCTTCGAGCGGGAGCTGACGCGCGAGGACGAGCGCCCCGAGTACGACCGCAGCTGCATCCGCTACCGGCGTGGCGACGGCCTGTCCCGGAGCGATGAGATCGACGTGTGCGGCGAGGCGCTGCGCCGGGAGCCACCCCTGGCGCAGCTGGTGCTCGCCTTCCTGAACAACGGCTTCCGCGCGGTGCCGCCACCGCACGTGCGAATCCCCGCGCCGTCCACGCCCCCCAGGAACGTGGCGGCACCCGACAGCTCGCACTGAGGGGCCGCGCTCGCCCCTGGCGCCAGTACGCGGGATGTGCTGAGCATCCCGCGCATGGAAACGCAAACACGCACCGCGGTGGTGGCCGGCGCGAGCGGGCTCGTCGGAGGTTCGCTGCTCGACACGCTGCTCGACAGTCCCCGGTACCGGGAGGTGCTCTCCCTGGGCCGGCGCCCGCTGTCCAGGCAGCACCCGAAGCTCGTCCAGCGGACGGTGGACTTCGCCCGGCTCGCGGAGGAGCCCCTGCCCCCCGTCGATGATGCCTTCTGCTGTCTGGGCACCACCATCAAGAAGGCCGGCAGCCAGGAGGCCTTCCGCGCCGTGGACCATGACGCCGTGCTGGCCTTCGCTCGGGCCGCGAAGCAGGCGGGAGCCCGGCGCTTCCTGGTGGTGACGGCGCTCGGCGCCAACCCGCGCTCCCGCGTCTTCTACAACCGCGTGAAGGGCGAGGTGGAGGAGGCGCTCAAGGGACTGGGCTTCGAGTCCCTCGTCATCCTCCAGCCATCGCTGCTGCTCGGAGAGCGCGCCGAGAGCCGTCCGGGCGAGCGTGCCGCCATCGTGGCCTCGCGGGTGCTCGCGCCACTGCTGCGACCGCTCGGGAGCCGACCCATCGAGGCGCGCACCGTCGCGCGGGCGATGCTCGCCCTCGCGCTCGATGCGCCCCAGGGGGTGCGGTTGGCGCCATCGGGAGAGCTGCAGGAGCTCGGCCGGTAGCGCCGGAGCGCGCTCAGGGCGCTTCCTTCGTCTCGAGGATGTTGAACTCCACGCGGCGGTTCTTGTCGCGGCCCGCGGCCGTCGCGTTGGTGCTCACCGGCTTCGTCTCGCCGTAGCCCACCGCCTCGAGCCGCTCGGGCGCGATGCCATCCTGCTCGACGAGGTGCTTGCGCACGCTGTTGGCGCGACGCTGGGAGAGATCCTGGTTGAAGGCATCCGCGCCCTGGCTGTCGGTGTGGCCCTCCACTCGCACCTTGGAGACATGCGGGTTGGCACGCAGCACCTGCGCCACCTGCTTCAGCAGAGAGAAGGAGCGCTCGAGGATCACGTCCTTGTTCGTGGCGAAGTAGACCTTCTCCAGGATGACGATCCGCTCCCGCTCGAGGCGTACCTTCTCCTTGCCCTGATCCGGGCAGCCATCCTCGTCCTGGACACCGTTGATGGTCTCCGGCTCGGCCGGGCACTTGTCGGCCGCGTCCGCGACACCGTCATGGTCGTTGTCCGGATCCGGGCAGCCGTCCGCGTCCTCGAAGCCGTCCTTGTCCTCGGCCACCTGAGGGCAGCGATCCTGGTCGTCCGTCAGGCCATCCCCATCCGAGTCCACGGGCGGCGGGGGAGGCAGCTCGTCTGGACAGCCGTCCGTATCCTCGAAGCCGTTCGAGCTCTCCGCGACGTCGGGGCAACGGTCGTTGACGTCGAGGATGCCATCCTGGTCGGTGTCCGGATTCGGGGGCGGCGGAGGCTCGGTGCGCACGGGCTCGACATGCCGGGCCTCGGTCCAGGCGATTCCCGCGAACAGCCGGAAGGCCGGCGTGCCATAGCCACGGGTGATACCGGGGCCACCGCCCAGGTGCGCCGCCAGCGAGTCCGTGAAGTGGTACCGCAGGGCGGCGAGCAGCTCGAGCGGGCTCTCCTCGACCTGGGTCTCCTTCAGCCCGAGCGCGCCCGCCAGGGTGGCCTCGGCGGAGATCCGGTGCGAACCGAGCTGGAAGGGCAGCTCCGCCCCCAGGCCGTAGGCGAGCTCGTTGCCCGCGTTCAGGTTGTAGAACCGCGCACCGGGCTGGAGGTTGACCCCCACGTTGGCGAGCACGCGCGGGCCTCCGTCCCTGCCCCACTCACCGAGCAGTCGAGGAAACACGGCGACGCCATCGCGGCCGAGGAAGTCCCTGCCGCCCGAGGTGGGCAGGAGCACCGGCACGGCGATACCCAGGCGCAGCCCGCTGTCGGTGGAGAGCAGGCGCGCCTTGGGTACCAGGCGCAGATCTCCCACGCCGGTGACATTCAAGCCCCCGGGGAGGAGGGGGGACACGGACGCGGCGGAACCGGAGCCCTGGGAGGTGATGGGCAGCGCCACGCCGAGCTCGAACCGGTCGAAGAGGGCGACGGAGCCCATCAGGTCGAAGGTGAACTGGTCCCTGACGATCTCGTAGACGAAGTCCCCGGTGCGGGGCTTGAGGAAGTTGAGCGGATCCTTCGCGTAGTTGAAGGAGAGGCCCAGGTTCCAGTCGAGGTGCTGCCCGACCTGGGCGCCGTGAACGCCCAGCACATCGCGCGAGCCCGGGCCCGGCTTGAACTGCTGCACGTCGATGGCCTGGGAGGCGGACTGGGCGTGCGCAGGCGCCGAGACGAGCACGGTGGCAAACAGGCCCAGGAGCCCCCACCCCGCCCTCGAACCGCGGAGCGCCTGGCGACGGCGCAGCAGCGGCAAGGAGAGCAACGACAGCAGCGGCAGCAACGTGCTCGTGCCGGTGGAGGAGCAGCCACGGCCCACGACGGACAGATCGTCCGAGTAGTCGTACGGCTTGCCACCCGCGTTGACCTCCTCGCCATCCAGGGAGCCACCGTGATCGGTGTCGGGATCATTCGGGTCCGACTCCGTGTCCCCGAGGCGGCCGTCATGGTTGGCGTCCTCCCTGCCATCCTCGAGGCCATCACCATCCGAGTCCGCGTTGAGCGGATCGGTGGTGGTGGACGGGTCGGTGTCCGGAGTGAAGAGCGACGGGTCGGTGCCAGTACCCTCGGCCTGTGTCAGGCCCCGCTCCAGGCCATCACTCAGCCCATCACCGTCCGTGTCGGGATCATTCGGGTCGGTGCCGAGCTCGACCTCGTTCGTATCCTCGAGGCCATCACCATCGGAGTCCACCGCGCCCACCGTCACGGTGACGTTGACGATCGTAGTGTCGCTGCTGCCATCGGACAGGGTGTACGTGAACGTCACCGACCCAATGAAACCGGACGCGGGCGTGAACCTCACGCCATCGCCATTGGGCGTCACCTCCACCGTCCCGCCCGTGGTGGGCTGCGTCACCGCCTCGACGAAGAGCGACTCATCGGTGTCCGGCGCGATCGAATCGTTGGCCAGCACGTCCAGCGTGGCGGCACTGCTTTCCTCCTTCAACGGGAACGTGTCGTCCACGCCCGTCGGAGGATCATTCACCGGCATCACCATCACCCACACCGAGGCCGTGGCCGTGCCCTCGTAGCCGTCGGACACCGTGTACGAGAACTTCACGATCCCGTTGAAGTTGGACTCCGGGGTAAAGGTCACCAGGCCGTTGGACAGCTTCACCGTGCCGCCCTCGTCAGGCTGGGACACCTCCGTCACCCTCAGCAGCACACCCGCCTCCGGCTGAGGGGTGTCGTTGGCCAGCACGTCCACCACGCTCGAGGCGCTGTCCTCATCCACCGCCACCTCGTCGTCCATCAAGGCCAGTGGGTTGTTGTCCGCGAGCACCCCGGCGATAGAGGTACCCCTCGTGGGTGCCACCTCCGGAATGCTCCCGGAGGATGGCGCCGCCGAGCACGCGGCGAGAATCCCCACGAGCAGGCCAGCCAGGGCGCTGGAGCGGAGAGGACTTTCGGAACGAATGGAGAGCTTCGGACTTCGGGAATGGCTCATGGATGGATCGCAGCCGGCTCTCACGGTCAGGAACGAACGGCGACCGTGGTGCGCGGCAGCTCCCGCTCTGGGATGGAGGAAGGTTCTGGGTTCGAGGCGGCTGGAATGTCGCGTGGCCTGGGGCTCGCGCGAGAAGACGCCGCTCAGGGCGGCGTCGTGACACGCCGCCATGCTTCGAGATGAACCGAGGCACCGTGCATGCACGCATCACTGCGTGACGTACTGGTAGACCTCGCCCGTCACCGAGAAACCACCTCCGCCGCCGGGCCCTCCTCACGTCGGCGAGCACTGCCGACGCGTCCATCGCGGGTGTTTCAGAAGGTGAAGTCCCGCTCGAAGATCTCGTTGTTGCCCACCCGCACCATCAGGTGGGCGGTGCGACCGCCGCCAGTGCCGAGATCGAACTGGAGACCTTCCGGACCTTGCTGGGGCTTGAGCGAGGGCTTGCCAGGGGCGAGGAACACAGCCGCCGTGACGGGACGCCCCACGAGGGGTTGAACCAGGAGCCGGGCCCGCTGACGCTCTCTGACGAGCACCACGCGGAACTCCCGCCGCTCCTCCAGCACATCACGCTGCTCGGGATGGCGCGCGGCACCTGGCCTGCGCGCTGGCTCCGCCGAGCGCGAAGAGCGGGCGGCGGGGGCGGGCCGCTCCTGCTCCTCCATCGCCTGCTCGATGGCGTCGTCCCCCTCCTCCAACGCCCAGATGGCCTGCGCGCACTCCAGGCAGTCCTCCGTATGGCGATCCACCCAGGCCAGCTCGCTCGCGGACATCATCCCCATGTCGAAGCGCCACAACTCCTCTTCGCTCAGGTGTAGCGGCTGACGCTTGGGGGGAGCTTCGACGGACGCGGTGCTCGACAGGTCCGCGCGGCACGCCGGGCAACTGTCCAGATGGGGACTCGGCCGCTCGGGTTTGTTGCCCAGGGCGGCCATGAAGTCGTCGCACTCGGCCCGGTCGCTGAACCACCAGGCCCGCGCCCGCTCGGCGGCATCGAGCATGTCGCGCTCGGCTCTGCGCTGCGGGTTGAGGGGGATGAACCAGCGGGCCTTCGGACGCAGTGCGGTGTCCAGACGTCCCAGGCCCTCGCGAAACGAATTCAACCGCCGTGCTGTCTCTGCCTCGAGCGGACCATGAAGTGATTCCCACTGCGTTATCGCGCGGAGGGCTGATTCGGCCCTGTCTCGCGCGGAGAGACCTTCCACGGAGGAGGTGCGCCACAACTCCGCCTCTTCTCCTCCGTCCCCGAGCGCCACCTCGGCGGCCTCCTCCGCGGCGCGAAGGAGCGCGGGTTGCAGCGTCTCGGGCTTCTGCGCCCGGAGCCAGGCGTCGATGTCATCGCGAGAGAGGCCCCGAAGGGCCCGCTCGACACCCTCTCCTCCCAACCGCTCGCCGCGCCGGAGGATGTCCCCAATCAGCACGAGCGAGTCATTCCTGGGAGCGCCACCCCGAGCGAGCTGCTCACGCCGGGCCTGATAACGAGAGAGTGTGTCATTCATCGCGTACCCTCCTCCGGGTACAAAGGGCTCACTCCCTCCCGCCCTCCTTCTGGAGGTCGAGCAGATAGAGCCGCAGGTAGGCCTGTGCACGGCTGACGCGCTTGTACGAGTTGACCACGCTGATGTTGAGGCGTCGGGCGCATTCCTCGTGGTCCTCTACGTCCTGGTGGTGGTACAGGTCCCACGCACCCGCTTCCTTGGGATGCTCTTGCTGGAGACGCTCGAAGGCGCGCCAGTAGACTTCCTGGGCCTCGGTGCGCTCCTCGCGCCGGCGCGACACTTCCACCGCGCGGGCCACCTCGGAAGGTGGCTCCTCCATGACGTCATCGGGGTCCGCCGAGGCCGGAGCGAGGTCCTCGCGCTGGCGCCGGTAGAAGTCGATGGCCACGTGCTTGACGATGCGCAGGAAGAACGTCTTGGGAGACGCGCTCCGCCCGGGCATCTGCTCGGAGACACCGCGGAACTGGTCCAGGCCGCGGTCGAGGAACTTGCCGACCGCGTCCTGGTAGAGCTCATCGGCATCCGCCGGGGAGCCGCGGCCGTAGCTGGCCTGGATCTTGGAGATGACGTAACGGGCCGGACGGGCCCAGCGCTCGCAGAGCGCGCCGAGCGGAGCCCCGACGGCCTCGCCCGCGGCGCGGCGCTGGAGCACCTCAGCGAAAAGTTCGTCGTCCGTGAGTTCGTTGAACACCGGAAGGACCTCGGAGCACCGCCAGGAGGCACGAGCCCCCCGCCTGGGCAGGGTGGGGTTCGGTGAAACGGCGGGTCAAGGTAGCACGACGGCATCCGAAGACAGCCTCCCGAAGACACGGTCCCGGGTGTCCGACAGCAGGCACACGGGGGGTGTCCAGAAGGCAGGGACGGAACCCACCCTGGCTTCCTGACAACGATTTTCCGGTCCATTTTCGACCCGTTTTCCCGGTTCCGGGCCCTCGGGCGTCCCCCCACCCCGACAGGGGTACGAGCGGCCTGGACGACCTGACGGGCCCCATCGGTTGGCGTATTGTCACCCCTTGGAAACTCCCAGGGGGAGGAGGACAGGGAATGTGGGGATCCCACCCGGACGTCGAGGCCCCACCCGCTCGGCAGCACGAGGCACGACCCGAGGGCGGGGGGACCCGGCCCGGGGAGGTCGCGGACGCCCGCCTCCTGGTGATGGGAGAGCCTCACTCCGACCTGGCGGGTGTGAAGGCCATGCTGGCCCCCCTGGGTCAGCCCGTACACGAGACCGTCGACTGGAACGGGGAGCTCGAGGCCCTGCTCGACATGGAGCTCGCCTGCATCCTCGTGGACGCGCGCCAGGGCTGGTCCGTGGGCGTCGAGACGGCCCTGCGCCTGCGCGACCAGGAGAGGACCCGGCACATCCCCCTCCTCCTGCTCGCGACGAGCGCCTGTGACCGGGCGGACCTGCTGCGCTGCTGTGGGCTGAGCACGGTGGACTGCCTGCTGGAACCCATCCACCCGGAGTTCCTGCGCGCCAAGGTGGGGATGTTCATCGAGCTCCACCGCCGGGAGCGCACGCTGCGGGCGGCGCTCGACCGGGCCGAGCGCGCCGAGGCGGTGGCACGCGAGAGCGAGCGCATGCTGCGCACCCTGCTGGGAAATCTGCCGGGCATGGCCTACCGCTGCCACGACACGCCCGGCTACCCCTTCTCCTATGCGAGCCCGGGTGCGCTGGAGCTCACCGGCTACGGCCCCGAGGACTTCACCAGCCATCGCGTGTCCAGGGAGGAGCTCATCCACCCCGACGACCTCCGGAGGGTGCGCGAAGGCATCCAGATGGCGCTCGACGCGCGCACGCCCATCACCCTCACCTACCGGATCCGCACGCGCACCGGCAAGGAGCGCTGGGTATGGGAGCGGGGGGTGGCCATCCATGAGGAACCCCAGGCCGAGCTCCCGATCCTGGAGGGCTTCATCACCGACATCACCCCGCTGCACCGCGCCGAGCAGGAGCGGGAGGAGCTGCTGATCCAGGCGAGGGCGGAACACGGCCGCATGGAGACCATCATCCAGCAACTGCCGTGCGCGGTACACATCGCCGAGGCGCCCACGGGGCGGACCCTGGCCGTCAATGCCCGGGCCGAGCAGCTCCTCGGACACCCGATGATCGAGGTGCGCTGCCTCCAGGACTTCGCCCGTTACCGGGCCATCCACGCGGACGGAAGCCGGTACACGGCGGAGGAGTACCCCATCGCGCGGGTGCTGCTCACCGGGAAGGCCCAGCCGGAGGAGGAGGTGCTCTATGATCGGCCCGACGGCTCCGTGCGGGTCTTCCTCATCAGCGCCGGGCCCATCCTGGACAGACAGGGGCAACTGCAGGCGGTGGTGGCCAGCTTCATCGACATCACCGGACTCAGGCGTGCCGAGCGGCGCCAGGCCTTCCTCGCCTCGGTGAGCGAGACGCTGGCCAGCTCGCTCGACTACGAGGCCACGCTGGCCCACGTGGTGCAGCGGGCCGTGCCCGTCCTCGGGGACTGCTGCACGCTGGACATGCTCGAGCCGGATGGCTCCATCCGCCGGCTGGCGGTGGCCCATGTGGACCCGGGCCGGGCGGAGCTCGCCTGGGAGCTGGCCCGGAGCTACCCCATCCGCCTCGATTCGAACGGCGGGTCGGGCGCCGTCATCCGCACCGGGAAGACACAGCTGACGGCCGAAATCCCCGACCACGCCCTCGCCCGGTTCGCGCGCGACGCCCGGCACCTGGAGCTGCTGCGAGGGCTCAGGGCCACCTCCGCGCTGGTCGTCCCCCTGCACGCCCGCGGCCGCACGTTCGGAGCGCTCTCCCTCGGCTACGGTGGCCCGGGCCACCGCTATGGTCCCGAGGAGCAACTGCTGGCCGAGGAGCTGGCGCGCCGCGCCGCGCTCGCGGTGGACAACGCGCGCCTCTACCGTGAGGCCCAGCTCGCGGTGCAGCTGCGCGACGAGTTCCTCTCGGTGGCCTCGCACGAGCTGAAGACGCCCCTCACGCCCCTGCACCTCAAGCTCTCCGCCCTGTCGCGCGAGCTCCCGCGCTGCTGTGTAGGGGACACCCGCTCGCAGGGCCTGCAGCGCCACGTGGACGTGGCCAGACGCCAGGTGCACAAGATGTCCACGCTCATCAACTCGCTGCTCGACGTCAGCCGCCTGTCGCAGGGGAAGCTGAAGCTGGAGCCGGAGGACACGGACCTGGGCGAGGTGCTGGCCGAGGTGGCGGCCTGGTTCGTGCCCGAGGCGGCCCGGGTGGGCTCGGAGCTGCGGGTGGAGGGAGAGACGCGGGTGCCCGGCTGTTGGGACAGGCTGCGGCTGGAGCAGGTCGTCACGAATCTCATCTCCAACGCCATCCGCTACGGAGCCGGCCGTCCCATCATCGCCCGGCTGGAGGTGGAGACGGACCTGGCGCGGCTGGTGGTGCGGGACCAGGGCATCGGCATCGCGCCCGAGGCCCAGGAGCGCATCTTCGGCAAGTTCGAGCGGGCCGTGTCGGACCGGCACTCCGGCGGCCTGGGACTGGGGCTCTACATCACCCGGAGCATCGTGGAGGCGATGGGCGGAAGCATCCGCGTGGAGAGCCGCCTGGGCGAGGGCTCCACCTTCACCGTCGAGCTGCCCCGCTGTCAGGAAGGCCGGTGAGCGCGCGTCCTTGTGCGCGAATCCCATTTCAGGCACCCGGCCGGAGAGGCCCTACAAGCTCGCGGTGGTTCGACGCCACCGCACTGACCTCGAAAATCAGCCAGACCGGCTTCTCCACTCGGGCGCCCACTCCTTTCGAGGAAGCATCACCATGTCTCGCACCATCGTCATCGGAGACCTCCACGGCTGTTACGACGAGGCCCTGGAGCTGCTCGACCGGGTGGGAGCCACCGCGAGCGACCGGATCATCTTCACGGGTGACCTGGTCGACCGGGGTCCCAAGCGCCGCGAATGCGTCGAGCTCGCCATGCGGCACGAGTCCATCCTCGGCAACCACGAGGAGAAGCACCTGCAGCAGCGCCGCCGCAAGGACGCCGACCTCCTTCCGGATCACCTGGAGACCCGGCAGGCACTCGGCCCCGAGCACCTGGAGTACTTCGCCACCCTGCCCCACTTCATCCGCCTGCCCGAGTACAACGCCGTCGTCGTCCACGCGGGCGTCCTGCCCGGCAAGACGATCGAGGCGCAGGATCCCTACCACCTGCTGCACGCCCAGTGCGTGAGGCCGCCGGATCGCAAGAGCTTCTGGCCCTCGAAGGCCCCGGCCGACCACCGCTTCTGGACGCACCACTGGAAGGGCCCCGAGCGCGTCATCTTCGGACACACCGTCTTCGACCGGCCGCTCGTCACCGAGCACGCGGTGGGCATCGACACCGGGTGCGTCTACGGCCGCTCGCTCACCGCGGTGGTGCTCCCCTCGTGGGAGCTCGTCTCGGTGCCCGCGCGGCTGACGTACCGGGGCGGCAAGGACGTGACCCTGATCCCCATCCACGGCGACGTGAACGTGTTCTCCTGAACCCTTTCCAGCGCCGGTGGCCCCCCAGGACACCGCGCGCTATGGTCCCGCCCCGGACCCTCGACAGGGAATCGGAGTGACAACGAACACGCGTGCGTGGCGCTGGGGACCTTTGCTGGCCGTGACCGTGGGGGCGCTCTCGTCCCTCCACTGCATCGAGCTGCCCACGAAGTCCTTCTCCTGCTCGACGGACGAGGACTGCGAGGGGCTGAAGGGTCCTGCTGGAGAGTCGTTCGTCTGTGTGAACGGAGGCTGGTGCGCCTCGCCCGAGCAGTCGGATGCCGGTGTCCCATCGGACGCGGGGACGGACGGCGGCATCTGCCCGCAGAGCTCGACGCCCGCCTCCTGCTCCACCTCCAACTGGTGTTGGGACAACCCGCTCTCCGAGGGCCGCACGCTGATCACCGTCCGAGGCAGATCCGCGACGGACGTCTGGGCGGTGGGGGACAGGGGGGTGGCCCTGCACTGGGATGGCAACTGCTGGGCCCGCATGCCGCCCGGCAACACCCAGCCCCTGCGCGCCGCCTGGCCCGCCGCGGGGAAGACGTGGTGGTTCGCCGGAAACGGCGGCACCCTGTTCAAGTGGGATGGCTCGACCTGGGCGTCCCAGACCCTCGCCGAGCAGTTGATCATCCATGACATCGAGGGGACCTCGGACACGTCCGCCGTCGCTGTGGGGCAGTCCGGCTCCATCTACACCTTCAATGGTCAGCAGTGGAGCGCCCAGTCCTGGGACGCCGGCAGCGCCCCGCCGGATCTGCTGGCCGTGTGGCCCGTCTCGAACACCGAGGCCTGGGCGGTGGGCAGGGGCGGCACCCTCGCGCGTGGAGTGGATGGGCGCTGGTCCATCGTCAGCAGGTCCGGGCCCGGGTCCGTGGACCTGATGGCCATCGCCGCCGGAGCGGATGCCGGTACGGCCCATGCCGTGGGCAGGGGAGTCCTCGTCACCTATTCCAACTCGACGTGGTCGCCGTCCAGCTACGCGACGTCCTCCACCCCCCTCAATGGCGTGTGGACCAGCGGCGGCGTCACGCGGATCGTCGGGCCCGCGTCGAACATCCATGTCCTGGGCAGGTCCGCCACCGAGCCGAGTGGCACGCCCCAGGTGCTCAACTCCATCTGGGGCAACAACGAGGCGCTCTGGGCGGTCGGGGTCTCGGGCACCATCGTGCGGCGGGGGACGACCCAGTGGTCGGAGGTCCCCGGCGGCGTGACGCGCGCCCTCAACGGCTTCTGGGGCACCGATGAGCTCAACCTCTGGGCGGCCGGAGACAACGACCTGCTCATGCGCCGCGAGAACAACCTCTGGTCGCCCGTGACGCCTCCGGAGCAGGGCACCTTCAGGGCCATCTGGGGAAGCGGGGAGCTGCTGGTGGTGGCCACGAGCGGAGGCAAGCTCCACGCGTTCAAGAACGGCCAGTGGGCCCAGGAGGCTGGCGGCAACACCAGCGTCAATGCCCTCTGGGGAACGGGGTCTTCACCGGTGTGGGCGGTGGGCGACAATGGACTCGTCTGGCGCCGCAATGCCGATGGCACCTGGACCGACGAGGGGAAGCTCGGCACCGATCGGATGAACGCCGTCTGGGGCTCCTCCCCCACCGATGTCTGGGCGGTGGGTAATGGCGGAGTCATCCTCCACCGGGACTCGGCGGGATGGAGCAGGCAGAAGCTGGCCACGGCGACGGATCTCTTCGGCGTGTGGGGCTCGAGTCCGAGTGACGTGTGGGCGGTGGGCAACGGCGGGGCCATCTACCACTACGATGGCAGGGCGTGGACGACCACCCCCACCCAGGTGGGGAGCCAGATCTTCCGCGCCATCGCCGGACGGAGCGGCGACAGCGTGTGGGCCGTGGGTGACAATGGCGCCATCGCGTTCTGGAATGGGAGCGGTTGGACGGCCCAGGTGAGCGGAGTCGACGAGAGCCTGCGCGCGGTGTGGGTGACCCCGGGCACCGTCTGGGTGGGTGGCACCAATGGGACGGTGCTCCGACTGAAACCGTGACAACGCAGTACTGGGGCTGACCACCGGGCGAGCAGGGGAGCCCTCATGTTGCCGCCGCCAGGGGGCGGGTTCTCTGATAAGGTCCCCGCCTGTTTCGATGGCCCAGCCTCCCTTCATAGCGTGTCCCACCTGTGGACTGCGCGTCGCCCAGGGCACCGAGAAGTGCCCTCAAGACGGCACGATGCTCGGTGACGACCCCTCCGCCGGGAAGACGCGGCTGACGCCGGCCCAGCCGAGCCCCGCCGTCGCGATGCCCGCCCAGACCCAACCGGCCATGGGCGTCGGGGCCTTCAGGGCCAACCCCGGCTCGCAGAGCGGCATCCCGAGCGTCGCCGATCCACTGCTCGGGACGCAGCTGGGTGAGTACGTCATCCAGGAGCAGATCGGCATCGGCGGCATGGGCATCGTCTACCGGGGCGAGCAGCCGTTGATCGGCAAGAAGGTGGCCATCAAGGTCCTGCGGCCCGACGTGGGCGATCAATCCATGTACGTGGAGCGGTTGCTCGTCGAGGCCCGCGCGGTCAACGCCATCCGCCACCGGGGCATCATCGACATCTTCAGCTTCGGCAAGATGCCGGATGGCCGCCAGTACTTCGTCATGGAGTACCTGGAGGGCACCGCGCTCGACACCTGGCTCGACATCCGCGGCCCCCTCTCCGTGCACGAGGCGATCCGGCTGTCCGACGAAATCCTGGACGCGCTCACCGCCGCGCACGAGGCCGGCGTCATCCACCGCGACCTCAAGCCCAACAACATCTTCCTGGCGCGGCAGCCCGGCGGCGGCCACTACGTGAAGGTGCTGGACTTCGGCCTGGCCAAGCAGCTTTCCAACAACCCGGGGCTCTCGCAGCAGACCCTGCACGGGTTGATCATCGGGACGCCGGAGTACATGGCGCCCGAGCAGGTGCGCGGCGATCCGGTGAGCCCCAAGACGGACCTCTACGCGTTCGGCATCATCCTCTTCCAGTTGCTGACCGGGCAGCGCCCCTTCACGGCCAAGGCGCCCATGGAGTACCTGGTCCACCACCTGGAGCACACGCCGCCCTCGCCGCTCGAGCTGAAGCCGGAGCTGCCCCCCGCGCTCGCCAGGCTCGTGCTGCGGCTGCTGGAGAAGGCGCCGGCCGCGCGCCCCTCGGCAGAGGAGGTGCGTGCCAGTCTCCAGGAGATCCTCGACGGCCTGCCTCTTCCGGAAGGCACGCGCCCCTCGCGGGAGATGCGAAGCATCATGGTGGCCAGCCCGGAAGTCCGGCCAGCCTCCCCCCGGCAGGAGAAGCCGGAAGTGAGCGCCGCCCCGAGTGTCACGCCGCCGCGGTTCCCCGCCCGCCTGGTGGCGGGAGTGGCCGCCGGGTTGCTCCTGCTCACCGCTGGCGTGGCGGTGCTGCTGCGGAGTCCGGCTCCGAAGCCCGTGGCCACGCCCCTGGCCGCCCCCGTGACCGAGGCCCCGGCGAAGCCCACCCCGGCGAAGCCCGCCACCGAGCTCGTCGCCAACCCCAGCCCCGCCATTCCCCCTCCCGTGGTGGAGAACACCCCGCCGAGCCCACCTCCCACTCTCGTGGAGACCCCTTCCCGCGCGAGCGGCCCGTCCAAGGTGAACACCGAGCGCAAGCCGTACCTGCTCACGCGCATCGCGCGCCTGGAGCGGAAGCTGCTCAAGAGCTCGCTGTCCGCGGACGAACAGGAGAACGCGCGCAGCCTGCTGAAGAAGGCACGCGCCCGGGCGGAGCGCGCCTCGACCGCCGACGAGCGCAAGGAGGTAATGCTCAACCTCGACATCTGGGAGCGCCAGTACCTGAGGAACTGACATCCTCGCCCCCGGGACGGACGTGTGCCACCATGGGGCCACATGTTTCCCCTGGTGTTGGCGTTGCTCGTCGCGCAGACCCCCGCCCTGGCGGACGAGATCGAGGCGAAAGGGCTGGTGGTGATGGTCTCTCGCTACGAGGGACTCACGCCCATCGAGGCCGTCACCCTGGCGGATCGGCTCTCGAAGGCCCTGCAGAACGCGAACGTGCCGGTGGCGATGGACGCACTCGAGGTGACCTCCCAGCTCGGTGAGCAGCGTTCCCCGGCATCCTGCCAGGGCAAGCCCGAGTGCTTCGCGAAGCTGGGACGCGAGCTCGGGGTGGCGGCGGTGGTGATCATCGACTCGAGCAAGGTCTTCGATGACCTGCCCATGCGCATCGTCCTGCTGGACACGCAGGAGGGCCAGACCGTCTTCAAGCGCAGCTACACCGCGTCCGCCCTGCGGCCCGCGGAGCTGGACCTGGCCTTCCAGAGCGCCAGCCAGGAGATCAAGAAGACCCTCACGGGAACGGACTCCCTGTCAGCCGACGCTCCCAGGGCGCCAAACCTGTCCCCCACGGCCCAGGCCCCCGGCCTGACCGGACTCGGCCTGCCCAGGCCCACGCCCGTGAACATCACCCGGATAGGCGCCGGGGTGGCCGGAGCCGCGGCCGTCACCTTCCTGGTGCTGGGGTTGTCCCAGGCCGCGCGGCTCCAGAGCGAACGGTCACCGGGCGTGTCCTCCTGGACCTACGACCAGGCGAGGACGATCCGGGAGAAGGCAAATACCCGGCTCACCATCTCGGGCATCTTGGCTGGAGTCTCGGGCGCGCTGCTCGTCACGAGCTTCGTGCTGCCCTCGGAGCCGGAGCCGGCGAAGTAGGTCGCGTACGGGGGAGCCGGAGGGGCCCGTCAGTTGCGAAGTCTCGTGTGCTCAGGGGGCTTGCGCGGCAGCCGGACGCCGAAGGTGGTGCCATCGGACGCCGTGGATCGCACATCGATGGTGCCGCCGTGCGCCCGGACGATGTGGTCCACGATGAAGAGCCCGAGACCGATGCTGCGGCCCGCGGAGTCCGCCTGGCTCGTCCCCCGCCGCATGGGCTCGAAGAGGTGTGAGAGGACGGCGAGCGGAATGGGAAGCCCCTGATTGTGGACCTCCAGCACCACGCTCTCGCCATCTCCAAGCGTCCGCACCAGGACCGGGGTCTCCGGCGGGCTGTACTTCAAGGCGTTGGTGATCAGGTTGGTGAGGATCTGCGCCACCCGGTCCGAGTCCCACTCCCCCTGACCATCACCGGTCGCCTCGATGCGCACCTCGCGCTCGGGGAAGGACATCCGGGTCTCCTCCACCACGCTCCGGGTGAGGTGGTGCAGCTCCATGGGCATCCGATAGAGGGAGATGCCGCCCCCCAGCCGGGCCTTCGTGAAGTCGAGCAGATCCCGGACCATGCGGCTGGCACGCTCGGCCGAGGACTGGATGCGCACGAGCGTCTTGAGGGCGCGCTCGGCCAGGTCCTCGCGGCGCAGCAGGCTCGCGACCCCCAGGGAGATGGCCGTGATGGGGTTGCGCAGATCATGGCTGACGATGCCGATGAGCTGCTGCTCGAAGTCGGTGCGCCGCCGCTCCTCGGCCCGGGCGAGCTCCTCGCTCCGCTTCTTCTCACTGATGTCCCGGTAGAAGACGGCGATGCCTCCGTCCCGCGTGGGGTAGACGCTGACGTCCACCCAGAGATCCCGGGGCGGGTAGTACTCCTCGAAATGCACCGGCACCCGCTCGCGCATGGCCCGGTGGTATTCGATCCAGAACTTGCTGCTCGGCTCCGCGGCCGCGGGCCAGACCTCCCAGAAGTTGCGATCCAGGATCTGGGTGCGAGGCCTTCCGGAGAGGCGCTCCTGGCTGCTGTTGACGAAGAGGACACGGAAGTCCTTGTCGAGCACGACCAGGGCATCTCCGTGGTTCAGCACCTCCAGGACGAGCTGGAGCCGCTCCTCCGCGAGCCCGGCCCGCGTGCGCTGCTCGGTGAAGCGCTTGCGGATGTCCTCCTTCTCCACCGCGTTGCGGACCGCGCGGAACAGGCTCTCGGGCGTCACCTCCGACTTCACCAGGTAATCGGACACCCCGCTCATGAGTGCCTCGACCGCGATCCGCTCGTTCCCTCGCCCGGTCACCATCACCACGGGCGGCCGGAGGTACCCCTCCTCGGCCCGCAACCGGCGCAGGAAGTCCAGGCCACTAAGGCCTGGCAGCTCGTAGTCCAGGAGGACGCAATCCACCTGCTCGCGTGCGCAGAGCTCGAAGGCCTTGTCGACGTCATCCTCTTCCAGGAAGCGGAAGGTGTACTCACCGGTCTGCTCCAGGTACGTGCGGAACACGTGCCGATCCTCTGGACTGTCCTCCAGGAGGAGCAACGTCACGACACGAGCACTCATCTCCGGCTGCCCTCCCCTTCAGGGAGAACGATGTAGTCCAGCCAGAAGTCCTTGAAGAGTCGGATCATTCTCTCGAACCTCGGCAGGTCCACGGGCTTGAGGAGGTAACCACTCGCACCGTGCGCATATGCGCTCTGTACGTCCTTTGGATTGCCCGAGGTGGAGAACACTAAGACGGGGATGCTTTTGAGACGCGGGTCATTCTTGACGTGCTCGAGCACCTGCCTGCCGTCCAAGCCAGCGAGGTTCAGGTCCAGGAGGATGAGACCCGGCCAGGGCGCTTTCTCCGGATCCGCGTAGCGGCCGGTCTGGTGGAGGAACTCGAGCGCCTCTTCGCCCTCGGTGCAGCGGTAGAGGGGATTGGGGATGGACTCGCTCTGGAAGGTCATCTGGAGCATGTCGAAGTCCTCGTCATTGTCCTCCACCACGAGGATGGGCGGAGCGCGGTTCACTTTCCGCCCTCCGTGGAGACGGGTGCTCCCTGCTCGCTGCCGAGGGTGAAGAAGAAGGTGGTGCCCACGCCCGGCTGGGACTCCAGCCAGATGCGGCCGTTGTGCCGCTCGATGAGGCGCTTGACGATGGTCAGCCCCGTGCCGGTGCCACCGCCGAACTTGTCGCGTCCGTGCAGGCGCTTGAAGATGCGGAAGACGGTGTCGTGGTACTCGGGCTTGATGCCGATCCCATTGTCACGCACGTAGTAGGCGGTGCCCCTGTCGGACGTGCTCATGGAGCCGATCTCCACCCACTTCTTGTCCTTGTCGTTGTACTTGATGGCGTTGGTGAGGAGGTTGGTGAAGACCTCGGCCATCCGCACGCGATCGCACCGCGCGGGCGGCAGGGGCGTGGGGACGCGGACCTCCACCTGGGCCTCGTCGATGCGCGGCTTCATCAGCTCCAGCACCGACGCGAGGACCTCGTTGAGGTCCGTCTCCCGGAGGGAGAGCTCGGTGCGGCCCACCTGCGAGTAGTGCAGCAGCGAGTTGATGAGGCTCTCCATCCGCTGCGTGAGCCGCACCACCGTGTCCATGCGCTTCTGGTTGGTGGGATTGAGGCCCTGCCCCTCCTCCCGCAGGACCAGACTGGTGTAGTTGTGGATGCCCCGGAGCGGCTCCTTGAGATCATGGCCGGCGGCGTGGGCGAAGGAGTCCAGCTCCACGTTGCTGCGCTCCAGCTCCGTGTTGAGCTTGAGCAGCTCCTCGCTGCGCTGCAGGACGATGTCGATGATGTTCCTGCGCAGCTCCTCCGCCGCCTCCACCTCGTAGTCCTTCCAGGGCAGGGACTTGCCGCGCACCGTCTCCTTCCAGAGGGCGAAGGACTTGCGCGGGTGGAGCCGCAGCTGGTCGTCCCGCATGTCCACCGGCTTGTTCGGATTGCCGCCCCACTCCACCGTCTGCACCACCTCCGGGCGGAACCACAGGACGTAGTTGTGCCGGCCCCGGGACATGGGCGCGGCGATGAGGCCGGCCGCGACGTCCTTGAACTCCTCGGCCTCGGGGTACACCCGCGAGAGGCACGTGGTGGCGAACACCTCCCGCTGCTCCGGCCTCTCACCCAGCCAGCGGATGAGGCCCTGGAGCTGCTCGTCCGAGGGGGCGGTGCCGACGATGGTCGTCTTGCCGTTGAAGTAGACGGCCGCGCCACTGGCGCCCGTCAGGTCGAGCAGCTCGGGCGGCGGGTGGCAGAGCCCCTCGGCGAAGTCGAGGTTGCGCGTCATGCGCTCCAGCAGCCGGGCCTGGACGGCTCTGGCCCGGAGGCGCTGGTCGTAGTTCTCCTGGTCCTCCTTGGTGGAAAGGAACGAGGACATGAACTCGCCGACGAACTCGCACGCCGTGCGCACCTCGTAGGGGACGTACTTGGGGCCGGACACGTGCGTGCAGGAGATGAGGCCCCAGAGGCGCCCCTGCTCGAGGAGCGAGATGCTCATCGAGGCATACGCCCCCATGTTGTGCAGGTACTCGAGGTGGATGGGTGACACGCTGCGCAGCACGCAGAAGGACATGTCGAGCGGTCCGAGCGCCGCCTCCTCCGGCAGCCCGAGCATGCGCGCGGGGACGTAGTCGACGGTCGGGATGATGCGCAGCCAGTTGAGCGTGTAGAGCTCGCGGGCCTGGCGGGGAATGTCCGAGGCGGGGAAGTGCAGGCCCATGTACGGATCGGCCTTCTCCACCCGGTCCTCGGCGAGCACCTGGCCGTTCCAGTCCGTGTCGAAGCGGTAGATGATGACGCGGTCGAAGCCGGTGAGCCGGCGCACCTCCCGGACGGCCTCCTCGCACAGGGCGCGCAGATCCCTGGCATCGCGCAGGCGCGACATGGAGCCGCGCGCCTGGTGGTAGAAGCCGAAGAAGGGCGGCGCCTCCTGTTCGGTCGCGGGCTCGAGCTCGAGGATGAGCCGGCCCGTGTGCCGGTGCGCGATGCCATTGAAGAAGCGCTCCTGGCCATGGGCCTGGAGGGACAGCTTGAGCGGATTGTTGTCCGCGAGCCGCTCCGACAGGAGGCTGGCGCGAACGCTGGCGGCCTGG
Source organism: Archangium violaceum (assembly GCF_016887565.1). NCBI lineage: Bacteria > Pseudomonadati > Myxococcota > Myxococcia > Myxococcales > Archangiaceae > Archangium > Archangium violaceum. Next base: position 9,946,548 of record NZ_CP069396.1, read on the forward strand.
GACTCCGGTAGGAGCGCCTCGAGCGCGGTCTCCAGCAGGGCCTGGGCGGGGAGTCCGAGCAGGGCCTGGGCGTTCTCGCTGACCTGACGGATCGTCAGCGCGGGCTCCTGGAGCACCAGCAGCACCCCATGGGGCTGGATGCCCCCCGGAATGTGGATGGGATCCTTGTCACAGTTGGTCAGATCCACTCCCTGACCAGGCCCGGCTGCATCCGTCCTCATCAACTCGTCCTCCACACGAGAGCCTCATGCCACCCGTCTGGCCGGGCCGCCGTCCCCTTAGACCAGAGTGGTGCCCCCCTGCCCCCCCAGCTTACGCCTGGACAGCCGCCTGCTGGCCGAATGTTCAACTCCGAGCACCGGTTGGAGGCTCGGGTGGGGAGTGAAGAAGGTCATGCCCATTCTCGTCCGCCCCCCTGTTATGGGACCCAGCGGAGACAGGCCCGATGGAGCCTCGAACCCGGGCGTATACCTTGCGACAAATGTTCATCGGTCTCAGTGAGATGCACGCGCGCACCCGCGAGCACGACTGGGCCTCCACCCCCGTTGGTCCGGTGGAGACCTGGCCCCAGAGTCTCAAGGCGCTCGTCCGCACACTGCTCTCGTCGAGCTACCCCATGGTGCTGACCTGGGGTCCGTCCTTCACCCAGTTCTACAACGATGCCTACTCGAAGCTGATAGGCGACGGCCACCCGGCGGCGCTCGGCCTGGACATCCGGATCACCCTCGCCGCGTCGTGGGACACGCTCGGCCCGATGATCCACCAGGTGATGACCACCGGCGTGGCGAACTGGACACCCGCCCTGATGCTCCTCATGGAGCGCTCCGGGTACCGCGAGGAGGCCTACTTCAGCGTCTCCCACGCCCCCGCCGAGGACGACGAGGGGCGGATCGTCGGCATGCTCGCCGTCTGCAGCGAGGTGACCCAGCAGTTGCTGGGTGAGCGGCGGACGCGGCTGCTGCGGGACCTGGCCTCCCGGGCGGCGGAGACCCGGAGCGTCGAGAAGACCTGCCGCGATGTCGCCGCCGCCATCTCCGGACATCCCCTGGACGTGCCCTTCGCGCTCATCTACCTGCGCGGCCCGGATGGCAGGACGTTCACACGCCACGGGACCATCGGGCTGGAGGAGGAGAACCCCTCGAGCCCGGCCACGGTGGATGTGGAGAAGGAGGGCGACGGCATCTGGTGCCTGAGGAGCGCGGCGGCTGGCGAGACGATCCTGCTGGGGGATGTCGAGCGCCGGGTCACGCTGACGGGAGGCCCGTGGAAGGACCCGGTCCACTCGGCGCTGGTGATGCCCATCGCCTCCTCGGGGCAGACAGCCCCGCTCGGCGTGCTGGTGGTGGGGCTGAGCCCCAACCGCGCGCTCGACGAGGGGTACCGCTCCTTCTGCGAGCTGCTGGCGGGACAGGTGTCGGTGGCGCTGCGCAACTCCCGGGCCTACGAGGAGGAGCGCCAGCGCGCCGAGGCCCTGGCGGAGCTCGATCGCGCCAAGACGACCTTCTTCAGCAACATCAGCCATGAGTTCCGCACGCCGCTGACGCTGATGCTGGGGCCCGTGGAGCATCTGCTCGCGGGGAACGCGGGACCGATGCCGGAGGCCGCCCGATCCGAGCTCGAGGTGCTCCACCGCAACGCGGGGCGGTTGTTGCGGCTCGTCAACACGCTGCTCGACTTCTCCCGCCTGGAGGCCGGGCGGCTCGAGGCCCACTACGCCCCCCTGGAGCTCTCCGCGCTGACGGCGGATCTCGCGAGCAGCTTCCGCTCGACGGTGGAACGGGCGGGCCTGGAGCTCACCGTGGACTGTCCGCCGCTGTCGCGGCCCGTCTACCTGGATCGGGACTCGTGGGAGAAGGTCGTCCTCAACCTCATCTCCAACGCCTTCAAGTTCACCTTCGAGGGGGAGATCTCCGTCCGCACCCGGGAGCGCAACGGGCGCGCCGTGCTCGAGGTGAAGGACACCGGGACGGGCATCGCCGCCTCGGAGCTGCCGCGCATCTTCGAGCGTTTCCACCGCGTGAAGGACACCCGCTCCCGGACCCATGAGGGCACGGGCATCGGGCTGTCGCTGGTGCAGGAGCTGGTGGAGCTGCACGGAGGCACCGTGAGCGTGGACAGCACCGAGGGCCAGGGGACGACCTTCACCATCGAGCTCCCCTTCGACTCCGTGCACCTGCCACCCGAGCGCATCCGCGCCCCCGACACCCTGAGGGCCACCACGACCGGAGCGGCCCCCTACATCCAGGAGGCCTCGCGCTGGTCCAACGAGGAGGTTCCCGGGCCACGCGCGCCTCGTCCGGACAACGCCCCGGTGACGGGAAGCCCCCCCCGCGGCCGCGTGCTGCTCGCGGACGACAACGCGGACATGCGGGACTACATCCGCCGGGTGCTGTCCTCCGAGTTCGAGGTGGAGGCGGTGGCGGACGGGCAGGCCGCCCTGGAGTCGGCGCTGGCCCATCCTCCGGACCTCGTCCTGTCGGACGTGATGATGCCGCGACTGGATGGCGTGGGGCTGCTGCGCGCGCTCCGGGCCGCCCCGCATACGAAGGATCTGCCCATCCTCCTGTTGTCCGCTCGCGCGGGCGAGGAGGCCACCCTCGAGGGACTCGCCTCCGGAGCGGATGACTACCTCATCAAACCCTTCTCGGCCCGCGAGCTGCTCGCCCGGGTGAGGACGCGCTTCGAGCTGATGCGCATGCGCCAGGAGGTGGCCCGGGAGCGGGCGCGGGTGGAGCACCTCATGGAGGCGGTGCGCGCGCGCGACGACTTCCTCACCGTCGCCTCGCACGAGCTGAAGACCCCGCTCACCTCGTTCCAGCTCAACCTCAACGCCATCGAGCGTGGGTTGAGCCATCTGTCCCAGCACAGCGTCGGCGAGCGGCTGGACGTGGCGCGCCGCTCCGTCCGGCGGCTGGCGAGGCTCATCGAGACGCTGCTGGACGTGTCGCAGCTCACGACGGGCCGCCTGCAACTGGAGCCCGAGCGGGTGGACCTGGCGTCGCTCGTCGGCGAGGTGGTGGCGGACAGCCAGGACGAGGCCCGGCGCCAGGGGACCTCTCTGAACGTGCACATCGAGTCTCCCCTGACGGGGTGCTTCGACCGGGACCGCATGGAGCAGGCGGTGCACCACCTGGTGTCCAATGCCCTGAAGTTCGGCCAGGGGCGGCCGGTGGAGGTCTCCCTGCGGTCGAACGGCAACGGCGCGGTGCTGACGGTCGTGGACCATGGCATCGGCATCCCCCCGGCGGACCGGGCGCGCATCTTCGAGCGCTTCGAGCGGGCCGTGTCCGTGAGGAACTTCGGAGGCCTGGGGCTGGGCCTCTGGGTGACCCGGCAGGTGGTGGAGGCCCACCAGGGGGCCATCCACGTCGAGGACACCCCGGGCGGTGGCGCGACCTTCCACGTCCAGCTGCCGCGCCATGGCCGTGGAGAGGGGCCGGGTACACCTCCGAATTGAGGCGGCCCGTCAGGAAGAGCGGGCCGCCGCGTCCCTCCGGGCAGAACTTCTGGAGGGGCACATGACCACCCACAACCCGACCACCCCCACGCTCCCCGAGGCCCAGCAGGGCCCGGCGGAGAAGCTCCTGGACCTGGTGCTCGGAGGCTCCGCGCACCTGTGGCACAACCGGCCCGGCCTGGATGTGAACGGCGTCTGGCATCCGGCCCAGGGCGCGAGCGCGGACCTCGTGCGCCGCGGCACCCCGGTCCAGCCCGGCCTCTTCGTCCCCGCGACGGTGAAGCTCTACCGCCAGCTGCTGGACATCTACCGGCTCAACACGGACCTGATGGCGCACTTCGCGTCCTACGCGCTCACGCAGACGGACTGGCGTGATCTCAAGGTGGCCACGTGCGCGCTGATGCTCGTGCAGAGCCACTCCGGACAGCCCGTCCGCGACGACGACGGCACCATCGCGTTCCACGACGACGACTTCCGCGCCATCGGCGAGGCCATGGTCCTCCACTACGAGCGCAAGTCCACGCGCATGCTCACGCCCAAGGCGGTGCTGCGGGTGGCCGAGCTGCTCGAGACTCCGGAGATCGCCCGCCTCAACCGCGAGGCCGGCTTCGGCGACCCCGCGTCGCGCAAGCCGCCCCTCGGCCGGTGGAAGAGCGTGGCGACGCGCTGGCTGCGCGTGCGTGAGCAGAACCTGCCCATGCTCCAGGGCCTGGTGAAGGCCGGCTACAAGGAGACGCTGAAGAGGATCGCCCGCAAGGCCGGCTACAAGCCGCTGACGCAGGCCTTCTTCGAGGTGCTCGGCTGGAAGCAGAAGCAGGCGGACGCGGGCCACCGCGAGGTGGGCCTGGAGGGACTCACCCTCCTCAAGCGGGAGCGCTTCGACGGGCTCTCTGAGGCGGAGATCTGCGAGTGGATCGAGCTGGAGCGCCTCTCCTACAAGGAGGTGGTGGGCCGGCTGCCCAAGGACGTGGGCCTGACGCCGGCCATCATGGCGGCGCTGCTGCCCTCGCTGTCGGACCGTGACTTGCGCATGCTGACGCCCACGCTCGAGGAGCTGGGGTTGCTGTCGGACCCCACCATCCGCGCGCGCTGGGAGAAGGCGGTGCAGGCGGCGACCGACCAGCGGGCGCTCCACATCGTGAAGAACGTCCGCAGCCAGGAGCTGAAGGCGAAGCTGGAGGAGGCGAGCGACAACGCGGCGAAGGCGGCGGTGGAGGAGGCGACGGCGGAGACGGACGTGCGGGTGATGTTCCTCATCGACAAGTCCGGCTCCATGGAGGGTGCCATCGAGCAGTCCAAGGAGGCGCTGTCGCGCATCCTCGCGGGCTTCCCGCTGGACAAGCTGCACATCGCGACGTTCGACACGATGGGGACGGTGCTCAAGCCCAAGGCGGCGAGCCGGACGGCGGTGCAGCACATGCTGCAGGGCATCAAGGCGTCGGGGGGTACCGCGCACGCGGCCGGTGTGCAGGCGCTGCACCGGGCGGGAGTGCGGGTACCGGAGGAGGCGAAGCTCATCGTCATCGTCGTGGGTGACGAGGCCGGTGAGTCGGGTGACCAGCTGGCCAAGGCCTTCCGCGAGTGCGGCTACGGCGTGGCCGCGCTGGCGATGCTGGTGAGTGTGGCCAGCAACGCCAACCGGGGCAGCACCGTGCGCACGTGCGCGGGACAGCTCCAGGTGCCGTTCAGTGAGGTGTCGGTGGACCAGTTCGATGACCCGTACCAGGTCCCCCGGGTGCTCAAGGCGCTGTTGGACGCGCCGAAGGCGGCCGGGCCCAGCCGCCAGTCCGGCTGGGTGGAGCGGGTGATGCGCACGCCGCTGTTGAAGGTGGCGTGAGAGAGGAGTGGGTGTCGTGGACTACCGGAAGTTCCTCGGGAAGGTGGAGTCGGAGGTGCTGCCCTACTTCGGCGGTGCCACCGTCGACGCGGCCTCGCGGCGCCTCCGCGTGTCCACGCCGCCCGCTCCGGGCTGGTGGCGCTTCGACGTGCAGGGGCGCACCGCCACCGCGCGGGAGCCGGCCGAGCCTCGAGGGCTCGACGGGCTCCCGCTCGTCCGTGGCCATCTGTGGGGCTCCAGGCTGGTGCGCGAGGGCGCGGTGGCCGAGCAGGTGCAGTTGCTCCCGGAGGAGGAGCCGCCGCGCTTCTCGCCCGTGCGTACGCGGCGCTGGCATGACGGGACGCTCGTCTTCGAGGAGCTCGAATTCGAGGGCGAGGCCGAGGGCACCACGCGCCTCGTGCTGGAGGAGGGCCGGACGCTCGCGGAGGTGAAGGCCGTACCGGCCTCGCTGCGGGCGGCATTCGGCTACGCGGTGTTGGAGAGCGCCTCGCATGCGCTCGGCATCCGCTTCTCCCCCGTCGAGGTGCGTGGACAGGTGCTGACGGTGGCCGAGGGAGGCCCGCCCGCGGCCGAGGCCTGTTTGCGGAGGCTGGCAGCCGGACGCGAGGCCCAGGTGCGGGTAATGGAGGCACGGCTGCGGGCCCTGGAGGACCAGCGGCGGCGGGAGGAGGAGGCTCTCCGGCTGCGGGCGGAGCTGTCGCGGCTGCGGAGCCACCCACGCCACCTGGAGCGACAGGCGCAGGGCATGTCTCGGGTGGAGCGATCGCTGGAGTCAGCGGGGGCGCGGCTGCTGAGCACGAGGCGCCTGGGCAACGAGCGGCTCGAGGTGACGTTCGGCTTCATGGGCGAGCGCTTCATCAGCATCGTGGAGGCGGACACGCTGCAGGTGGTGGACGCGGGCATCTGCCTGGCGGGGTCGGATCGCCAGGTGACGCTGGAGAGCCTGCCCTCGGTCATCCGAGAGGCCATCGAGGACGACGTGCTGGTCATCACCCGGCACGCGTGAGACGCCCCTCTCCCTCTGGGAGAGGGGCGGGGGTGAGGGTCTACGCATGCGACAGCGAGAGGTCTGCCTGCTCATCGGCCGTCAAGGGACAGTGCTGTGGAGCGATGCCTCGGACAGTCCCGTCTTGCTGCCGGACTCCCGCGCGCGCTGGGAAGCCATCTGGCGGCTGCGCGGTGAGCTGGAGGAGATCGCCCACAGCCACCCGGTGGGGCCATTGGGCTTCAGCGCCGAGGACGAGACGACGATGGCGGCACTCACGGAGGCACTCGGCCGTCCCGTGCGTTTCTCGGTGGTGGCGCCCACGGGGATGGTGGTGCGAGAGGGCGGCGAGGACGTGCGCGTCACCGAGGAGCCCGAATGGGTCCCGCGCCTGCGGGCGGAGTCCGGGATGACGCATGGACCCAGCGGAAAACCCTACCAGGTGTAGACCAGGTTGAAGTCCGCTCCGGGATCCCGGTAGTCCGTCAGGGTGACGGTCGGCTCGAGTCCGGACACCGAGCGGATCAACTCCCGGTACATGCCGAGGATCCACGCCGGCCCCGTCACCTCCTTCTTGAAGAGGAGCCGGGCGGAATTGGCACTCAGCTTCTCGTACGCGCGCTCACCATGGCTGGTCGCGGCCCTGGCCGAGGCCGTCGTCGCCGCCAGGATCTGGTGCATGTCCCGACCCGGGAACTTCCACATGGCCCGGCCGAGCGGGGACGCGACGTACCCGCGCGCGGAGAACACGCCCAGCTCCTCCATCGCCTCCGCATAGGAGATGCCGAGTTGACGCTCGACGGCGCTCGCCGCCGCATCCATGACGCGCAACTGTTCGACGACGGGAAGGGTGTAGGCCGCGCCTTGCTCCAACGACGGAGCCACGGCCCGGACCTCCCCGACGGCCTCGGGCCCCAGTCGCTCCTCGACATACGACAGGGTGGAAGTGAGGAACTGCGCCTGGGTTCTCGCCTCGGGTGGCGACAGGGCGATGCGGCGCAGCATGGCGTCTCTCGTGTCCATCACCCGAAAGTCTATCGCCGTCCCCTCAGCCGCTGCCATCGGCCATCCGGCGTCGCCGCATGCACTCCGCTCCTGGGGAGGTCCGTCCATACACGCCTCACATCCTCGTGCCGCGCGCCAGCGGTGGCGTGCTTTCGTGCTCGTTCCAGAACGGAACAACCGCCCGCCCGTTCTCCGGGCAATCGAAGAACCAGAAGACGAAGTGCATGCTCCGCGCGCGAGCTAGGATGGAGCGCGTGAGCACGGACCATCCCGAGGACAGTGGGCGTACGGATCGCTGGCAGAGTCTGGTGGCGGGGGCCTTCCTGCTGGAGGAAACACTGGCCTCCAAGGAGGGCCCCGGGGATACGTCTGGCGCAATCCCCCCAGCCCTTCGCTACCTGGACAGCCTGCTCGAGGTCTTCCCCTCGAGCCTGGATCCAGTGGAGGACTTCGAGGGCTACGCCGTCCGGCGGATGGCCCTCGCCCTGCGGCGCGCCCTGGAGCAGGGCGGCCGCTGAGCGGGCCTCGAAACGGCACGCTACACCGGACGGATCTCCGGGCGGGACTCGCCCAGCCCGACCGGAGGCCGCTGCTCGAGCTTCTGTTCGATGGATTTCACGCCGAACGCGCTGGGGTCCAGCTGCTCGCGGCCCACGAAGACCTGGCGGGCACGGCCCAGCAACCACCCGAGCCCCTTCACCGCGTCGCGCAGGAGCCGCGCGGGCGCCTGGCGCGAGAGCAACGGCGGGCTGCGCTGGTCGAGCTCCTCGCCCTTCATGGTCAGATCCTTCACACCCACGCCGTGCGTGTACACCATCTCGCCGCCCAGCCAGCCGGTGTAGGAGGCGAAGGCGAACGCGCCCAGGCCCAGGATGTTGGAGAGCAGGGAGGGCCGGTGGCTCGCGCGCCACATGGCGACCCCGAAGGCCCCCAGCACGATGGTCACGTTGCCAAGACCATGGAGGAACATCATGTCCCGGGTGTGCCGCTCCTCGACCTTCACCTCCTGCGAGGCCGCCATCCCGGCCAGGCCCGCCAACAATCCACTCGCCGCCGTGGTCCACCACAGCGTCCGGGCGGCCTTGTCCAGCCTCCGGTTGCCGGAGAGCGCCGCCGCCAGGTCGATGACGACCGTGGATGGAAGCAGCGCCAGCGGCGCGTGGATCAACGTCGGGTGCAGCTCGTGTACGCGAGTCTCCATGGAATTCCTCCTCATCTCCGAAACCTTGGGGCGCGACGCTCGGCGGACAACCCGCCCCGCCGGACTCCTGGATGCCCCACCCCCAGGCAAAGAGACGCCTCCAGGGAGGGGCGGACGAGGAAGCACTCCCATTGCCAGGAAGGGCGGGCGTGGGCAGACCACCAGCCCCCGGAGGCGGGGCCTCGGGAGGACACGATGAAATCGACGGGGCTGATGCTGGTGCTGGCGGGGCTCGGCCTCGTCGTCATCGGGCTGCTGGTGTACTCGGGCGCGCTGTCCTGGTTCGGACGGCTGCCAGGTGACGTGCGCTGGGAGGGTGAACACACCCGCGTCTACGTCCCGCTGGTCTCGATGCTGCTGCTCTCCGCGCTGTTGAGCCTGATCTCCTTCGTGGTGCGCCGGTTCCTCTGACCCCCGGCGCTTCACTTCATCGAAGCCTCGCGGCCTCGCGATGCTTACGCATTCGTCGGATGGAGTTCACTCCATCCAAGACGCTGCTTGGGTGTGGACCCGTAGTGACTAGGCTTGCACCCGCTCACCTCAAGGAGGAGCACCGCATGTCGATCGAATCGCGCCCGCCGCAGGAGGCCGAACAGCAGAACACGGCCGAAATGATAGCCCCCACCGCCAACCCGCCCGAGCAGGCCCCCGCCTCCGTGACGCCCACGGGCCAGCCCGGCGCCCGGCGCAAGATGGGCAAGTCGGGGCCTCCGGGGCCGGCCAGGAAGGGCCGCACCGTCGCCAGGCGCAAGCCGGAGAAGAAGCGCCCCGCCCCCGCTGGCCAGAAGCGGGCAGCCGCGGCCCGCAAGAACACGCGGGCCACCAGCAAGACCTTCCGCGAGAAGGAGGGCTGGAGAACCGAGCCCAAGGTGGGCGGCCGCAAGCCCTCGGCCTCGCAGAAGAAGGGTCCCAGCAAGAAGGCGGGACCAGCCCAGAAGACCCTCGCCAAGCGTCCCACCGCCAAGCGTCCCACCGCCAAGCGTCCCACCGCCAAGCGTCCCACGGCGAAGACCGCCGCCCGGCGCACGGTCGCCGCCGCCAAGCGCGCCGTGAAGCGGGTCACCGGACGCCGCTAGACGCCCTCCCCTCCCCTCACGGGCCGGCGGGCCGAGGGGCCTGGATGCGCCGCGCCTCGAGCAACCGGCGGAACACGCTCTCCTTCTGGGAGGAGACGCACACCGCGTGCCCATCGAGCTCGCCGCACACCACCGCCTCCGGATGACGCAGGAAGGGCGTCAGGTACGAGGGGTGCACCACGTAAACGGTCTCGGGTTGGAACTCGCCGCGCTCGGCCTCCTGCTGGAGCGCGGTGCAGTAGGCCCGCGCCAGCACCGGGTCCACGCGCGCCAGGTACGCGCTGTTGAAGGTCATTCCCAGCGCCGCCGCCTGGTACGCGAACATGGGGCTGAAGGGCGCGCCGGGCCCGGGGTACGGGCAGCCCCGGCCATTCCCATCGTGCAGTTGCGGCGGGAACAGCACGAGGTGCCGGTAGTCGCCCTTCATCCGCTTCCACGCGGAGGGGTTCAAACCATTCCAGGCCTGGCTCTGGAAGCGCTCCCGGGCCACGGCGCGGCCGAGGTCGAACACCTGCACGCCCACGGCGAGGGCGAGCAGCCCGATGCCCACCCAGGGCCGGCGGCGCCACGCGCCCAGCACGAGCGCGAGGCCCCCCGTCAGCAGGGCGTAGTGCAGCGGCCAGATGAAGCGCCCCGAGGAGCGGAACGGCTCCACGAACCGCATCACCGGCTGGTAGAGCCCGCTCAAATCCAGCACCGGCCGCCCCGCGAGGGTGACGCGCGCGGAGAGCGCGTACACCCCCAGCAGCAGGCAGCACACGGCCAGGGGCACCGCGCGCTTCCACCGTGGCGGCTCCTCCGAGCGCCGCATCAGCCGGAGCACGAGCGAGGAGCCCACTCCCAGCACCAGCAGGAGCAGGACGCCCGCGCCCAGGTAGCCGAACCCCTCGTACTGGCCCCGTGCCGTGCCCAGGGTGGGCAACAGCCTCGACCAGTCCATGGGGTTGATGAGCGTGAGCAGGTCGGACGAGACGTCGCCGAAGCCCTCGATGCCAGCCGGGGTGCTCGTGCCCAGGTAGCCGAGCACCCAGAAGAGGCCCAGCAGGAGCACGACGAGCCCACCCAGGCCGAGCCCCACCCCTCGCCAGGAGAGCACCCGGTCCACCAGGCGCAGCCGCAGCAGCGCCGCCGCGCCGAGCGCCAGTGCCATGGCCGACAGGTAGGGGTGGAGGGTGGCGCTCAGGCCCACCAGGAGGAAGGTCACCGCCACGGCGCGCCGCGCCGCCGGCTCATCCGGCCAGTCGCGCAGGTTCACCCAGAGGAGCCCGAGGACGAGCCAGTGCGCGCAGAGGCTCTCGTGACCCAGTCGCCACATCAGCACGGGCGCGAGCGCGAAGAGCATCCCGCCCAGCAACTGCGCGACCCGGTGGGAGGTGAACAGCGCCGTCAGCCGGGAGCCCACGAAACCCTGGAGGAAGAAGCACAGCGCGAGCCAGGGTCCCACGTACTGGAAGGGAAAGGGCAGCACCCCGGCGAAGGGCCGCAGGAGCAGGGCCACCAGGGGCGTGGAGTCCGTGAAGCCCACCGTCGTCCCGAGCGGATGGGCCAGGCCGGGGATGGCCCCGAGGGGGAACTGGAAGAGCGGCTCGTTGCGGAAGAAGAGCCAGCCCACCAGGTGCGTGGACCAGTCACCCACCATCAACCAATCCACCTCGCGGGGGTCGAGCGCACGGTCCCCGTGGCCCTGGATGAACCAGAACACGCCGAAGGCCCCGGCCAGCACCGCGGCCACGTACTCCCGCCCCCGTTTCCACGTGCTCATCGCCCCTCCGACTGCGTTCCACCTCACCCCCACCCTTACCGGAAGGAGGGGGCGAGCGTCTCGCCTTCCCGTGAGCCAGGGAGGCGTCCGAGCACTTCCAGCGGCAGGTAGCCCGGAGCTCCAACGGAATTCCCGCTCGCGGAAGGTGGACGGAACGGGAGGGGATTGCCATGGTCCGCTCCATGCGAATTGCTCGTCTGCTTCCCCTCTGCACGCTGGCGTTCGCGGCTCCCGCGCTCGCCGCCCGCCCCCCTGGAAAGTCCCCCATGACGAAGCCCGCCGAAACGAAGCCCGCCGAGACGAAGCCGTTCGATCTCGAGGCGGAGACCCGTGCCTGGCACCAGAAGCGCATCTCGAACCTCACGTCCGAGGACGGCTGGCTCACCCTGGTGGGGCTGCACTGGCTCAAGGAGGGCGACAACCGCTTCGGCTCGGCCGCGGAGAACGACCTGGTCTTCCCCGCCGGGACGCCGGAGCGCATCGGCACCCTCACCCTCAAGGGCAACAAGGTGACGCTGGCCGTCCAGCCGGGAGTCCCCCTCACCCGGGCGGGCCAGCCCTTCACCGGGGGCGAGCTGCGCACCGATGCCGACGGTCAGCCGGACGTGCTCTCCCTGGGCACGCTGCGCTTCTTCGCCATCCGACGGGGCGAGCACATCGGCATCCGGGTGAAGGACACGGAGGCGCAGGCGCGCAAGCAGTTCCACGGCATCCCCACCTGGCCGGTGAGCGCCGCCTGGCGCATCGAGGGCCGCTTCGAGCCCGCCACCACGCCGCGGAAGATGTCGGTGCCCACGGTGCTCGGGACGGTGGAGGAGATGAGCTCTCCGGGCACGATCGTCTTCACGGTGAACGGCCAGGAGTACCGGTTGGACCCGGTGCGGGAGCCCGGCGACGACAAGCTCTTCATCATCTTCGCGGACCCGACCAACCGCACGGAGTCGTACGGCGCGGGCCGCTTCCTGTACGCGGATGCGCCGAAGGACGGGAAGGTGGTGCTCGACTTCAACCGGGCCTACAACCCTCCGTGCGCCTTCTCTCCCTACGCCACGTGCCCGCTGCCGCCGCCGCAGAACCGGCTGAAGGTGCGCGTGGAGGCCGGCGAGAAGCGCTACGGCGACCACTGAGCGTCAGGAACACCGCCTCCCACACGTCTCCCCGCGCGACACCCCGTGCGCAAGGAGACGTGACATGGCGACGCTGAACATCACCTACAACGGTCTGTCCTCGGACCTGCCGCTCGAGCTGGACGGCCACGTGACGGACGTGGACGTGAGGCGCATCGCCGTGGAGGTGGTGCGCTCGGGTGGGGCGCCGGGGATGCACATCGCCCACCTGCGCGAGGACGCCTTCAACCACTACGTGGTGGACCGGTTCCGCGGGCCCCGGGGCGAGGAGCGCATCTACCTGCGGCCCAAGGTGCCCTTCGGGGCGTGAGGAGGGCACCCCATGCGCATCATCTTCTGCGGGGTGGGTGCCATCGGCTCCACGGCGGCGATGCTGTGCCGCAACCTGGAGGCGACGCTCGTCTTCATCGACTTCGACCGGGTGGAGTCGAAGAACCTGCTGGCGCAGGCCTTCGTGAAGCCCTCGGTGGGGAAGAACAAGGCCGAGGCGCTGAAGCTCCAGCTGCTCAACCTGCACGGGGTGAAGGCCGAGTCCTTCGGCGTGCGGGTGACGCGCGACAACGTGGCGGCGCTGTGCGGGAGCGCGGATCTGCTCATCGACTGCTTCGACAACCAGGAGAGCCGCCTGCTGTTGAGCGGGTTCGCCCGGGGCGCGGGCAAGCCGCTGGTGCACGGGGCGCTGGCGGCCGACGGCACCTTCGGACTGGTGCGCTGGGACGAGCGCTTCGTCCCCGACGCCGAGGACACCGTGGGACAGGCCACGTGTGAGGGAGGCGCCCATCTGCCCCTCATCGGTCAGCTCGGCGCCACGCTCGCGCGGGTCGTGCAGGACTTCATCCAGCACGGCACCCGCCGCGACGCCATGGTGAGCCTCGTGGCGGTGACGCCCACGGCCTCCTGAGCATGCACATGTACACTGAACATGCACATGTACACTGGAGGGTCGTGGAGTGAACGATGTATCCTGCGCTCGCCGATCGGGGGGTTCCGATCGGTCCGTACACCACACCAACCCAGGAGACGACACCATGGCCAACGAGAAGAAGACCAAGAAGATCAAGGAGCTGTTCGTGCAGGACCTCGCCCGCATCCAGGGTGGACGTGGTGAGACGGCCAAGCCCTCCGTGATGATGCCCCCCAACACCACCCTGGCCTGTTGTGAGGAGGCGAACGACGGCTGCTGCGCCGTCGACTAGTCCGCCCGCACGGGTATCTGGCGCGTGCCGTCCGTCCGAGGCACGCGCCTCGTGGTTCCCCAGCGAGGGGCCGAGCTCGCGCCGCTTGGGCGGTGCTGGAGCCGCGTGGTACCCACGAAGCGTGCCTCGCTCCAGCCTCGCCACCGTCTTGCGCCGCTACCCGCTCCGGCTCCAGTCCGAGGAGGCCGACTGCGGCCCGGCCTGCCTGGAGATGGTGGCCGCCTACCATGGCGCCCGGCACGCGCTGGCGACTCTCAAGGAGATGACGCACGTCCAGGCCTTCGGCACCTCGCTGTTGGATCTCGCCACCGCCGCCCAGCAGCTCGGCTTCGAGGCCCGGGGCGTCCATGTGGAGGAGCCGGGAGAGCTCGAGGACGAGGAGGGCCGCGCGATGCTGCCCGCCATCGCCCACTGGAACGAGGACCACTTCGTCGTCCTCTATGAGGTGACGCCGAAGGAGGCCGTGGTGGGAGACCCCGCGGTGGGGCTGCTCCGCGTGCCGCGCGAGAAGCTCGGCCAGCACTGGAACGGCATCCTCCTGCTGCTCGAGCCCACGGAGGCGCTCTTCAAGCCCGGTCAGCTCCCGGGAGCGCCGGCCACGCGCCGCCCTCACGTGCTCGGCCGATTCCTGCGCGGGCTGTGGCGCTACCGCGCGCTCATCGCCCAGATCGCCCTGGCCTCGCTGCTCCTCCAGAGCCTGGCGCTCGCCCAGCCCCTGCTGTTCCGGGGACTGGTGGACAAGGCGGTGGGAGGCAAGGACGTCTCGCTGCTCGGGGCCATCGGCGTGGGGCTCGGGGTGTTGATGCTGGCGCAGGTGGCGGTGACGCTCGTGCGGGGCGCGACGCTCTTCCTGCTCTCCAGCGGCTACTCCATGCTGCTGCTGACGCAGTTCTGGAAGCGCCTGCTGTCGCTGCCCATCTCCTTCTTCGCGCGGCGCCACCGGGGCGACCTGCTCAGGCGCCTGGAGGACCACCAGCGCATCCGGCGCACCCTCCAGGGCGCGACGGCCTCGGCGATGCTCGATGCCGTCATGCTGGTGGGCTACGGGGTGGTGCTGTTCCTCTATGACCCCATCGTCTTCGCCATCTTCCTGGCGGGCATGACGCTGTACGCCGGGTGGACGACGCTGGTGCTGATGCGGCGCACGCGGGCGGACACCGAGCGCTTCCGGGTGAGCGCGGACTCCAGCCGCCTGGAGATGCAGATGATTGGCGGCATCCAGACGCTCAAGGCCTGCGGGGCCGAGCGCCAGGCGCGGACCCAGTGGGAGCGGCTCCAGGCGCGAGACCACGCCGCCACCCGCCGCCTCTGGGGACTCGACCTGGCGCACCAGGCCGGTGCCCAGCTGCTCAACCAGGCCATGTACGTGGGCATCCTCTTGTACGAGGCGCGCCTGGTCATCTCCGGGAGCCTGACGATGGGGCAGATGGTGGCCACGCTCGCCATCCTCGGCCTGGTGCTGGCGCCCCTGCAGAACCTCATCGCCTTCGCCCAGCACCTGCAGGACGTCCTGGTGTCCCTGCGCCGGGTGGGGGTCGTCTACGAGACGGAGCCCGAGCTCACCGACGATGCCCCCGTGGAGCCCGCGCTGAAGGCCGCGCCGGAGATCGCCCTGGAGGGCGTCACCTTCCGCTACGGCTCGCCGCACGAGCCGCCCGTGCTCGATGACGTGAGCTTCACCGTGCCCGCGGGGAAGATGACTGCCATCGTGGGCCGCTCGGGCGCGGGCAAGACGACGCTCACCCAGGTGCTCTACGGCCTGTACCGGCCCCAGGCGGGGCGCGTCCTCTACGACGGCAAGCCCCTCGAGGACTTCAACCCCGCGAGCCTGCGCCGCTCGGTGGGCTTCGTGTTCCAGAAGACGGACATCTTCGACGGCTCGCTGGCGGAGAACATCGCGCTGGGGGACCCGAGCCCGGATCGCGAGCGGCTGCTGTACGCCGCGCGCACCGCGTGCCTGGACGACCTGCTCGCGCTCCCCCGGGGGCTCGACACGCGCATCGGGGAAGCGGGCATCAAGCTGTCCGGAGGCGAGGAGCAGCGGCTACAACTGGCGCGCGCCATCTATCGGGATCCCCGGGTGCTCTTCCTGGACGAGGCCACCAGCCACCTGGACGCGACGCTCGAGCGCGCCATCACCGAGGCGTTGCGGCGCGAGGCCCAGGGACGCACGCTGGTGGTGGTGGCGCACCGGCTGTCCACGGTCCGGCGCGCGGACAAGATCGTCGTGCTGGAGAAGGGGCGCGTGGTGGAGGAGGGCACCCACGAGCAGCTGGTGGCCCTTCCCGGCGGACGCTACCGCGCGCTGGTGGAAAACCAGATGGAGGGCTGAAGGCATGCGCACCGAGCACGACGACGAGAAGGATCCCGCCCTCACGGAGGAGATCCGCGCCATCCTCCATCCGAGAGCCCGGCTCACGATGTGGCTCACGGTGACCCTGGCGCTGGGACTGGGCGCGGCGGCCTGGCTGGCCTCGCGCACGCTGCTGGCCGCCCTGTGGCGGTAACGCGCGAGTGGAGTGTCCACGAAGTCTCTGGACATGGTCCGAGGGCCCGTGGATGTCCCCTCTCCCTCTGGGAGAGGGCTAGGGTGAGGGTCTTCCCCCCTGGAGCGCATGACCCCATGGGAGTTCACAGAGGACGGTGAGGGGGGCGGTTGCGTGCCGCAATGCGAGCCGGGGCGAGGAACACGAGGGTGACGACCCTCACCCCCCGCCCTCTCCCAGAGGGAGAGGGCGCATGCGCAACACGATTCTGTCCACGAACTTCATGGACACTCCACTAGCGACGGGTGGGGGCCTCGCCCCGCGCCGCCCGGGCCAGGGTCCGCGCGAGATGGCCCAGGATGTCCGAGCCCGCGCGCGCGTCGAAGCCGAGGAACATGGCCGACGCGTTGAGCTCCAGGAACTTGAGCACCCCGTCCGCGCCGCGCTTGAGGTCCATCCCCGTCCAGCGCAGGCCGAGCACCTCGGCGGCCTTCACGCACTGGCGGGCCACCTCGGCAGGCAGCTCCACCTGCTCGACGCGCTCCTCGTTCTGCCGGAAGTCGAGCGCGGAGGACGTGATGCGCAGGCTGGCGATGATCTCCCCATCCAGCACGTAGACGCGGATGTCCTCACCGGGCAGCAGCTCCTGGAAGGTGACGGGAGCGGCGTCCAGCGAGCCGAGGCGCTCGTCGGTGAGGTCCTCGGCGAAGAGCTCCTTGGTGGCGGCACCGCCGGTGACGGGCTTGTAGGCCACGCGCTGGCCGGCGGCGAAGCGGCGCACGGCTTCCGCGTCATTGGTCCAGAGCGTCCTCGGCACGGGCAGCCCGGCGGCCTTCAGCAGTGCCAGCTGCGTGGGCTTGGGGGTGCGCCAGTCGGACGAGGGGCCGTTGTACAGGGGCACGCCCAGGGCCTCCCAGCGCCCCATGAGGCCCTTGAGCAGGGTGGCCTTCTCGCGGAAGACCACCAGGGTGGTGCGCCAGTCGTCCTCCATGTCCTCGGAGACGTCCACGCCCATGGCCAGCGGGTGGCCGTGGAACTGGCGCACGTAGACGGCGCCGGGCCGCCCCACGGGACGGCCATCCACGGTGATGCCCTCCAGGTCATCCGACAGCGACACCCGCGTCTTCTCCGGGAAGGCGAGGCTGTCCAGCACGAAGGCTTCCACGCCCTCCTCGCCCAACCGGCGCGCCACCACGTCCACGTGGATGTCCTCGGGCGAGCCCACGAGGAGCACGGGCCCCGCCTGCGTCTTCTCCGTCATGGTGCCTTCCCTTCCTGCCTCTTCGTTTCCGGTGGCGCGAGCACCGACAACAGCCCGGGCCGTACGCACCACGCCTCGACATGGGAGAGGGGCGCCTCGCACCTGCGGTCATCGAAGAAGAACGCGGGGACGCCGGGGGTGCGCTCGACCTTGAGCATGGTGGCCGCTCGCACCTGGGCTCGGGCCGTCTCTCGCGCCGCCTCCAGGGCGCCCCTGTCCAGGCCGGTGAGGGCGGCCAGCTCCGCCAGCGGCTCGGGGGCCTTCATCAGCTCGCGGACCGCCTGCTTCGCCGCGCGGAACGCCTGGAGGAACACGCCGCCGCCGAACGCCACGCCCACGCAGGCCAGCGCCTCGCAGAGGGCGACCTCCCTCGGGTTGCCCGGCTCGATCGGGGGTACGCCCACGTGGACGCGCAGCACGTCACCGTGACGGGCCACCACACCCTCCAGCTGCTCCAGCAGGGGGCCACACTGCTTGCATCCAGGGCTCGCCAGCATCACCAGCGTGTGCGGTGCCCCCTCCCCTCCTCCCAGGCGCACACCCACCGCGCCCGCGTCCACCGGCAGCGCCTTCTCGCCCGTGAGGCGCGCCAGGGACGTGAGGGGTGAACGCTCGAGCCGTGCCCGGTCGCGCTCGCGCGAGTCGTCCTCCTCCTTCCGGGAGAGGTGGGGCACGGTGGAGGACAGGAGCAACCCGAAGAGGAACACCAGCAGCAGCGCCGCGGGCAACAGTCCCTCGGGAGGCAGCGACACGCGCGGAGCGAGCCCCAGGAGGAACACCGCCGCGCCCGCCGCGTCCACGGCGTGCACCGCCATGCAGAGGGTGCAGAAGCGCCGCATGCGGAGCTGCACCACCACCAGCAGAGCGGAGACGGGCAGCGTGGGAAGGAAGGCCGCGCCCGCCAGCCACGCGGGCGCCACGCTCCCGGAGAGGGCCGAGGTGCACTGCACCAGCAGGGAGGCACCGAAGAAGGCCGCGCCCAGGCCGGACAGCGGCACTCCGGCGATGCGCGCCCAGTCCGAGAGGAGCACGCTCTCGCAGTCCACCGGCCCGCCACCGCCGCACAACACAGAGGCCTTCTGGCCTCGCGTCCACGCCAGCGCGGTGAGGGACGCGGCCAGCCCCAGCGCGGTGAGGCCCGCGAGCAGCGCGCCCGGCCCCCGCACCCCGGCGGGGAGCGCCGACGTGGCGAGTCCCAACAGGAGCACCGCCATCACGCCCAGTCCCCAGCGCACGACGGGGGAGGACGAGGAGCCAACGAGCCCGGTGCGCGGCCGCCACTCCTCCAGCAGCAGCTCACGAGCGCGGCGCGGAAGGTAACCGCGCTCCGGCGCACCCTCCCCCTGGGGCTCCAGGAAGACGATGACGCCGCTCCACAGCGAGACCAGCTCGTCCCGGGTCAGCTCCTGACTGCCATTGCGACTGTCCCAGACGCGGACGCCCGCGGCCCCGGGCAGCACCGCCTCCAGCAGACCGAAGCCCTCCTCCCCGTCCACGACGAAGTGGAGGATGGCGGGCAGCTCCGAGGCCTCCGTCTCCTCCAGCGTCTCCAGGTCCCCCTGCCCCGCCGTGGGCTCCAGCCCCACCGAGCGCGCCACCTCCACCGCGGCCAGCAGCGAGGTGGGCTGCGGGTGGCTCCTGAAAGCCTCGCGCACGTGGGCCCGGGAGTAGCGCAGGCCCCGGCGCCGGACGACCTCGGCGAGCGCCAGGGCCGGGGTGTCATGGGGGAGGGAGGAGTCGCGGAGCATCGGGCGCGGAAGAGAAACCACAAAAGGCGCACGGGGGCGAGCCCCGCCACGCCCGATGCCGCGAGAGGCCTACAGCGCCGTGGCCTTGCCGGCCTCCAGCCGCAGCACCTTGGCCGGAGCCGCGACCTTCTTGAGCTGGCCCTCGAGCTCCTCGGGGTTGCCCTTGAGGAGTGGGAAGGTGCCGTAGTGCATGGGCACCAGGGACTTGACCTTCAGCAGGCGGGCGGCCCGGGCGGCCTCCGCGGGGCCCATGGTGAAGTGACCGCCGATGGGCAGCATCGCCACGGTGGGCTTGAACTGCTCGGCGATGGTGGCCATGGAGGCGAACACGCCGGTGTCACCCGCGTGGTACAGCGTGGGGCCGTTGGCGATCTCCAGCACGTAGCCCACCGGCGCGCCGGCGTACTGGGCGGGGGACTTGTCGTCGGCGGCGTAGCTGCTGGAGTGCACCGCCTCCACGAAGTGGATGGTGACGTCCTTCACCTGGAAGGTGCCGCCCGCGTTGGCGCCCACGCCCTTGTCCTGGGGCAGGCCCAGCAGGTTGATGAGCTCGTAGGAGCCGAACACCTGCGCGCCCGTCTTCGTCGCCAGCTCCTTGGCGCTGCCCGCGTGGTCGAAGTGACCGTGGGTGACGAGGATGGCATCCACCGTCTCCGGCGGCTGCACGCCCTGGGGCGCCTTGGGGTTGCCCAGCCACGGATCGATGGCGATGACCGCGCCGCCCGGGGTGCGCACGAAGAAGCCGGCGTGGCCCCACCACGTCACCTCCGTCTTGCCCTGCGCCGCGGCCGGCTTCGCGCCCTGCCCCTTGCCCTGGGCCGCCGCCGTCCCGCCCACCCCCATCAGTGCCGCCGCCACCACCACTGCCATCAGATTGGTCCGCATGTACGTCCCCTGTCGAAACGAGAATGACCGTCGCGGAGCCCTGGGCCCTCGCGAACGCGCGATCGACTAGCGCGCCCTCACGGCTTGCTCAATCCCGATTCGACCGTCGACGTCAGAACGCGACACCAAAGGCCAGCCGGGGCGTGGGGACGAGCTCCACCCGGATGGCCTCCTCCTCCTCGGACGACTCGAGGTCCGGGATGGCCCGGTACTGGGCCGAGAACCCCGCCGCGAGCGTGAAGCGGTTGAAGAACACCAGCGTCCAGCCGACGCTCCCGCCGACTCCCAGTCCGAAGGCCTTGCGCAGCCCCTGCTCCCGGCGCTCGCGCTGATAGTCCACGGCGACCTCGGGCCCGAAGTAGATGCCGCTCGGGGCCTTTCCAATCACGAAGATCCTCGCCCCCAGCGTGCCGCCCAGCGTCAGGTGCCAGGAGCGCTCGGCGCGGCCATAGGCGAACTCGGGCGCCAGGTAGAGCGAAAAGCCCCGGCTGAGCGCCCGTTCATACTCGACCCCGAGCCGCCGCTCCTTGAGCACCAGCGGGTTGAGGGTGAAGGTGTTCCAGGGGCCCTTGTCCTCGGGAGGAGGCGCCGGCTTGCCGATCTTCGACAACCACTCCTGGAAGCGAGTCAGCGCGTCGTCCTCCGCCAGCGCCACGCGCGGGCCGAGGACACACAGGGCGGAGAGCAGGATCAGCGTGGCTCTGGACATGGAAACCGCGTGCCTCACGGCACCGTCAGCGGCCTGGGGGCGAGTCGGCGCATCGCACGCCCGGAGAGCACGTCCGCCAGCGCCTCGTCGACGGGCAGTCCGGGGTGCTTCATCAGCCACATGAACTCGCCCGACGGGTTCACCTCGAGGAAGACGTGCCGCCCTTCGGGGGTGACGATGAAGTCGAACGCACCATAGTTGAGCCCCAGCGCGTCCATCAGCTTCAGCACCTGCGCGTGGAGGGGCTCGGGCAGCGTGTAGTGCTTCCACGCGCTGACGAGCGCCGCGCCCTCGCGACGCCAGTCCTCACGGGCCCTCGGCAGCGCCTGCGAGTCGATGGAGGCCGCCATCACCCGGTCGCCCACCACCGTCACCCGCAGCTCCATCGCCTTGACCACGCGCTCCTGGAACGTCATCGGGCACAGCTCCAGGCCGTCCAGGTCCTCCAACTGCTTCGCCTCCAGGGGCGTGGTGAAGACCACCTGCTCCTGGCCCTTCTCGTAGACGGCGAACGACGCCATCATCTTCGTGACCACGCCGCCGGGGCAGCTCGCGGCGAAGGCGCGCACCGCCTCTGGATCATTGGTCATCAGCGTGCGCGGAACGTCCATCCCCAGCTCGCGCGCCAGCTTGAGTTGCAGCGGCTTGTGCTCCGAGCGACGCACCACCTCGAGCGCGTCCAGCTGGAAGACACCGAGCGCCGCCATCATCCCGAACACCACCCGCCGGCTCTCCTCCACCGAGGGGGCGCGCAACTGGGGATCCATGTCCTGGGGAATGCGCGAGCCCGTCGCGTTGCGGCGGTACCAGACGGCGGTGACATCCGCCAGCTCGAGCACGCCCTCGGGACCGGAGAGCCGCCCGCCGCCCGCCTCGTCGAGCGAGAGCTGGAGGTCGGTGGGGAACAAATCCGTATTGAACCGGTAGACCCGCGTACCGCGGGACTCGAGGGCTCGCGCCACGGCACGGGGCGCCTCGTTGTCCTGGGAGTGGGTCACGATGAGGATCGTCATGTGTAGGGAATCCGTGTGTGCCCGTCAGAGGGAGCTGCCCTCGGAGGCGAGCGCCTCGGCCAGGGCCGCCGCGATGGGCAGGCCGAGCTCCTTCTCGAGCATGCCCCACTCCCCGCCGGGGTTGACCTCGAGGAAGACGTGCCGTCCCTCGGGTGTGACGATGAAATCCGCGGCGCCGTACACGAGCCCCAGCTCGGCGACCAGGCGCACCAGGCGCGCCGACACTTCCGCTGGCAGCGAGCCCGTCTCCCAGCGCACCTCCTCCGGCCGGGAACGACGCCAGTCCACCTGGCCGGCCACCGAGCGAGAGGCGTCGATGGCGCCCACGAAACAGTGCTCGCCCACCACCACCACCCGCAGCTCGCGCAGCTTGTCGATGCGCTCCTGGAAGACCATGGGGCTGTAGCGCAACCCCTCGAGCTCCTCGAGGTGCTCGGGGCCGATCGCGCTCGTGTACACGAAGGCCCCTCCCCCGGACATGGACTGCGTCAGGGGCGTCAGCATCTTGGCCACCATCCGGCCATTCACCTGCTCGAAGAGGGCACGCACCCGGGCCGCGTCGTTGGTCACCAGCGTGCGCGGCACTTCCAGTCCGAGCGCATGGGCCAGCCGGAGCTGACGCGGCTTGTTCTGCGCCGGCAGGTCGGCGTCCAGCGGGTTGACGAAGCGGCAGCCCGCCGCCTCCAGTCCGTCCAGGAAGCCCTCGAGCGCCGCCCTCGACTCGCGCACACAGCCCTCGCGGAAGGCGGGGTCCAGCGACTCATCGAGCCGGGGCATCACCAACCGGCGCAACCACACCGACCGGACATCCTGCCCGCGCAGCTCGCCGGACGCGGTCCGCAGCGTCACCTCGGCGCCCTCGTGCCCCAACGCGGACGTCAGCTCCAGCTCGGCCGGAAAGCCATCCGTGTTGATGCGCAGCGGGCGGACCCCCCGCCGCGACAGCTCCTCCGCCACACGATCGACGGTGTAGTGGTCACCGCTGTGGGTGAGGAGGAGGACGATGTCGCGGTCAGGGGGCGTCATGGGTCACGAGGCGCGAAACCGAGCGCCAGCAGGTGGTTTAGATGCCACCCTCGTCGCCGTCCGAGGGGTACTTCATGGTCTGGTTGGCCAGCGAGGCGGACTCCTCGTCACCGTCCGAGGGGTACTTCATGGTCTGGTCCTCGTCGCTGTCCGAGGGGTACTTCGTGGTCGCACCACCCGCCACCTGCTCCAGCTCCTGCTCCTCGAGCAGTCGCGCGAAGAACGGCTTCTTGTTCTCAAGGGTCTTCTTCATGGTCCAGCCTCCTTGGTGCTGATCTGTCCTGTCTTCCAGGCGGTTGTACGAGCAACCGCAACCACTATGGATTTCCGACTTATCCAGATCAAGGCAAACCCGTTGTATCGCGCCCCCCTGACGCTCTGACGTGGCAGCGGGGCTTACATCACGTGTGAGCGACTACACTCGAAGACAACCCGGCTCCACGCATTCTCATTCGAGGGGAAAAATCGAGGGGAAAATACCGTGTCAGGGTTCATGAGGCCCGGCGTCTCTTCCCCATGAAAGGAGCGGTGACGATGCGAACGATGACGCAGCCGGGCACGATGAATCCGAAGCAGCACGACAACCATGCCGGTCTCGCCAACGTGCGCGTCAGCGCCTTGCCGGCCCCCTCCTCGCAGTGGCGGTATCAGCGCTATCCCGTCGTGAAGCGCGGTTTCCGCGGGTGCTTCGACTGGAGCCCCCACCCAGGCCTCTTCTGATGCTCCGCCTCCCGAGTGTGTGAGGCGGTGGCGAAGGAGGCCGGGTGCCCGAAAGGGTCCCGGCCTCTCGCATTTCCAGCCTCATCCATCCGGGGACGTAGAGCGTTACGCGAAGACGCACCGGCCTGTAGAGCCGGAGCCTTCAATGGCCCGCTGGGTTCGACTCCCAGCGTCCCCACTCGGCGGTGGAAGCACCGGTTCGCTGACAATTGAATCGCAGTGGTGAAGCGCCGCCTGCCTTCGAGAGAGGCGGCACACGCCTCCGTAGCTCACGGGTAGAGCATCCGCCTCTTAAGCGGACGGTGAGGGTTCGAGTCCCTCCGGGGGTACACATTCCGGGATCGTCCAATGGGTAGGATGGCGGGCTCTGACCCCGCAGATGCAGGTTCGAGTCCTGCTCCCGGAGCTGTAGCGGCAATGCAATACATTTCACGGTAGCTCAATGGCAGAGCGGGCGGTTGTTAACCGCCGTGTTGGGGGTTCGAGTCCCTCCCGTGAAGCTTCATCGGGATGTAGCTCAGCCTGGACGAGAGCGCGTGCTTGGGGTGCACGAGGCCGTCGGTTCGAATCCGGCCATCCCGACTCTGTTTGAAGTTGTCTTTCCTGGGTGTAGCTCAACTTGGTGGAGCGCGCGGTTCGGGTCCGCGAGGCCGCAGGTTCAAATCCTGTCACCCAGATTTTTGATGTTGGTTTCGATGCGGAGTGGGACCGGACGTCCCACCGGGCCTCATAAGCCTGGGCCGCAGGGTTCGACTCCCTGCTCCGCGACTTCATCATGCCGTCCTGGCGTAGGTGGTCCGCGCGCCCGTCTGAAGAGCGGGAGGACCGGGTTCGATTCCTGGGGACGGCACTCGCAGTACACGCAACACTTGTAGGCCGCGCTCCGGGAGCAGCCTGGACTCCAAATCCGGGCGTGCGGGGTTCGACTCCTCGGCGGCCTGTCGTCATCTGCACTGCAACAGGCTCCCCAACCCGTCCGCGTGGCCCAATCGGGAGAGGCGGCTGGCTCAAACCCAGCTCACGTGCGAGTTCGACTCTCGCCGCGGACATCTCACCCCGAAGGAAACCCCGAGTCATGGAGACGCTGGTCCTCAGCCCATCCTACGAACCCGTGGCACGGATCTCCTGGCAGCGCGCGATGATGCTGCTGTGGCAGGGCAAGGTCGAGGTGGTCGAGGAGTACGACGACCGCATCGTCCGCTCCGTCACCCTGGAGATCCGCATGCCCTCCGTCATCCGCTTCCTGCGCGGCGAGCGGCGCAAGGGCCGCGGCATCAAGTTCAGCCGCGACAACGTCTACATGCGAGACAGCTGCCGGTGCCAGTACTGCGGCCGGAAGGTGTCCCGCCCCGAGGCCACGTACGATCACGTCGTGCCCCGGGCCCAGGGCGGCCGCACCACCTGGGAGAACATCGTGATCGCCTGCGTGCCCTGCAACCAGAAGAAGGGCGGGCGCACGCCGGTGCAGGCGGGGATGAAGCTGCTCTCATCTCCCGAGAAGCCTCGCAAGCTCCCGGGCTCGGTGCAGCTCACCTTCGCCTACGAGAAGGGCATGCCCATCTCGTGGAGGAAGTTCCTCCGTGACGTCGCGTACTGGCACACGGAGCTGCAGGAGTGAGCGGCGGGTGTGGGGGGCCACCAGAGGTGGCTCCCTCCGGACCTGCTCCGTGACAGGAGCGGATTCCGACCGGGGAAGCCAGAGGCGACCCCGGGCCCGTACGCCCCGCACGCCGGCAGGCGGATCCTGCTGCCGGCACCCCTCCACCTTTCGCCATCCACTCCCCCGCGTCCGTGTATACCATGCGCCACATGGCCAGAATCGCCTTCCTCCCCATACCGACTCCGGGGCACATCAACCCCACCTTCAAGCTCGCCAAGGTGCTGCGCGCCCGGGGTCACGAGGTGATCTACTCCAGCCTGCGCGACGTCGAGGATCCGATCCTCGCCGAGGGCTTCGCCTTCGAGCCCGCCTTCGAGGAGCAGTGCCCCAAGGGGATGATGCCGCAGGTCGCCGCGAAGCTGGCGGAGTTGCGCGGGCCGCGACTCTTCTTCTACGCCCGCGAGGTCATCCGGTGGAACAACCTCCTGATGCATGAGATGACCCACGGCGGCATCGAGCGGCAGCTCTCCCGGCTGCGCCCGGATCTGATCCTCGTGGACGAGATGCTCCTCCACGCCCGCATCATCGCCTACGGCAGCCGCATCCCCACCCTCGTGCTCAACACGACGATTCCGGAGATGGAGCCCGGCCCTCGGCCCTCAGGCATCCTCAACACCCTCCGCCACGGGTTGCGCAAGAGCTACAGGGAGGCCATCAACCACCTGCTGCATCTCCTCGGCCTGGACTCTCCCATTCCCACCGGCCGGGCCATCGACGAGCTGAGCCGCAAGTACGACTACCCGCTCCCCCCCGACCCCGACGGCATCATCCGCCTCAGCAACCCGCGGATCCCCGAGCTGGTGCTCAGCCCCCGGGAGTTCATCGAGACAGGCACCACCCGCACCGCCGGCCAGTGCCACTACCTCGGCCCCTGCCTCGACCTGGAGCGACAGGAGCCGGACTTTCCCTGGGAGCGGCTCGCCGAGGGCAAGCCCCTCGTCTTCCTCTCGCTGGGCACCCTGTCCTTCGGCGCTCCGGAGAGCCGCGCATTCTTCGAGCTCTGCCTGCGAACCGCGGCCCTGCGGCCAGACTGGCAGTTCGTCCTGGCCACCGGCTCGGTGATCCCCACCTCGCTGGGCACTCCTCCGCCCAACCTCCTCGCTGTCCAGCAAGCCCCCCAGTTGCGGCTGCTGCAGCGCGCGGCGGCCATGGTCACCCACTGCGGATTCAACAGCGCCAAGGAGTGCATCTACTTCGGCGTCCCCATGGTGGCCATTCCCCAGCGGGCGGATCAGCCCCAGGTGGCCCACCTGGTGGCCCACCACGGCCTGGGCGTGCGCAGCTCGCTCCCCGAGCTCACTCCCCAGAAGCTGCTGGCCCTGCTGGACGAGGTCACCACCCGCCCCGCCCTGCGTGGCACGCTGGAGGCCATGCGCGCCCGCTTCCGCGAGACGAACTCGGACGACCACATCGCCTCCACCCTCGAGCGCTTCCTGCCGACCACCCCGGCCAGGGCCCTGGCCGACTGACCCACCCCTGCATGAGACGGGAGCTCCGCGCCGGCCACCGTGAGGCGGCCCGGCGCGCGCCGCTCTCCCGCGTCAGCGGCCCACCAGCGCCGCCAGCGCCAGCCGGTAGTCCTCCGCGAGCCGCTCGACGGTGGAGCGGCGGTGCACGTTCTCGCTGTACACCCAGTCCATGTGCAGCTTGTCGCGCAGGATGCGGCAGTTGACCATGAGCAGGTGGCGGCGCACCACGCGCAGGCTGTAGGAGAGGCCCGACGACTCGCGCGCCACCCGGAAGCCGGTGGTCTCCGGCTGTGACTGCTCGGTGAAGCCGCCACGGTAGTTGAAGAGCACCCGCGGCTGCGGCAGCGCGCGCAGCGTCCCCATCAGCTCCTCGTCCCCGCAGAGGTAGCGCAGCATGCCGTGGCCAATGCCCCGCTCGGGCACCGCCCGGAGTTGCTCGCGCACGGCCTGTAGCCGCTCGACGGGGCCCTGACCCTCCTCCACCTCCAGCAACAGCGGCACCAGGTAGTTGATCCACCCCACCGTGCGCGACAGGTCCAGGTGCTCCAGCACGTCGCGGCCGTGGTCCTCCAGGTCCACCAGCAGGCTGCGCTGCCCGCTCCAGCGCGTGAGCGACTCCGCCAGGGCCGTCAGCAGCAGGTCGTTGATGCGGATGTCCCGCTCCACCGAGACGGCCTGCTGCAGCGCCCCCGTCAGCTCCGCGTCGAGCACCACCGACACCGTGCGCGCCGAGGCCCCCGTGTGCAAACCGCCGGGGAAATCCTCCGGCAACGGGCCCACCTCGCGCCGCGCCTTGGACAGCCAGTAGTCGGCCTGCTGCCGCACCTCGCGGGTGCGAGCCACCTCCACCATGCGGTCCGCGTACGCGCGCAGCGACGTCGTCTTGGGCGGCAGTTGTACCGGCTCGCCCATGCGCAGCTGGGTGTAGACCGTCAGGCAGTCCTCCCAGAGGATGGGGAACGAGTAGCCGTCGCACAGCGTGTGGTGCGCGAGCAGTAACAGCCGGCAGGGCCGGTCCGGGCCCAGGTCGAAGAGCGCCAGCCTCATGACGGGGCCGTTCACCAAATTCAGGCTCTGCTGCAACCTGGCCGCCTCGCGCTCGATAGCCTCCTGCGACTGCTCGTCCGGCACCGCCGTCAGGTCCACATAGGCGAAGGCGCCGTCATCCCCCGGCGGGGCGATGAGCTGACGCCAGCCATCGGGCCCGGGGATGGAGCGCACGCGCAGCGCGTCGTGGTGGAGCAGCACGTGGCGCACCACCTCGCGCAGCAGCTCCGGCTCCAACCGCACGTCCACCTGGAAGAAGGACGAGATGTTCCACATGTGCCGATCCGGATCCTCCGTCTCGAACGACATGTGCTGGTTGGGCGTGAGCGTGAGCGGACCCACCACCGCCCCCTGCTCGGCCTCGACCAGGCGCGCGGTGCCGGCCACCGCGGCCAGCTCGCCCAGCCGCTGGTGCTGGAAGAGCTGCTTGGGGCTGATGGCCAGTCCCGTCCGGCTGGCGAGCGCCACCACCCGCAGGCCCTTTAGCGAGTCGCCTCCCAGGTCGAAGAAGTTGTCATCCAACCCCACCCGCTCCACGCCCAGCACCTGGGCCCAGATGCCGGCGAGGGTGATCTCCACCGAGGTGGTGGGCGGCACGTAGGCGCTCGCCTGACGGCCGCGCGTGGCCTCGGGCGCGGGCAGCGCCTTGCGATCCACCTTGCCGTTGGGCGAGAGCGGCAGGGAGCCCAGCATGACGAAGGCCGGGGGCACCATGTACTCGGGCAGCCGATCCCTCAGGAAGGCGCGCAGCTCGGCCACCGGCAGCTCCCGCCCGGGCTCGCGCGGCACCACGTAGGCCACCAGACGCTTGTCGCCCGGCGTGTCCTCGCGCGCCACCACCACCGCCTCGCGCACCGGCGGGTACTGCTCCACCACCGCTTCGATCTCCCCCAGTTCCACGCGGAAGCCACGGATCTTCAGCTGATGGTCCACGCGCCCGAGGAACTCGATGCTCCCATCCGGCAGGTAGCGCGCCCGGTCCCCGCTGCGGTACAGCCGACCGCCCGGCTCGGGGCTGAAGAGGTCCGGCACGAAGCGCTCGGCCGTCAGATCCGACCGCCCCAGGTAGCCGCGTCCCACCGCGTCGCCGCCGATGTAGAGCTCGCCGGGCACGCCCACCGGCACCGGTTGCAGGTGTGCATCCAGCAGGTACGTCCGGACGTTGGGGATGGGGCGGCCCAGCGGCACGGAGCTTCCGGCGCGCGAGCCACCGCCGCGAGGCACGTGCTGCGTGAGCACGCCCACGGTGGTCTCCGTGGGACCGTAGTGGTTGAAGACCTCGCACTGCGGCGCCAGCTCGTGGACCCTGTCCACCAGCGCCCAGTCCAACCGGTCTCCCCCCAGCACCAGCCGCCGGCGCGGGAGCACCCACTCGGGCACGGGCGAGGAGAGCATCGCGCCGAGGTGTGTCGGGACGATCTTCAGCCCCTCCACCGCGTGGCGGTTGAAGTAGTCGGCCAGCGCTCCCGGCTCCAGCGCCCGATCGCGCGAGAGCAGGTGGAGGGTTCCGCCGTGGCACAGCGTGGGGAAGATGGAGGTGTTGCCCAGGTCCGCCGCCAGGGTGGAGATGGAGGCGAAGCCGAGCCCCGGCTCCAGCCGTAGGCGCTCGGTGACACCGCGCAGGTAGTTGGTGAGCTGGCGGTGCTCGATGGCCACGCCCTTGGGCCGTCCCGTGGAGCCGGAGGTGAAGATGGCGTACACGAGGTTGCCGGGCGTGGCGGTGGGAGGAGGCCGGGCCGAGGACTGGCGCGCCAGCACCTCCCCATCCGTGTCGAGGCAGATGGCGGGCCCGGCATGACCGACGAGCCGCTCGAGCAGCGGCCGCTGGGTGACGAGCACCGAGGCGCGGGCCTCCTCGAGGATGGTGCGGAGACGCTCACTGGGGTGGGTGGGATCCAACGGTACGTAGGCGCCACCGGCCTTGAGGATGCCCAGCATGCCGACGATGGCCTCCACCGAGCGCTCCAGGTAGAGCCCCACGAGCACCTCGGGCCCCACGCCCAGCGAGCGCAGGTGCCAGGCCAGGGCGTTGGCTCGCGCATCGAGCTCGCGGTAGGTGAGCCGGTCCTCCTCGTACACCACCGCCACCGCCTCCGGGGTGCGCTCCACCTGGGCCTCGAAGAGGTCGTGGAAGCAGGCCGGGGCGAAGGGCTCGCGCGTCTCGTTCCACTCGCCCAACACCCGGGCGCGCTCCTGCTCCGTGAGCAGCGGCAGCGAGGAGAGGGGCCGCTCCGGCTCGGAGACCACGCCCTCGAGCAGGGTGCGCAGGTGTCCGGCCATGCGGGAGATGGTGGCCTCGTCGAACAGGTCGCTGTTGTAGCCCAGCGAGCCGCCGAAGCCCTCCGGCCCATCCGAGAGCGAGAGGATGAGATCGAAGCGCGCCGTCTTGCTCTCCGTCTCCATGTCGCGCAGCACCAGACCGGGCAGCCGCAGGGGCGGCATGGGCGCGTTCTGAAGGGTGAACATCACCTGGATGAGCGGCGAGTGGCCGAGGCTGCGCACCGGCTGCAGCTGATCCACCAGCTTCTCGAAAGGGATGTCCTGGTGGGCGTAGGCGCCCTGCGTGGTCTCGCGCACCCGTCCGAGCAGCTCCAGGAAGGACGGGTCGCCGTGGAAGCGGGAGCGCAGTACCAGGGTGTTGACGAAGAATCCCACCACGCCCTCCAGCTCACTGCGCTGGCGGCCGGCGATGGGCGAGCCCACGCTGATGTCCTCCTGCCCCGAGTAGCGGTGCAGCAGGAGCTGGAAGGCGGCCAGCAGGGCCATGAAGGGAGTGGCCTGGTGCTGCTGGGCGAGCGCCACCAGCCGCTGGGACAGCTCGCGCGGGAGCCGCAACGGCAGGTAGGCCCCGCGGTACGTCTGCACCGCCGGGCGGGGACGATCCGTGGGCAGCTCCAGCACCGGGGGCACGCCCTCGAGCTGCGTGCGCCAGTACGACAGCTGCGCCTCCAGCGCCGGGCCCTGGAGCCACTCGCGCTGCCAGGCCGCGTAGTCCACGTACTGCAGGGGCAGCGGCGGCAGCGGCGAGGGCCGCCCCGCGGAGGCGGCCTCATAGAGCGCCACCAGCTCGCGCACGAGCACGCCCAGGGACCAGCCGTCGGTGACGGCGTGGTGCAGCGTGAGCTGCAGGAGGTGCTCCTGCTCTCCCAGCCGCAACAACAGGGCGCGCACCAGCGGACCCCGCTCCAGCTCGAACGGCCGGCGCGCCTCCTCCGTGGCCCGCTGCAACGCCCGCTCCTGGCGCAGCGCCTCGGGCACCTCGCGCAGATCCTCTCGCACCAGGGTCAGGTCCGGCTCCTGGGAGACGACCTGCACGGGGCGCCCCTCCTCGGAGCGGAAGCTCGTACGCAGCGACTCGTGGCGACGGCAGAGCTCGAGCAGGCCGCGCTCCAGCGCCGCCACGTCGAGCTGCCCGGTGAGCCCCAGGGTGAGGGGCACGTTGTAGAGCGAGAGGCCGGGCTCGAGCTGCTCGAGGAACCACAGCCGCTGCTGGGCGAAGGAGGTGGGGTACGAGTCGGCCCCCCTCGGCTGCGGCGGAATGGAGGTGGGCCGGGACGTCCCCGCGGCCACCAGCGCGGCCACGGTGGGGGAGAGCCTCGCGAGCGTGGGATGGGCGAAGAACTCCCGCATGGGCAGCTCGACCCCGAAGGCATCCCGGATGCGGGAGACGGCCTGGGTGACCACCAACGAGTGCCCGCCCAGGTCGAAGAAGTCGTCGTGGAGGCCCACGCGCTCCACGCCGAGCACCTCGGTCCAGATGCTGGCGAGCCGCTGTTCGAGCTCGCTGCTCGGGGCGACGTAGTCGGAGCCGCTGGCGGAGACCTGGCCCGAGGGGACCGGCAGGGCGTTGCGGTCCACCTTGCCGCTGGAGTTGAGCGGGAGCGCCTCCAGGGTCACGAACGCGGAGGGCACCATGTACTCCGGCAGCTTCTCCTGCAGCCAGGTGCGCAAGGCGGCGGGCTCGGCATCGCCGGAGTCCACCACGTAGGCCACCAGGCGCTTGTCGCCGGGCACGTCCTCGCGAACGACCACCACGGCCTCGCGCACCGAGGGGTGCTGGAGGAGCACGGACTCCACCTCACCCAGCTCGATGCGGAAGCCACGCACCTTCACCTGGAAGTCGAGGCGGCCGAGGAACTCGAGCGAGCCATCCGGCAGCCAGCGGACCTTGTCGCCGGTGCGGTACAGGCGCGCCCCGGGCCGGCCACCGAAGCAATCCGGCACGAAGCGCTCGGCGGTGAGCTCCGGGCGGCCCAGGTAGCCACGGGCCAGACCCGCGCCACCGATGTACAGCTCGCCGGGCACGCCCACGGGCTGCGGTTGCAGGTGCGCGTCCAGCACGTACACCTGCACGTTCTGGAAGGGGCGGCCAATGGAGATGCGGCGAGGATCCACCTCGGTGCTGAGGGTGGCGCAGATGGTGGACTCCGTGGGGCCGTAGGCGTTGATGAAACGCCGCCCCGGCTTCCAGCGCGTCACCAGCTCGGGCGTGCACGCCTCGCCCGCGGAGGTGAGCGCCTCCAGTCCCTCGAGCCCCTGGGGATCGAGCTGCGCCAGCACCGAGGGCGTCAGCGTGGCCGCGGTGATGGCCTGCTCGCGCAACAACCGCTGCAGGGGGGCGCCGGGCATCCGCTCCTCGGACGACGCCAGCACGAGGCAGCCACCCGCCATCAGCGGCGGGAGGATCTCCCAGACCGAGGCGTCGAAGCCGATGGAGGCGAACTGCAACGCCCGTCCGCCGGGACGCAGGGCCATGGCCTCCACGGTGAGCAGGGCGGTGTTGCACAGGGCCTCGTGCCGCAGCAGGGTGCCCTTGGGGCGGCCGGTGGAGCCGGAGGTGTAGATGACGTAGGCGAGGTTGTCGCCATCCACCGCGACCTCCAGATCGCCCTCGTCCTCGCGCTCTACCCGGGCCCAGTGCTCGTCCATGAGGAAGACGTGGCCGCGCCGGTCCAGCAGGTACTCGAGCTCCGAGTGGGTGATGAGCACCGGGGCCCATGCATCCGAGGCGATGAAGTCCAGGCGCTCGGAGGGCAGGCTGGGATCGAGCGGCAGCCAGGCGCCACCGGCCTTGAGGGTGGCGAGCATCGCCACCACGAGGTCCTGCGAGCGATCCAGGCACAGGGAGACGATCACCTCGGGGCCCACGCCCAGCCGACGCAGGTGGCGGGCGAGCTGGTTGGCGCGGGCGTTGAGCTCGCCGTAGGTGAGCTGCTCGGAGCCGAGGCGGACGGCGGGAGCATCCGGCGTGCGGCGGGCCTGGGCCTCGAAGAGGCGGTGGGCGAGGGCCGGCTGGGGCAGCTCGCGGCGGGCTCCGTTCCACTCCACCAGCGACTGGCGCTGCTCCGCCCTCGTCATCAGCGGCAGCTCGGAGAGGCGAGACCGAGGCGAGGCGAGCGCGCCCTCCAACAGCGTGCGCAGGTGGCCCACCATGCGGGTGACGGTGCTCTCGTCGAAGAGATCGGTGCAGTACTCCAGGTAGCCCGAGAAGCCCTCGGAGTCCTCGGTGAGCTCGAGGGCGAGGTCGAAGTTGGAGGTGGGGTTCTCCACCGGCAGGGGCTCGAACGCGAGCCCCGGCACGCGCAGGGACTCACGGGGGGAGTTCTGCAGGGTGAAGAGGGCCTGGAAGAGAGGTGACCGGCTGAGATCGCGCTTGGGCTGGAGCTCCTCCACCAGCCGCTCGAAGGGGATCTCCTGGTGGGCATGAGCGCCGAGCGTGGTCTCGCGCACCTGGTGGAGCAGCTCGCGGAAGCTGGGGTCGCCGGCCATGCGGGCGCGCAGCACCAGGGTGTTGGCGAAGAAGCCGATGAGGCGCTCGCTCTCCGCGTGGCGGCGGCCCGCGATGGTGGTGCCCACGAGCAGGTCATCCTGTCCGGAGTAGCGGTGGAGCAGGGTCTGGTACGTGGCCAGCAGCACCATGAAGGGGGTGACCCCCTCGGCACGGCAGAAGGTCTGGAGGGCCTCGGCGAGGGCCTTGGGCAGGTGCACGGGGAGGTGGGCACCCCGGAACGACTGGACGGCGGGACGAGGCCTGTCCGTGGGCAGCTCCAGGGCATGGGGCACCCCGGCGAGCTGCTGGCGCCACCAGTCGAGCTGGGTCTCGAGCGTCTCGCCCTTGAGCCACTCGCGCTGCCAGGCCGCGAAGTCGGCGTACTGCACGGGCAGCTCGGGGAGCTGGGACTGGCGCCGCCGCACGGCGGCGTCATACAGCTCGACGAGCTCACGCACGAGGATGCCGGTGGACCAGGCATCCGAGATGATGTGGTGCACCGTGAGCACGAGGGCGTGCACGGACTCGCCCAGCTTCAACAGGAGCGTGCGCAGGAGGGGGCCGCGCGCCAGGTCGAACGGACGCTGTGCCTCCTCGGAGGCGTGCCGCAGGGCCGCGGCCTCGCGCTCGCTCTCGGGCAACGTGGTGAGGTCCACCACCTCCAGCCGTTGGAGCGGCTCGGGAGCGATGACCTGGAACACCTGGCCATCGCGGCCCTGGAAGGTGGTGCGCAGCACCTCGTGACGCGCCGCGAGGGCCTTGAAGCTGGCCTCCAGCGCCGCCACGTCGAGCTGTCCCTCGAGGCGCAGTGCCGCCGGAATGCCATACAGCGCATTGCCCGGCATGAGCTGATCGAGGAACCACAGCCGCTGCTGCGCGAAGGACAGGGGCAGCGGGCGGTCGCGATCCACGCGCCGCAACGGGGACAGCGCCAGTGCGTGATCCGCCTTGCCGGCCGACCCCAGGCGTGCCGCCACCCCCTCCACCGTGCGAGCCTCGAAGAGGGTCCGCAGGGGGAGTTCCACATCCAGAGCGAGACGGATGCGCGAGATGGCCTGGGTTGCCAGCAGCGAGTGGCCACCCAGCTCGAAGAAGTCATCGTGGATGCCGACCTTCTCGACGCCCAGCACCTGCGCCCAGACCTCGGCCAGGCGCTGCTCGGTGTCGTTCCGCGGCGCCACGTACTGCCGCTCCGGCAGCACCGCCTCCAGGGCCGGCAGGGCCTTGCGGTCCACCTTGCCATTGGGCGTGAGCGGCATCGCCTCCAGCCTCATGAACGCCGAGGGCACCATGTACTCCGGCACCCTCTTCTTCATGTGCTCCCTCAGCCCCTCCACTCCGGGCCACCCCTCCTCCCCTCCCACCACGTACCCCACCAACCTCTTGTCCTGTGCACCCTCTCCCCGAGCCACCACCACCGCTTCCTTCACCCACGGGTGCTCCAGCAGCGCTCCCTCTACCTCTCCCAGCTCAATGCGGAAGCCACGCACCTTCACCTGCGTGTCCTGGCGTCCCAGGAACTCCAGCACCCCGTCCCCCCTCCACCTCACCACGTCTCCGGTGCGGTAGAGCCTCTCCCCTTCCTTCGTGCTGAAGGGACTAGGCACGAACTTCTCCGCCGTCTGCTCCGGATTGGCCAGGTAACCGCGCGCCAGTCCGTCTCCTCCCACGTACAGCTCTCCCCTCACCCCCACCGCCACTGGCCGCATGTGCTCGTCCAGCACATACACCTGCGTGTTTCCTATCGGCCTCCCAATCGGCACCACCGCCCCTTCCTGCCCCTCCTCCTCCATCCTCCAGCAGCTCGTGAACAGCGTGCTCTCCGTCGGGCCGTAGCACGCCGTCACCGGCACCTTCAGCTCTCCCAACACCCTCCTCACGTGCGGCGCCGACACCACGTCTCCTCCCGTCAGCAGCTGCCTCACTCCTCGCAGCCCCTCCAGGTTCCCCTCCACCATCTGCGCGAACAGTCCCGCCGTCAGGTGCAGCGTCGTCACCCCGTGCTTCTTCAGCACCCCCTCCAACTCCTTCACGTCCCCCGGCGGCTGCGGCGGGTACACCACCAGCCTTCCTCCGTTGAGCAGGCTGCCCCACACCTCCAGCGTCGAGGCGTCGAACGTCACCGGTGCAATGAGCAGGAATGTCTCCTGCGGCCCCAGGTGCGCGTAGTCCACCCCCTTCACCGTCCTCAGCACCCCTCGGTGCTCCGTGCACACTCCCTTGGGCTTGCCCGTACTGCCCGACGTGAAGTCGATGTAGGCTAGGTTTCTCGGCCCCACTCCGCTCTCCACCCTCTGGGCGGACTCGCGGCCAATCTCCTCCTTCTCCAAATCCAGCACCACCACGCGCCGCCCCTCCACCGGCAGCACTCCCAGGTGCTTGCTCTCCGTCACCACCACCCCCGCCTGCGCCTCCCCCACCATCTGCTCCAGGCGCTCCCTCGGGTAGCTGGCCTCCAGCGGCACGTAGCACCCTCCCGCCTTCACGATTCCCACCAGCGCCACCACCAGCTCCACGCCGCGCTCCACGCACAGCGCCACCCTCGCCTCCGCCCCCACTCCCCTCTTGCGCAGGTACTGCGCCAGCCGGTTGGCCCGCTCCTCCAGCTCCCCGTACGTCAGGCGCTCCTCTCCAAACTCCACCGCCACCGCTCCCCGCCTCGCCTCCACCTGCCTCTCGAACTCCGCCACCACCGTGTCGCTCGGGTACTCAACCTCCGTCTGGTTCCACTCCACCAGCACCCGCTGACGCTCCTGCTCCGTCAGCACCTCCACCTCCACCACACGCCGCTCAGTGTTCGCGACGAGCCCTTGCAGTGCCGCCTTCCACTGGCCCAGCAGCTCGCGCGCGCCCGACTCCTCGAAGCGCTCACCCGAGTAGGCGAGCTTCAACCGCAGCGCGTCTCCGGGCAGCACAGCCGCCGTCAGCGCGTAGTTCGTGCGCTCGGTGCCCCGCACGTCCCGGATGTCCAGGATGGACGCCCTCTGCCGCAGCGACGCATCCACCGGGTAGTTCTCGAACACCAGCAGGCTCTCGAACAGCGGCGTTCCTCTCGCCACCTCGCTCCAGCCCTGCACCCTCACCAGCGGACTGTGCTCGTACTGCCTCTGCTCCGCCTGCTGCCTCTGCATCTCCTTCAGCCACGACTCCACACGCTCGCCACCGTCCACCTTCACACGCACCGGCAGCGTGTTGATGAACAGGCCCACCATCTCCCCCACTCCCTCCAGCTCCGGCGGCCTTCCCGCCACCGTCGCCCCGAACACCACGTCCTCCTCCCCCGCGTGCCGGCTCAGCACCAGCGCCCACGCTCCCTGCACCAGCGTGTTCACCGTCACCTGCTGCTTCTGCGCGTACGCCTGCAGCGCCGACGTCTCCTCCTTCGTCAGCTCCAGGCCCACCTCGCCATGCGCCTCGCTTCCCCCTCTGCGCTCCAGGGGCAGCGGCGTCGGCGCGCGGAAGCCCTTCAGCTGCTCGCGCCAGTACGCCTCCGCATCACCCAGCCCTTGCCGCTGCAGCCAGGCGATGTACTCCCGGTACTCCGGCCTGCGCCCCAGCTCCACGTCCTGATGGCGGCTGAAGGCCCCGTAGAAGGTGAACAGCTCTCCGAACAGCAGACCCAGGCTCCACCCGTCCAACAGCAGGTGGTGGTGCGTCCACACGCACCGGTATGCCTTCTCCCCCACCCTCATCAGCGCCACCCTCATCAGCGGCGCCTTCCCCAGCTCGAATCCCCTCGCCTGGTCCTCTCGCAGGTACTCCTGGAGCTTCCGCTCCTGCTCCTCCGCGCTCAGTCCCCTCCAATCCCTCTCCTCGAAGGGCAGCGCCACCCGCTTCTGCACCACCTGCCGCGGCTCCTCCAATCCCTCCCACACGAAGCTCGTCCGCAGCACCGCCGTCCGATCCACCACCGCGTTCCACGCCCCACGGAACGCCTCCACCTCCAGCGCTCCATTCACCTCCCACGACATCTGCTCCACGTACAGCCCCGTCCCGGGCTCCATCAACGCGTGGAACAGCAGTCCCTGCTGCAACGGCGACAGCGGGTACACCTCCTCCACTCCCTCCCGCCCCTTCAGCACCCGCTCCAATTCCTCTCCACCCAGCCCCGCCAGCGGGAAGTCCACTCCCGTGTACCTCCCCGCCTCCTCGCCGCCCCGATCCTCCACCACCCTCTCCAGCGCCTCCACGAACTCCTTCGCCAGGCGCTCCACCGTCCCCTGCTCGTGGACCTCCTCGCTGTACGTCCACGTCACCCGCAGCTCTCCACCCACCACCACCACCGTCACGTCCAGCAGGTGGCTGCGCTGGCCCTTCGGGCTCTGCGACGGGCCCACGCCCTCCAGCGCCAGTCCGAAGCGCGGCGTGCTCTCCAGCGTCGCGTCGAGCTGCCCCAGGTAGTTGAAGCTCACCTGCGGCTCCTCCACGCCCTCCAGCCTCTCCTCCCGCACGTGCCTCAGCAGCCCGTAGCCCAGGCCCTTTCCAGGCACCCGCCGCACCGCCTCCTTCGCCGCCCTCACCGCCTCCGCGCCACCGGCTCCGGGCCTCACCTCCATCACCACCGGATAGACCGTCGTGAACCAGCCCACCGTCCGCGAGATGTCCACTCCCGCCACGACCTCCTCGCGCCCGTGGCCCTCCACTTCCACCGCCACCCGCCCCTGCTTCGTCCATCCCGCCAGCACCTGGGCCAGCCCCGCCAGCAGCACTTCCTCCGGCCGGGCCCGATACGCCCCGGGCACCTCCTGCAGCAGCGCCTTCGTCTTCTCCGCGCCCAGCTTCACCGCCACGTTTCTCGCCGAAGCCACGCGGTTCCCACCGCCCTGCCGGTCCACCGGCAGCTTCCCCAGTCCCTTCGTCCGCTCCTGCCAGTACGCCTTCTCCTTCCCCAGCTCCTCACCCCGCGCGTACTCCCACAGCTTCTCCGCCCACTCCTGGAAGGACGTCGTCTTCGCCGGCAGCTCGACCTTCTGCCCCAGTTCCAGCTGCTCGTAGGCCCGCTCCAGGTCCTCCACCAGCACCCGCCACGAGACGCCATCCACCACCAGGTGGTGCGCCACCAGCAGCAGCCTCGCGCTCCGTCCCTGGCCTCGCTCGATGAGCGCCGCGCTCAGCAGCACTCCCGAGCCCAATTCCAGACTCCGCTGCACCTCCCCACCCACCTCCTCCACCGCATGGGCCTGTGCCTCCTCGGCAATGCCAGACAGGTCCACCCGGCGCACCTTCACCTTCGCGCCCAGGCCCGCGTTCTCCTGCCTCCAGCCCCCCTCACCCCGCACGAAGCGCATCCGTAGCGCGTCGTGGTGCTCCACCACCCGCTGCAACGCCTCCTCCAGGCGACTCACGTCCAGGGGCTGCTTCACCTCCAGCAATAGCGCCTGGTTGAAGTGCGCGGGCTCCTCCCACTCCTGCTCCAGGAACCACTTCTGGATCGCCGTCAGCCTGATGGGACCCTCCACCACGCCCTGCCACGCCTCCACTCCCACGCTCTGTCCCACCACCTCCGCCAGCTCCGCCACCGTCTGCCGCTGGAACAGCAGACGCGGCGTCACCCGCACTCCCACCTGCCTCGCGCGCGCCACCACCTGCAGGGTGAGAATCGAGTCCCCTCCCAACGCGAAGAAGTTGTCGTGCACGCCCACCCGGTCCAGGCCCAGCACCTTCGCCCAGACCTCGGCCAGGCGCTGCTCGGTGTCGTTGCGCGGCGCCACGTACTGCCGCTCCAGCTCCGGCCGCACTCCCTCCGGCGCGGGCAGGGCCTTGCGATCCACCTTGCCGTTGAGCGTCAGCGGCAGCGCCTCCAGCCTCACGAAGGCCGCGGGCACCATGTATTCCGGCAGCTTGCGCTTCAAATGCTCGCGCAGCCCCTCCACTCCGGGCCAACCCTCCTCCTTCCCCACCACGTACCCCACCAGCCTCTTGTCCTGTCCCGCCTCGCCCCGCGCCACCACCACCGCTTCCCTCACCCACGGGTGCTCCTGGAGCACCGCCTCCACCTCACCCAGCTCGATGCGGAAGCCACGCACCTTCACCTGCGTGTCGATGCGTCCGAGGAACTCCAGCATCCCGTCCGCGCGGCGCCGCACCCGGTCTCCCGTGCGGTACAGCCTCGCTCCCGGCTCGGTGCCGAAGGGGTGGGGGATGAACTTCTCCGCCGTCAGCTCCGGCCGCCCCAGGTAGCCGCGCGCCAGTCCCACGCCTCCAAGGCACAGCTCACCCGCTACACCTACCGGCACGGGCCTCAGCCCCGCGTCGAGCACGTAGAGCTGGACGTTGGCCAACGGCGCGCCAATGGGCGGCACCCGCCCATCGTCCACGCACTCGACCAGCGAGGCCACCACCGTTCCCTCCGTGGGGCCGTACGTGTTGACGAACCGCCGCCCCGCTCCCCAGCGCCGCACCAGCTCCGCCGAGCACGCCTCGCCGCCGGAGATGACCACCTTCAGCTCCGGCAGCCCCTCGCTCGGCGTGGCCGCCAACGCCGCGGGCGTCAGGCTCAGCGTGGTGATGGACTGACGCCGCAGCAGCTCCCACAGCGCCGGCCCCGGCACCAGCTCCTCCGCCCGCGCCAGGCACAGCGTGCCTCCCGCCGTCAGCGTGGTGAAGATCTCCTCCACGGAGATGTCGAAGCTCGCGCTGGAGAACTGCAGCATGCGGCTGCCCGGCCCCACGCCGTAGGCCTTCGCCTCGGCACTCACCAGGTTGCACACGCCCCGGTGCTCCACCAGCACGCCCTTGGGCTGGCCCGTGGAGCCCGAGGTGTAGATGACATAGGCGACGTTGCCCGGCCCCACCGCGGCCGGCTCCAGCTCGCCCGACGGTAGCGGCTGCTCCTCCTGCGCATCCAGGCACAGCGTGTGCGGGCGCTTCTCCGGCAGCCGCGAGAGCAGCGACTGCTGCGTCAGCAGCACCCGCGCCCGGCTGTCCTCGAGCATGAAGGCCATTCGCTCCGGCGGCAGGGACAGCTCCATCGGCACCCAGGCGCCCCCGGCCTCGAGCACGCCCAGCATGGCCGCCACCAGCCGCGGCGAGCGCTCCATGCACAGCCCCACCCGCACCTCCGGCCCCACCCCCAACGCGCGCAGCCGCCGCGCCACGCCCCGGGCCCGCTCCCGCAGCTCCCGGTACGTCACCCGCTCGCCCTCGAAGCTCAGGGCCACCGCCTCCGGCGTGCGCTCCACCTGCGCCGCGAAGAGCTGGTGCAGGCACGCCTCCGAGGGGAAGTCCGCCCGGGTACGGTTGTACTCCTCCAGCACCTGCCGGCGCTCGGCCTCGTTCAGCAGCGGCAGCGTGGACAGTCGGCGCTCCGGCCGCGCCACCGCGCCCTCCAGCAGCACCCGCAGGTGCCCCAACAGCCGCTCCGCCGTTGCCTCGTCGAAGAGGTCCGTGGCGTACTCCAGCGAGACCTCCAGCCACTCGGGCTTCTCCTGGAAGGAGAACGTCAGGTCGAACTTCGACGACCAGCCCGAGCCCTCCACCGGGCTCAGCTTCAGCCCCGGCAGAGAGCGCGCCTGGGGGCCGCTCTGCTGCAGGTCCACCATCACCTGGAAGAGCGGCGAGTGGCTCAGGTTGCGCGCCGGTTGCAGCTCCTCCACCAGCCGCTCGAAGGGCACGTCCTGGTGCGAGTACGCCCCCAGCGTCACTTCCTTCACCCGGGCGAGCAGCTCGCGGAAGGTGGGATCCTCCCCCAGGCGCGTGCGCAGCACCACGGTGTTGACGAAGAAGCCGATGAGGCCCTCCAGCTCCGCCTGCTGGCGGCCCGACACGGGCGCTCCCACGCAGATGTCATCCTGCCCCGAGTAGCGCGCCAGCAGGGCCTGGGAGGCGGCCAGCACCGCCATGAAGAGCGTGACGCCCTCGCGCTGGCACAGCGCCTTGAGGTCCGTCAGCAGCGCGGGCGGCAGCCGCAGCGAGCGGCTCGCCCCGCGGAAGGACTGCTCGGCCGGACGGGGCCTGTCCGTGGGCAGCTCCAGCACCGGCGGCGCCCCCGCGAGCTGCTGGCGCCAGTACGCCAGTTGCTTCTCCAGCGCCTCGCCCTGGAGCCACTCGCGCTGCCACACCGCGTAGTCCGCGTACTGCACCGCCAGCGGCGGCAGCACCGGCTCCTGCCCCTTGGAGAGCGCCGCGTAGAGCATCCCCATCTCGCTCACCAGCACGCCCATGGACCACTCGTCGGAGACGATGTGGTGCATCATCAGCAGCAGCACGTGCTCCCGCTCGGCCAGCCGCAGCAGCCGCGCGCGCAGCAGCGGGCCGCGCGTCAGCTCGAAGGGCCTGCCCAGCTCCTCGGCCGCCAGCCGCTGCACCCGAGCATCCCGCTCGGACGCGGGCAACGCGGAGAGGTCCGTCACCGGCAGCGCCAGCGGCGCGGGCGGCAGCAGCACCTGGATGGCGCGGCCCTCCTCCTCGCGGAACACCGTCCTCAGCGACTCGTGGCGGCGCACCAGCTCGCCCAGGCAGCGCTCCAGCACCGCCGCGTCCAGCGCCCCCTCCAGCCGCACGGCCGAGGGCAGGTTGTAGAGCGTGCTGCCCGGCTCCAGCCGGTCCAGGAACCACAACCGCTGCTGGGCGAAGGACAGGGGGAAGGCCGCCCCATCCCTCGAGCGCGCCACCAGGGGGGGACGCGTGGACTGTGACTTGTTCTTCTCGAGCTTGCGCAGGAGCAGCTCGCGCTTCTCGGGGGAGAGGGCCGCGATGCGCTGATGGATATCGCTCATGGGATGTCAGTCCTCTTGAGAATCGGTGTCGTCGGTCACCAGCAGCGATTCGGCCTCGTCCTGCGAGAGCTGCTCCAGCTCCGCGAGCATGGCTTCCAGCTCATCAGGGGCGGCTTCATCGGCCTGCTGCTGTACCAGGAAGGTGGAGAGGGTGGCGATGGTGGGGCTCTCGAAGAGCCGGCGCAGGGGGAAGTCCACCCGGAACTCGGCGCGGATGCGCGCGAGGGCGCGGGTGGCGAGCAGGGAGTGGCCTCCCAGCTCGAAGAAGTCGTCGTGCAGGCCCACCTGCTGGACGCCCAGCACCTCCGACCAGATCTGCGCCAGACGGCGCTCGGAGTCGGTGCGGGGAGGCTCGTAGGTGCGGGCGAGCTGGGGCCGCTCGGAGCCGGGTGCCGGCAGGGCGCGGCGATCCAGCTTGCCGTTGGGGGTGAGCGGCAGGGCCGGTAGCGCCACGAAGGCCGCGGGCACCATGTGCTCGGGCAACAGCCCGCGCAGGAAGGAGCGCAACGCCCCGGGCTCGGGGGTCTGTCCCTCGGCGGCCACCACGTAGGCAACCAGCCGGTGCAGGCCCGGAGTGTCCTCGCGAGCCACCACCGCGGCCTCGCGCACCGAGGGGTGGCCGGCGAGCACCGCCGCCACCTCGCCCGGCTCCACGCGGATGCCGCGCAGCTTCACCTGGTCGTCCACCCGGCCGAGGAACTCCAGCTCCCGGCCCGGCAGGAAGCGGACCCGGTCCCCCGTGCGGTACAGCCTGCGGCCGGGCTCCTGGCTGAAGGGGTTCGGGATGAAGCGCTCGGCCGTGAGGTCCGGACGTCCCACGTAGCCACGCGCCAGGCCCACTCCGCCCACATACAGCTCCCCGGGGATGCCCGGCGGCACCAGCCCCAGGTGCTCGTCCAGCACGTAGAGCTCCACGTTGGGGAAGGGCAGACCGAGCGTGGGGCGCTCCACGTCCAGCGCGGCGTTGAGGGTGGCGCAGACGGTGACCTCGGTGGGCCCGTACGCGTTGAGCAGGCGCCGGCCCACGCTCCAGCGGCGCGCCAGCTCCGGCGTGCACGCCTCGCCCGCGGAGATGACGGTGCCCAGCTCCGTCAGTCCCTCCGGCTCGAGCTGGGCGAGCACCGAGGGCGTCAGGGTGACATGGGTGATGTGCTGGTCCACCAGCAGCTCGCGCAGCGAGGGCCCCGGCAGCAGGGACTCGCGCGGCGCCAGGCACAGCCGGGCGCCCGCCAGCAGCGTGGAGAAGACCTCGCACACCGAGGCGTCGAAGCCCAGGGCCGCGAACTGCAGCACCCGGCTCTCGGGCTTCACCCCGTGCGTGCTCGCCGCCGCCAGCGCGGTGTTGCACAGGCCCCGGTGCGTGAGCAGCACGCCCTTGGGCTTGCCGGTGGAGCCGGAGGTGAAGATGACGTAGGCGGCGTTGTCGGGCCCGACGCCCGGCTCGGGCGGATGCTCCGGGTGACGGGCGAGCTCCGCCGCGTCCGCGTCCAGGCACAGCCGGTGGCCACTGTAGGGGGGCAGCCTGTCCAGCAGGGGCCGCTGGGTGAGCAGCACGGGGGCTCCCGCCTCACCGAGCATGAAGGCCAGCCGCTCCTGCGGGTAGGCCGGATCCAACGGTACCCAGGCGCCGCCGGCCTTGAGCACGCCGAGCATGCCCACCACCAGCTCCAGCGAGCGGTCCACGCACAGGCCCACGCGC
Organism: Archangium violaceum; assembly: GCF_016887565.1. Taxonomy (NCBI): domain Bacteria; kingdom Pseudomonadati; phylum Myxococcota; class Myxococcia; order Myxococcales; family Archangiaceae; genus Archangium; species Archangium violaceum. The sequence goes on from NZ_CP069396.1 coordinate 9,990,404, forward strand.
ACCTCCGGGCCCACGCCCAGGCCACGCAGGTGGTGCGCGAGCTGGTTGGAGCGCCGATCCAGCTCGCGGTAGGTGAGGTGTGCGCCCTCGTAGCTGATCGCGATGGCCTCCGGCGTGCGCGCCGCCAGCGCCTCGAAGAGACGGTGGGCCAACGGCTCGGGCGGCAGCTCCGTGCGCGTGTCGTTCCACTCCACGAGGAGCTGGTGACGCTCGGCGGAGGACAGCAGGGACAGCTCGTTCAGCCGCTGCTCGGGCCGCGCCACCAGCTCCTCCAGCACCTGGCGCCAGTGCTCCAGCAGCCGGCCGATGGTGTCCGGCGCGAAGCGCGAGGTGTCGTAGGCGAGCTTGAGCAGCAGCCGCGCGTGGGGCACCGCCGTCGCCGCGAGCGGGTAGTTCGTCCGATCGCTGCCGTACAGGTCCCTCACGTCGAGTGCCCCTGCCCGATCCTTCAGCGAGGCATCCACCGGGTAGTTCTCGAAGACGAGGAAGCTCTCGAAGAGAGGCGTGCCAGGAGGCAGCTCGCTCCAGGACTGGAGCCGCACCAGGGGCAGGTGCTCGCGCTGACCGAGCTCGAGCTGGCGGGCCTGGATGCGCCGCAACCACGGCAGCACCCGCTCTCCCGCCGGCAGGCGGACGCGCACCGGCAGGGTGTTGAGGAAGAGTCCCACCATGGACTCGACGTCCGGCAGCTCCGGAGGGCGTCCAGCCACGGTGGTGCCGAAGACGACGTCCTCCGTGCCCGCGTAGCGGCCGAGCACCAGGGCCCACGCACCTTGCACGAGGGTGTTGAGGGTGAGCTGGTGCTGGCGCGCGAAGGCGTTGAGCGCCGTGGTCGCCTCGGTGGGCAGGTGCAGCTCGCGCTCCACCACCTCGCCGGACTCCTCCGGCCGGCCGGGCCGGGCACCGGGAAGCGGCGTGGGCGCGGAGAAGCCCGCCAGCGCCTCGCGCCAGAAGGACTCGGCGCTGGAGAGCTCCTGACGCGCCAGCCACGCCATGTAGTCGCGGTAGGGCGGCGTGCGGCGCAGGGCGGGCTCTCGGCCCTGGGCGAGGGCCTCGTAGCTCTCGAAGAGCTCGCGCAGCACCAGACCCATGCTCCAGCCATCCAGCAGCAGGTGGTGGAAGGTCCAGACGAAGCGCAGCACCTCTCCCGGCAACCGGAGCACCGCGAGCCGCAGCAGCGGCGCGCGCGACAGCTCGAGGCCGCGGGTGCCGTCCTCGTGGAGGAAGGCTTTCAGACGCGCCGGCAGCTCGGCGGGCGGAGTGTCGCGCCAGTCATGCTCCCGCCACGGCAGCTCCACCCGGTCCTGGACGGCCTGGAGCGGCTCGGGGAGGTTCTCCCAGAGGAAGGCGGTGCGGAGGATGGGGTGGCGCTCCACCACCGTCTCCCATGCTCGGCGGAAGGCATCGAGCCGCACCGGGGCATGGAAGCTCCACGCGAGGTGCTGGACGTAGACGCCCGAGTCCGGAGACAGCAGCGCGTGGAAGAGCAGGCCCTGCTGCAGGGGCGAGAGCGGATAGAGGTCCTCCAGCCGCGGCACCTGACGCACCACCTGGGCGAGCGTGGCCTCGTCCACCCGGGCGAGCGGGAAGTCCGAGGGCAGGTAGCGCGCGGCGCCCGGCTCCTCGCGCCGGGAGATGAGCTCGCGCAGCGCCAGGAGGAAGCCCTGGGCGAGCGCCTCGATGGTGCCGCGCGAGTGGAGCGTCTCGCTGTAGGCCCAGGAGATCTCCAGGCGTCCGCCCAGCACGAGCCCCGTCACCTCGAGCACATGGCTGCGCGGGCCCGTGTTGCCCTGGGTGGGGCCCATGGGCTCCGAGGCCGGACGGAAGAGGCTCGAGGCCTCCGCCATGGCGTCGAACTGGCCCAGGTAGTTGAAGGCCACCTCCGCCGAGGACTCCAGCACCTCGGCGGGCGGCTGGTAGCGCAGCAGGCCGTAGCCGAAGCCACCGCCCGGCACGCGCCGCAGCGCCTCGCGCACGGAGCGCACCAGCTCGGCCGGCTCCGCGTCGCGCAGGGGCAGCCGCACCGGGTAGAGCGTGGTGAACCAGCCCACGGTGCGAGACAGGTCCACGCCCTCGAAGGGCGGCTCGCGTCCGTGGCCCTCCAGCTCGACCCGCAGCTCCCCCGCGCCCATCCACCGCTCCAGGCCGCGAGCGAGCGCCGCCAGCAGCACCTCGTCGATGCGGGCGTGGTAGGCGGCCGGCACTTCGCCCAACAGCAACCGCGTCTGCTCGGGCTCGAGCGACACCACCACGTTGTGCACGGAGTCGCGCGAGTTGAGGCCGCCCGGCGTGTCGCGAGGCAGCGAGCGCACCGGCTCGCGCAGCTCCGCCAGCCAGCGGGCGCGCTCCCCCTGCGCCTGCTCCGACAGCGCGTACGTCTCCAACCGGCGGGCCCAGGACGCGAAGGCCGTCGTCCTGCGCGGCAGGGACACGGGCTCGCCCCGGAGCCGACGCAGGTAGGCCAGCTCCAGGTCCTCCAGGAGCACGCGCCACGACACACCGTCCACCACCAGGTGGTGGAGGACGAGCAGCAGCCGGCCCGGACGGCCAGCGCCCAGGTCGAAGAGGGCGGCGCCCAGCAGCGGGCCCCAGCTCAGGTCGAAGCCCGCCTGCAGCTCGGCGGCCGCGGCGGCGAGGGCCTCGGACTGCCGGGCCTCCGGCAGTGAGGACAGGTCCACCCCCCGCAGGCGCACGGGGACGGGCTCGGCGAGCTCCTGCCGCCAGCCCTGCTCCGAGCGGGCGAAGCGCAGGCGCAGCGAGTCATGGTGCTCCACCAGGGACTGGAGCACCTGCTCCAGCAGGGAGGCGTCGAGCGGCTCGCGCGTGCTCAGCAGCACCGACTGGTTGAAGTGGTGGGGGTCGGGCAGCTCGCGGGCGAAGAACCAGCGCTGGATGGGGGTGAGGGGGACGAGGCCCGGGGCGGGGGCCTCCTCCTCGCGCACCTGGGCGAGCGGCACGGCCACCCGGGCCAGCGCGGCGAGCGTCTGGTTCTGGAAGAGCTGGGTGGGGGTGATGCTCAGGCCGGCCTGGGTGGCCTGCGCGACGACCTGGATGCTGAGGATGGAGTCGCCGCCCAGCTCGAAGAAGTTATCGTCCACGCCGACGCGCTCCACGCGGAGCACGCGGGCCCAGACCTCCGCGAGCAGCACCTCGTTGGGCGTGCGCGGCGCCAGCCAGACGCGGCCCTGGGGCTGGATGCTCTCGGGGGCCGGCAGGGCCTTGCGATCCAACTTGCCGTTGGTCGTCAGCGGCATCGACTCGAGCGTCACGAAGGCCGCGGGCACCATGTACTCGGGCAGGTGCGCGCGCAGCAGGGTGCGCAGCTCGGCGGCGTCGGGAGCGGCTCCGTCCCGGCCCACCAGGTAGGCCACGAGCCGCTTCTCGCCGGGCCCATCCTGCCGGACCAGCACGGTGACCTCGCCCACCCGGGGGTGACGGGCCAGCGCCGCTTCGATCTCCCCCAGCTCGATGCGGAAGCCGCGGATCTTCACCTGCGCGTCGATGCGGCCCAGGTACTCGATGTCACCATTGGGGCGGAAGCGCGCGAGGTCTCCACTGCGGTACAGCCGCTGTCCCCCGCCCTCGAATGGATCGGGCACGAAGCGCGTGGCGGTCAGCTCCGGCCGGCCCAGGTAGCCACGGGCCAGGCCCGCGCCTCCCACGTAGATCTCCCCCGGCACGCCCACCGGCACGGGCCTCATCCCCTCGTCCAGCAGGTACAGCCGCAGGTCCGGGATGGGGCCGCCGATCACGCTCGCCGTCAGGCCCTCCAGCGACTCCACCAGCGGCCGGTAGCTCACGTGCACCGTCGTCTCGGTGATGCCGTACATGTTGACGAGCACCGGCCTGGCACCGTACCGCGCCACCCACGGGCGCAGGCGCTGGGGATCCAACGCCTCGCCACCGAAGATGACCAGGCGCAGGGAGTTGGACCCCGCGTCGGCCTCCTCGGCCGCGGCCACCAGCGTGTAGAACGCCGACGGCGTCTGGTTGAGCACGGTGACGCGCTCCTGCTCCAGCAGCCTCAGGAAGTCCGCCGGCGAGCGGCTCGTCAGGAAGGGCACCACGACCAGGCGCCCGCCGTACAGCAGCGCGCCCCACAGCTCCCAGACAGAGAAGTCGAACGCGTACGAGTGGAAGAGCGTCCACACGTCCCGAGCGTCGAAGTGGTACCAGGGCTCCGTCGCGGTGAAGAGCCGCGCCACGTTGGCGTGCTCGATGAGCACGCCCTTGGGCCGGCCCGTGGAGCCCGAGGTGTAGATGACGTAGGCGAGGTTGCCCGGCGAGGCGAGCGGCACGGGGTTGTCGTCGCACTCGTCCGCGAGCGACCCGGCGCCCTCCAGCAGCACCACCGAGGCGCGGTGCTCCGGCAGGTGGCCGGAGGCGCTCCGCTGCGTCACCACCACGCGAGCCCCCGAGTCCTCGAGCATGAAGGCCAGACGCTCGCTCGGGTAGGCCGGATCCAACGGCAGGTACGCGCCGCCGGCCTTGAGGATGCCCAGGATGCCCACCACCATCTCCAGCGAGCGCTCCAGGCACAGGGCGACCACTTCGTCCGGACCCACGCCCAGCCGGCGCAGGTGGTGCGCCAGCCGGTTCGCGCGCTGGTTGAGCTCGCGGTAGGTGAGGTGCTCGCCCTGGAAGGTGACGGCCCGTGCGTCGGGGGCGCGCTCCACCTGCTGCTCGAACCACGTGTGGAGGCAGGTGTCACCGGGGTAGGCCGTGCGAGGGCCGCTCCACTCCCCCAGGAGCTGGTGGCGCTCCGCGTCGGTGAGCAGTGGCAGCTCGGACAGGCGAGTCCCCGGCGAGGACACCACGCCCTCCAGCAGCACGCACAGGTGTTCCGCCATGCGGCTCACGGTGGCCGCGTCGAAGAGGTCGGTGTTGTAGTTGAAGTTGGCGGAGAAGCCGTCCGCGGTCTCGACGAAGGTGAGGGTGAGGTCGAACTGGGCGGTGCGCGGCTCGAGGTCGACGACGCTCAGGTCCAGTCCCGGGAGGTGCAGATCGGGACCCGGGGCGTTCTGGAGGACGAGCATCGCCTGGAAGAGAGGAGAGCGTCCGAGGTCGCGATCGGGCGCGAGCGCATCGACGAGCTTCTCGAAGGGCACGTCCTGGTGGGCATAGGCGCCGAGCGTGGTGTCACGCACCTGGTGGAGCAGCTCGCGGAAGCGGGGGTTGCCGGCCATGCGGGCGCGCAGCACCAGGGTGTTGACGAAGCACCCGAGGAGCGGCTCGGTCTCGGGGTGGTTGCGCCCGGCGATAGGGGTTCCCACGCAGATGTCGCCCTGTCCGGAGTAGCGGTGGAGCAGGGTCTGGTACGTGGCCAGCAGCACCATGAAGGGGGTGACCCCCTCGGCACGGCAGAGCGCGTGGAGGGCGTCCGAGAGCGCCTTGGGGAGCAGGAGGCGCTGGTTGGCGCCGCGGTAGGTCTGCGCCGGGGGGCGGAGCCGATCGGTGGGGAGCTCCAGCGCGGGGGGAGCACCCTCGAGTTGCTGGCGCCACCAGGCGAGCTGGGCCTCGAGCGCCTCGCCCTGGAGCCACTCGCGCTGCCACACCGCGAAGTCGGCGTACTGCAGGGACAGCGCGGGCAGCCAGGACGGCTGATGCCGCACGGTGGCGTCATACAGCTCGGCGATCTCTCGCACGAGGATGCTGGTGGACCAGGCATCCGAAATGGAGTGGTGCACCGTGAGCACGAGGACGTGCACGGTCTCGTCCAGCTTCAACAGGAGCGTGCGCAGGAGGGGGCCACGCGCCAGGTCGAAGGGGCGCTGGGCCTCCTCGGCGGCACGCCGCAGGGCCGCGGACTCGCGCTCGCTCTCGGGCAGCGTGGTGAGGTCCACCACCTCCAGCCGTTGGAGCGGCTCGGGAGCGATGACCTGGAACACCTGGCCATCGCGGCCCTGGAAGGTGGTGCGCAGCACCTCGTGACGCGCCGCGAGCGCCTGGAAGCTGGCCTCCAGCGCCGCCACGTCGAGCTGGCCCTCGAAGCGCAGGGCGGCCGGGATGATGTACAGCGAGGTGCCCGGCATGAGCTGGTCGAGGAACCACAGCCGCTGTTGCGCGAAGGACAGCGGCAGCGGGCGGTTGCGCTCGGCGCGTCGGAGCGTGGGTGGCAACAGGGACAGGTCGACCTGCGCGGCCGACCGGAGACGCACCGCCAGTTCCTCCACGGTGGGCGCGTCGAAGAGATCCTTGAGCGCCACGTTCGCCCGCAGCGTGTTGCGCAGACGGGAGACCGCCTGGGTGGCCAGCAGCGAGTGCCCGCCCAGCTCGAAGAAGTTGTCCCGGGCGCCGACGCGCTCGACTCCCAGCACCTGCTCCCAGGCACCCGCCACGAGTCGCTCCACCTCGTTGCGCGGCGCCACGTACTCGCGCTCCGGCAGCACCGCCTCCAGGGCAGGCAGGGCTTTGCGGTCCACCTTGCCGTTGGACGTGAGCGGCATCGCTTCCAGCTTCATGTACGCCGAGGGCACCATGTACTCCGGCACCCTCTTCTTCATGTGCTCTCTCAGCCCTTCTACGCCGGGCCAACCCTCCTCCTTCCCCACCACGTACCCCACCAGCCTCTTGCCCTGCGCTCCCTCTCCCCTCGCCACCACCACCGCTTCCTTCACCCACGGGTGCTCCAGCAGTGCTCCTTCCACTTCCGCCAGCTCAATTCGGAAGCCTCGCACCTTCACCTGCGTGTCCTGGCGTCCCAGGAACTCCAGCACCCCGTCTCCCCTCCACCTCACCACGTCTCCGGTCCGGTAGAGCCTCTCCCCTTCCTTCGTGCTGAAGGGGTTGGGCACGAACTTCTCCGCCGTCTGCTCCGGATTGGCCAGGTAGCCACGCGCCAGTCCGTCTCCTCCCACGTACAGCTCTCCCCTCACTCCCACCGCCACAGGCCTCATGTGCTCGTCCAGCACGTACACCTGCGTGTTTCCTATCGGCCTCCCAATCGGCACCACCGCCCCTTCCTGCCCCTCCTCCTCCATCCTCCAGCAGCTCGTGAACAGCGTGCTCTCCGTCGGGCCGTAGCACGCCGTCACCGGCACCTTCAGCTCTCCCAACACCCTCCTCACGTGCGGCGCCGACACCACGTCTCCTCCCGTCAGCAGCTGCCTCACTCCTCGCAGCCCCTCCAGGTTCCCCTCCACCATCTGCGCGAACAGTCCCGCCGTCAGGTGCAGCGTCGTCACCCCGTGCTTCTTCAGCACCCCCTCCAACTCCTTCACGTCCCCGGGCGGCTGCGGCGGGTACACCACCAGCCTTCCTCCGTTGAGCAGGCTGCCCCACACCTCCAGCGTCGAGGCGTCGAACGTCACCGGCGCTATGAGCAGGAATGTCTCCTCCGGCCCCAGGTGCGCGTAGTCCACCCCCTTCACCGTCCTCAGCACCCCTCGGTGCTCCGTGCACACTCCCTTGGGCTTGCCCGTACTGCCCGACGTGAAGTCGATGTACGCCAGGTTCCTCGGCCCCACTCCGCTCTCCACCCTCTGGGTGGACTCGCGGCCAATCTCCTCCCGCTCCAAATCCAGCACCACCACGCGCCGCCCCTCCACCGGCAGCACTCCCAGGTGCTTGCTCTCCGTCACCACCACCCCCGCCTGCGCCTCCCCCACCATCTGCTCCAGGCGCTCCCTCGGGTAGCTGGCCTCCAGCGGCACGTAGCACCCTCCCGCCTTCACGATTCCCACCAGCGCCACCACCAGCTCCACGCCGCGCTCCACGCACAGCGCCACCCTCGCCTCCGCCCCCACTCCCCTCTTGCGCAGGTACTGCGCCAGCCGGTTGGCCCGCTCCTCCAGCTCCCCGTACGTCAGGCGCTCCTCTCCAAACTCCACCGCCACCGCTCCCCGCCTCGCCTCCACCTGCCTCTCGAACTCCGCCACCACCGTGTCGCTCGGGTACTCAACCTCCGTCTGGTTCCACTCCACCAGCACCCGCTGACGCTCCTGCTCCGTCAGCACCTCCACCTCCTCCACCCTCCGCTCGGTATTCGCGACGAGCCCTTGCAGCGCCGCCTTCCACTGGCCCACCAGCTCCCGCGCGCCCGCCTCCTCGAAGCGTTCACCCGAGTAGGCGAGCTTCAACCGCAGCGCGTCTCCAGGCACCACCGAGGCCGTCAGCGCGTAGTTCGTGCGCTCCTCCAGCCGCACATCCCGCGCGTCCAGCCGCTTCGCCTGCGCCCTCAGCGCCGCGTCCACCGGGTAGTTCTCGAACACCAGCAGGCTCTCGAACAGCGGCGTTCCTCTCGCCACCTCGCTCCAGCCCTGCACCCTCACCAGCGGACTGTGCTCGTACTGCCTCTGCTCCGCCTGCCGCCTCTGCATCTCCTTCAACCACGACTCCACACGCGCGCCGCCCTCCACCTTCACACGCACCGGTAGCGTGTTGATGAACAGGCCCACCATCTCCCCCACTCCCTCCAGCTCCGGCGGCCTTCCCGCCACCGTCGCCCCGAACACCACGTCCTCCTCCCCCGCGTGCCGGCTCAGCACCAACGCCCACGCTCCCTGCACTAGCGTGTTCACCGTCACCTGCTGCTTCTGCGCATACCCCTGCAGCGCCGACGTCTCCTCCTTCGTCAGCTCCAGCACCCACTCGCCCTGGCCCTGTGCTCCTGACCTCTTCTCCAGCGGCAGCGGCGTCGGCGCGCGGAAGCCCTTCAGCTGCTCGCGCCAGTACGCCTCCGCCTCGCCCAGCCCTTGCCGCCCCAGCCAGGCGATGTACTCCCGGTACTCCGGCCTCTTCTGGCCATGCGGCGCCTGCCCACCCACGAGCGCCTCGTAGGTGGAGAAGAGATCGCCCAGCACCAGACCCAGGCTCCACCCGTCCAGCAGCAGGTGGTGGTGCGTCCACACGCACCGGTACGCTTTCTCCCCCACCCTCATCAGCGCCACCCTCATCAGCGGCGCCTTCCCCAGCTCGAAGCCTCTCGCCCTGTCCTCTCGCAGGTACTCCTGGAGCTTCTCCTCCTGCTCCCGCGCGCTCAGTCCCCTCCAATCCCTCTCCTCGAAGGGCAGCGCCACCCGCTCCTGCACTACCTGCAACGGCTCCTTCAGCTCGTCCCAGACGAAGCTCGTGCGCAACACCGCCGTCCGCGCCAGCACGCCCTCCCACGCCCGACGGAACGCATCCACCTCCAGCGCTCCATTCACCTCCCACGACATCTGCTCCACATACAGCCCCGACCCGGGCTCCATCTGCGCGTGGAACAGCAGACCCTGCTGCAGCGCCGACAGCGGGTACACCTCCTCCACTCCCTCCCGCCCCTTCAGCACCCGCTCCAGTTCCTCTCCACTCACCCCCGCCAGCGGGAAGTCCACTCCCGTGTACCTCCCCGCCTCCGCGCTGCCCCTCCCCTCCACCACCTCCTCGAGCGCCTCCAGCCACTCCTTCGCCAGGCGCTCCACCGTCCCCCGCTCGTGGACCTCCTCGCTGTACGTCCACGTCACCCGCAGCTCTCCGCCCACCACCACCACCGTCACATCCAGCAGGTGGCCACGCTGGCCCCTCGGGCTCCGCGACGGGCCCACGTCCTCCAGCGCCAGTCCGAAGCGCGAGGACTCCGCCACCGCCGAGTCGAGCTGTCCCAGGTAGTTGAAGCTCACCTGCGCCGTCTCGACGCCCGCGAGCCGGCCCTCCCCCTCTCGCACGTGCCTCAGCAGTCCGTAGCCCAGGCCCTTTCCAGGCACCCGACGCACCGCCTCCTTCGCCGCCCTCACCGCCTCCGCGCCCCTGGCGCCGGGCTTCACTTCCATCACCACCGGATACACCGTCGTGAACCAGCCCACGGTCCTCGACACATCCACGCCCGAGACCACTTCCTCGCGCCCGTGGCCCTCCACCTCCACCGCCACCCGCCCCTGCTTCGTCCAGCGCGCGAGCACCTGCCCCAGCGCTCCCAGCAGCACTTCCTCCGGCCGAGCGCGGTACGCCCCAGGCACTTCCTGCAGCAGCGCCTTCGTCTTCTCCGCCCCCAGCTTCACCGCCACGCTTCTCTCGGAAGCCACGCGGTTCCCGCCGCCCTCACGGTCCACCGGCAGCTTCCCGAACCCTCTCGACCTCTCCTCCCAGTACGCCTTCTCCTTCCCCAGCCCCTCACCCCGCGCGTACGCCCACAGCTTCTCCGACCACTCCTTGAAGGACGTCGTCTTCGCCGGCAGCTCGACCTTCTGGCCTTTCTCCAGCTGCGCGTAGGCCCGCTCCAGGTCCTCCACCAGCACCCGCCACGAGACGCCATCCACCACCAGGTGGTGCGCCACCAGCAACAGCCGAGCGCTCCTCCCCTGGCCGCGCTCGATGAGCGCCGCCCTCAGCAGCACTCCCGAGCCCAATTCCAGGCTCCGCTGCACCTCCCCGCCCACTGTCCGCAACGCATTGGCCTGCGCTTCGTCGGCAATGCCAGACAGGTCCACCCGGCGCACCTTCACCTTCGCGCCCAGGCCCGCGTTCTCCTGCCTCCACCCGCCCTCTTCCCGCACGAAACGCATCCGCAGCGCGTCGTGGTGCTCCACCACCCGCTGCAGCGCCTCTTCCAGCCGACCCACGTCCAGCCGCTGCTTCACCTCCAGCAACAACGCCTGGTTGAAGTGCGCGGGCTCCTCCCACTCCTGCTCCAGGAACCACTTCTGGATCGCCGTCGGCCTGACGGGGCCTTCCACCACGCCCTGCCACGCCTCCACTCCGGCTCCCTGCCCCACCACCTCCGCCAGCTCCGCCACCGTCTGCCGCTGGAACAGCTGACGCGGCGTCACCTGCAAGCCTCGCTGCCTCGCCTTCGCCACCAATTGCAGGCTGAGGATCGAGTCACCACCCAGAGCGAAGAAGTTGTCGTGCACGCCCACACGATCCAACCCGAGCACCTGAGCCCAGACGTCGGCCAGGCGCTGCTCGGTGTCGTTCCGCGGCGCCACGTACTCCCGCTCCAGCTCCGGCCGTACCGCCTCCAGCGCGGGCAGCGCCTTGCGGTCCACCTTGCCGTTGGACGTGAGCGGCATCGCCTCCAGCCTCATGAACGCCGAGGGCACCATGTACTCCGGCACCCTCTTCTTCATGTGCTCTCTCAGCCCCTCCACTCCGGGCCACCCTTCCGCCCCGCCCACCACGTACCCCACCAACCTCTTGTCCTGCGCTCCCTCTCCCCTCGCCACCACCACCGCTTCCTTCACCCACGGGTGCTCCAGCAGCGCTCCCTCAACCTCCCCCAGCTCGATGCGGAATCCACGCACCTTCACCTGCGTGTCCCGCCGCCCCAGGAACTCCAGCACCCCGTCTCCCCTCCACCTCACCATGTCCCCGGTGCGGTAGAGCCTCTCCCCTTCCTTCGTGCTGAAGGGATTGGGCACGAACTTCTCCGCCGTCTGCTCCGGATTGGCCAGGTAGCCTCGCGCCAGTCCGTCTCCTCCCACGTACAGCTCTCCCCTCACCCCCACCGCCACCGGCCTCATGTGCTCGTCCAGCACATACACCTGCGTGTTTCCTATCGGCCGCCCAATCGGCACCACCGCCCCTTCCTGCCCCTGCTCCTCCATTCGCCAGCAGCTGGTGAAGAGCGTGCCCTCCGTCGGTCCGTAGCACGCCGTCACTGGCACCTTCAGCTCTCCCAGCACCCTCCTCACGTGCGGCGCCGACACCACGTCTCCTCCCGTCAGCAGCTGCCTCACTCCTCGCAGCCCCTCCAGGTTCCCCTCCACCATCTGCGCGAACAGTCCCGCCGTCAGGTGCAGCGTCGTCACCCCGTGCTTCTTCAGCACCCCCTCCAACTCCTTCACGTCCCCGGGCGGCTGCGGCGGGTACACCACCAGCCTTCCTCCGTTGAGCAGGCTGCCCCACACCTCCAGCGTCGAGGCGTCGAACGTCACCGGCGCTATGAGCAGGAATGTCTCCTCCGGCCCCAGGTGCGCGTAGTCCACCCCCTTCACCGTCCTCAGCACCCCTCGGTGCTCCGTGCACACTCCCTTGGGCTTGCCCGTACTGCCCGACGTGAAGTCGATGTACGCCAGGTTCCTCGGCCCCACTCCGCTCTCCACCCTCTGGGTGGACTCGCGGCCAATCTCCTCCCGCTCCAAATCCAGCACCACCACGCGCCGCCCCTCCACCGGCAGCACTCCCAGGTGCTTGCTCTCCGTCACCACCACCCCCGCCTGCGCCTCCCCCACCATCTGCTCCAGGCGCTCCCTCGGGTAGCTGGCCTCCAGCGGCACGTAGCACCCTCCCGCCTTCACGATTCCCACCAGCGCCACCACCAGCTCCACGCCGCGCTCCACGCACAGCGCCACCCTCGCCTCCGCCCCCACTCCCCTCTTGCGCAGGTACTGCGCCAGCCGGTTGGCCCGCTCCTCCAGCTCCCCGTACGTCAGGCGCTCCTCTCCAAACTCCACCGCCACCGCTCCCCGCCTCGCCTCCACCTGCCTCTCGAACTCCGCCACCACCGTGTCGCTCGGGTACTCAACCTCCGTCTGGTTCCACTCCACCAGCACCCGCTGACGCTCCTGCTCCGTCAGCACCTCCACCTCCTCCACCCTCCGCTCGGGGTGCGCCACGAACGTCGCGAGCACCTGCATCAGGTGCCCGCTCAGCCGCTCGACGGTGTCGCGCTCGAACAGATCGGTGCTGTACTCCAGGCTTCCCTGGAAGCCCTCCGCCGAGTCCGTCAGCGACAGGCTCAGGTCGAAACGGGACGTGCCGGCATCCACCGGCAGCAGGTGCGCACGAAGCCCTGGCAGGGTCTGCTCGGGCAGCAGCTCCTGCTGCTGGAAGGCCAGCATCACCTGGAACAGCGGCGAGTGACCCAGGCGCCGAGGGAGCTTCAGCTCATCCACCAGCCGCTCGAAGGGCACGTCCTGGTGGGCGTAGGCCTCCAGCGTCGCCTCGCGCACGCGCGCCAGCAGCTCGCGCAGCCGGAGCCCTGGCGCCACCCGCGTGCGCAGCACCAGCGTGTTGATGAAGAGGCCCACCAGCCCCTCCAGCTCGGTGCGGTTGCGCCCCGACACCGGCGAGCCCACGCACAGGTCCTCCTGCCCCGAGTACCGGTAGAGCACCACCTGCAACGCCGCCAGCAGCACCATGAAGGGGGTAGAGCCCTCGGCCTGGGCCAGCGCCCGCACGCGCTCGGACAGCTCGCGCGAGAGCCTCACTGGCAGGCTGGCTCCACGGAAGGACTGCTCGGGCGGACGAGGCCTGTCCGTCGGCAGCTCCAGCACCGGCGGCGCTCCCGCGAGCCGCTGGCGCCAGTACTCGAGCTGTGACTCCAGCACGGGGCCGCGCAGCCACTCGCGCTGCCACACCGCGTAGTCCGCGTACTGCACCGGCAGCGCCGGCAGCACCGGCTCCCGGCCCTCGGTGAGCGCGCCGTACAGCCGCCCCACCTCCCGCACGAGCACTCCCAGCGACCAGCCGTCCGAGACGATGTGGTGCAGCACCAGCAGCAGCACGTGCTCGCGCTCGCCCAGCCGCAGCAGCCGGGCCCGCATCAGCGGCCCACGGCCCAGGTCGAAGGACTTCCGGGCCTCCTCGGTGGCGAGACGCCGTGCCTCGGCCTCGCGCCCGGCCTCGGGCAGCGTCCCCAGGTCCACGACCTCCAGCCGCCACCCCTCCGGCGGCGCCGAGGTGACCTGCACGGCCTCCTCCGCCCGCTCGTGGAAGGTGGCCCGGAGCACCTCGTGGCGCCGCGACAACTCGCGCAGCGCCCCCTCGAGCGCCGCCACGTCCAGCCGGCCCTCGAGACGCACCGCCCCCGGAACGTTGTAGGCGGGGTTGCCCGGCTCCATCCGGTCCAGGAACCACAGCCGCTGCTGGCCGAAGGAGAGCGCCACCGGCCCCTCGTGCCGGCTCGCGCGCAGCGGCACCTGCTCCTGGAGTGCTCCCGCGCGCACCGCCGCGTCCACGCGCTCGGCCAGTCCGGCCACGGTGGGCGCCGCGAACAGATCGCGCAGCGGCAGCTCTACCTGGAAGGCCTGGCGGATGGCCGAGAACAGCTGGGTGGCCAGCAGCGAGTGCCCGCCCAGCTCGAAGAAGTCGTCATGCAGCCCCACCCGCTCCACGCCCAGCACCCGCGCCCAGAGCCCGGCCAGCAGTTGCTCGGTGGGCGTGCGCGGCGCGACGAAGCTCCGGGGCTCCAGCCCGGCTCCCTCCGGCGCGGGCAGCGCCTTGCGATCCACCTTGCCATTGGGCGTGAGCGGCAGGGCCTCGAGCACCACGAAGGCCGAGGGCACCATGTACTCGGGCAGCCCCTGCCGGACGAGCTCGCGCAGCGCTCCCGTATCCAGCGCCTGCCCCGAGCCCGGCACGAGGTAGGCCACCAGCCGCACGTCTCCCGGGGCCGGCGTCCAGGTGGACACCACCGCGGCCCTCACTCCGGGGTGGCGCGCCAGCACCGATTCGATCTCCCCCAGCTCGATGCGGAAGCCGCGCAGCTTCACCTGGTTGTCCGCGCGCCCGAGAAACTCCACCGTGCCATCCGCCCGCCACCGCGCCACGTCTCCCGTGCGGTAGAGGCGCGCACCGGGCTCGCCGAAGGGATGGGGAACGAAGCGCTCCGCCGTCAGCTCCGGCCGCCCCAGGTAGCCGCGCACCACGCCGGCTCCGCCGATGTACAGCTCGCCCGCCACGCCCGTGGGCACCGGCCGCAGGTGCCCGTCCAGCACGTACAGCCCCGTGTTCGCGATGGGCGTTCCAATCGGCACTGCCCCCGGCGCCTCGTCCACGCGGTGGGTGGAGGACCAGACGGTGGTCTCCGTGGGGCCGTACATGTTGATCAGCCGCCCCGGCACGAACCGCCGCAGCTTCTCGGCCAGCTCGGAGGGCAGGGCCTCGCCGCCCACGAGGAACTGACGCAGTCCCCCCAGGCCCTCGGCGGCGCCCGGCTCGAGCAGCAGCGCCCGCGCCAGCGACGGAGTGCACTGCAGATGCGTGGCGCCATGCCGGCGCAGCGCCGCCGTCACCGAGCCATCCGCCACCTCCTCGCCGTGCACCACCACCTTGAAGCCGCGGGAGAGCGTCCACAGCAGCTCGAGCACGGAGATGTCGAAGGAGATGCTCGTCACCGCCAGCCAGGTTCCCCCGGGGCGCGTGTCGAGCCGCTCGTCCATGCCGGCGAAGAAGTTGGCCACGTTGCGGTGCTGCACCAGCACGCCCTTGGGCCTGCCCGTGGAGCCCGAGGTGTAGAGCACATAGGCCAGGTTGTCCGGCCCCGACCCACCCGTCGCGGTGGGCACAGCTCCGCCCGCGTCCGCCTCATCCAGCGACACCACCCGCACGCCCTCGGCGGGCAGCGTGCCGGCCAGCGCCCGCTGCGTGAGCAGCAGCCGCGCCCCGGAGTCCTGGAGCATGAAGGCCAGCCGCTCGGCGGGGTAGCCCGGGTCGAGCGGCAGGTAGGCACCGCCGGCCTGGAGGATGCCCAGCAGGCCCACCACCATCTCCGGCGAGCGGCGGACACACAACCCCACCACCGTGTCCGGCCCCACGCCCAGCGCGCGCAACCGCCGAGCCAGCGCATCCACCCGCCGCGCCAGCTCCCGGTACGACAGGGACTCCTCGCCGCACACCACCGCCACCGCGTCGGGCGTGCGCGCCACCTGCGCCGCGAACTGCTCGTGGATGCAGTCCGCCGCGTACTCCCGCCGCGTCTCGTTCCACGCCACCAGCACCCGCCGCCGCTCCTCCTCCGGCAGCAGCGGCAGCGCGGACAGCCGCTGCTCGGGCTCCGCCACGGCGGCCTCCAGCAGCGTGCGCAGGTGCGTCGCCAGGCGCTCCACCGTCGAGGCATGGAACAGGTCCGTGCTGTACTCGAAGGCTCCCTCCAGGCCACGCGCGCCAGAGCCCAGGCTGAGCGTCAGGTCGAACATGGACGCCCCCGTGTGGACGTCCTCCAGACGCGACTCGAGCCCCGCCAGCTCGGGCCCCTCCTGCGGCGAGCGCTGGAGGATGAGCATGACCTGGAAGAGGGGCGAGTGGCTCTGGGAGCGCGCCGGTTGCAGCGCCTGCACCAGCAGCTCGAAGGGCACGTCCTGGTGGGCGTAGGCGCCCCCCATGACCTCGCGGACGCGGCCGAGCAGTTCCCGGAAGGAAATCTGTCCGGAGAGGCGGGTGCGCAACACGAGCGTGTTGATGAAGAGACCCACCAGCCCCGCCAGCTCGGGACGGCCGCGCCCGGCCACGGGCGAGCCCACGCTGATGTCCTCCTGCCCCGAGTAGCGGTAGAGCACCGTCTGGAAGGCGGCCAGCAGCACCATGAAGGGAGTGACCCCCTCGCGCCGGGCCAGGGCCTCGATGGCCTCCGCCAGGGACCAGGGCAGGTGCACCGGATGATGAGCGCCGCGAGAGCTCCGCACCGCCGGTCGAGGCAGGTCCGTGGGCAGCGCCAGCGTCTGGGGCGCGCCGGCGAGCTGCCGCCTCCAATAATCGAGCTGGGTCTCGAGCACCTCGCCCCGCAACCACTCCCGCTGCCAGCGCGCGTAGTCCGTGTACTGCACGGGCAGCGCGGGCAGCGCGGTCGGCTGGCCCTCGCGCAGCGCGCCGTAGAGCGCCGCCACCTCGCGCATGAGCACGCCCATGGACCAGCCGTCGGAGACGATGTGGTGCATGGCCAGCACCAGCAGGTGCTCGCGCTCGGACAGCCTCAGCAGCCGGGCGCGCAGCAACGGACCCTCGGCCAGCTGGAACGGCTGGCGCACCTGCTCACGGGCCCGCCGCAGCGCCTCCGCGTCCCGCTCCGCCTCCGGCAGCCCCTCGAGCGACTCCACCTCCAACCGCGACGGCGGCACCGGGCCCACCACCTGCACCGGGCGGCCCTCCACCACCGGGAACGTGGTCCTCAGCGCCTCGTGGCGCCGCACCACCTCCTCGAGACTCCGCTCCAGCGCCCCCACGTCCAGCGCTCCCCTCAACCGCAGCACGGCGGGGATGACGTAGGCGGTGCTCCCGGGCTCGAGCTGATCCAGGAACCACAGCCGCTGCTGCTCGAACGAGAGCGGCCCCTGGCTCTCCGCCAGCCGGCGCACCTGGGGCGCGCGCGTCCCCGAGGACTGGCCTCCACGCGCCTCGACGATGCGCCGCGCCAGGGCCCGGAGGCTCTCGCCCTGCAGCAGCAACTCCATGGGCAGGGCCACGCCCAGCACCTGCTCCACCTCGTGCGTCAGCTCGACGGCGGCCAGCGAGTCCAGGCCGTAGCGGGTGGCGGGAACCTCCGGATCCACCGTCTCGGGGCGCTCGCCCACCCGCGCCGCGAGCCGGGCCACCAGCCACGCCTCCACCTCCTCGGGGGTGGTGGGTGTCTGGACAACCTCATGGGGAGTGGCCTCGCTCGCGGGAGTCTCGGACCTGTCGCCCTCGCGCCAGGCGCCCACCTCCCGCAGGTCGCCTTCGAGGAACGCGGCCCGGCAGGCCCGCCGCTGGATCTTCCCGCTGGAGGTCTTCGGCGTGCTCCCTGGCTCGACCAGCACCACGGCGTGGGGCTGTACCTCGTGCAGCTCCGCCAGGCGCTGGCGGATGGCGCCCACCACCTCTTCGGTCGGTGCGGGCTGCCGGCGCGCATCCACTTCCTGGACGACGACGAGCCGCTCCTCGCCGCCCACGTCCACGGAGAACGCGGCGCCGCTGCCCGGCCGCAACGCCGGGTGGCTCTGCTCCACCGTCTGCTCCAGGTCCTGCGGGTAGAGGTTACGCCCGCGCAGGATGATCAGATCCTTGAGGCGCCCGGTGACGAAGAGCTCGCCCTGCTGGAGGAAGCCCAGGTCCCCGGTGCGCAGGAAGGTGGGCCCCTCCTCACCGGAGATCCGCGCGTGGAACGCCCGCTCCGTCTCCTCGGGCCGCTGCCAGTAGCCATGGGCCACGCTCGACCCCGACACCCAGATCTCTCCCACCGTGCCCGGAGGGCAGCGCCGCCCCGACTCCGGCTCGACGATGGCGACCTGGAGCTCCTCGAGCGCGCGGCCGCAGCCGACGAACGGCTGCGCTCCGGGGCTCCCCGGCTCCAGGGGCCGCACCTCGTTGCGCTCCAGCGCCGCCGCGTCCACGGCCCGCAGCACGGGTGGCTCGTCCTCGAGCCCACCGGAGACGATGAGGGTGGCCTCCGCGAGCCCGTAGCACGCGTAGAAGGCCTGCCGGCGGAAGCCGTGGGGGCCGAACGCCTCCTCGAAGCGCTCGAGCGTCCGCGGGCGGATCGGCTCCGCGCCGCAGAAGGCCACCTTCCAGCTGCTCAGGTCCAGGCCTTCACGCGCCGCGGGAGGAATCCTCCGCACGCACAAGTCGAATGCGAAGTTGGGGCCGCCGCTGATCGTCCCCCCGTAGCGGGTGATGGCTTCCAGCCAGAGCCGCGGCTGGCGCAGGAAGGAGAGCGGAGAGAGCAGCGCCGTGTGCAGTCCCACGTACAGCGGCTCGAGGATGCCTCCGATGAGCCCCATGTCGTGGTAGGGCGGCAGCCA
This sequence comes from Archangium violaceum, assembly GCF_016887565.1. Taxonomy (NCBI): domain Bacteria; kingdom Pseudomonadati; phylum Myxococcota; class Myxococcia; order Myxococcales; family Archangiaceae; genus Archangium; species Archangium violaceum. Next base: position 10,008,817 of record NZ_CP069396.1, read on the forward strand.
GATGACGCCCACGCTGTCCGTCCGTGCGCCGAAGGCGCCCCGGATGAGTCCCAGGTTGTGCAGCAGATTGGAGTGGCTGAGCATCACCCCCTTGGGGGTGCCCGTGGAGCCCGAGGTGTACTGGAGGAACGCCAGCGACTCCCCCGTCATCTCCGGCCGCCGCCACGCCTGCTCACCGCCCTCGGGCAGCTCGTCCGTGGCCACCCAGCGCAGCTCGGCCAGATCCGGCGCCTGCTCGAAGAGCATCTCCCCCAGGCCCCGCACGAACGAGGTCGTCAGCACCACGCTGGCCCGCGCATCGCGGATGATGGCGCGCAGCCGAGGGAGCGTGCGCTCGAGCCGCGAGGGGTCGGGCGGGTAGGCGGGTACCGCCACCGCGCCCGCGTACAGGCAGCCGAAGAAACCCGCCACGTAGTCCAACCCGGGCGGGTACAGGAGCACCACCCGCTCACCCCGGGCCTTTCCCTCCTGGAGCACCGCGGCGATCCTCCGCGCGCGCCGATCCAGCTCCTCGTAACTCAGCGCCCCTTCTTCGGTCCCGTCATCCGCCAGGAACGTGTAGAGACGCTGCCCTCCTCGCACCGAAGCCCTGAGCTCGAGCAGCTCAACCAGCGTGGACGCATCGTTCAAGCGGGGTGTTCCGTTCATGATGTCCGAGCCATGTCGACGCGGCCGGGCCATCCACCTGGCCCGCCCACGGGAGGGGTGTCGCATTCTGCACAGAAGACACATCGCCAACAATGGCGCCGCCAGGAGCCCACACAACCCGTTGGGTCATGCGGTCAGCGGCGCTCACGAGACCCGTCACGACGGAGAAGAAAGGTTGACGGTGGTTCGAGGACGAGTCTCGTTTTCTTGTTGGCTTGGAGCTTCGCGGGGCTGCGAGCGGTCGTGCCGCTCACGCGCATCGGCTCGCTAGAACGAGGCGCCCACCTCGAACAGCCCCAGGCGCACGGCGGTGGCCTGACCGGGCCACTCCGAGCCCAAGCCCACGCCCAGCTCGACGAGGGAGATCTGCAGGCCGTCGACGTTGAAGCGCAACGGCGCCAGGGCGACCCCCACGGACAGGCCGGGGCCCACAGCGGGAGTGGGGTGCTCGGGCGTGATGAAGGTGAGCTGGCCGCCGAGGAAGCCCGAGAGCACCACCAGGGCGGCCGGCGAGTACAGGCCCCGGCGTTGGATGCCCGCGCCCACCCGCAGCAGCAGCGAGTTGCCCACCATGGTCAGGTAGTTGAGGTCCGCCTGGAGCAGGAAGCGATCCCTCACGGTGTCGCGCACTCCGCAGCCGCCCCCGACGCCTCCCGCCGTCCTCGCATCGGAGAGGTGAATCCCACCGCTCACGCCACAGTAGACGGAGAAGCGGTGCGCGGGCACCGCCTCGTCCTGCGCGCGGGCCGCTCCGGCCCCCAGCAAGGCCAGACCCAGCACTCCCGCGCACGCCGCGCGGCACGGCTTCGAGAAGCGGCTCATCGCGGACCTCCGGCCCAGTAGGCCAACGCCGCCGCCGACACCTGCACCGCCTTGCGGAAGGACACGGGATCCAACGTGGGAGGCAGATCCGACTCCCAGTGGTAGTTGGGGTTGCGGAAGTTGGCGGTGTCAGTGAGGAAGAGGGCGTTGCGGCCGGTGAACCAGAAGGGGGCGTGATCGCTGCGCAGCAGGTTGCCCGTCAGCGGGTAGGCCCCCCTCCCCGGAGACACGACGGGGACGACATTGATGAGGTGCAACGCCTGGCTGAGCGCGTAGAGGTCCGTGGCCTGCTGACGGGAGTCCTCATTGGCGAAGGCCGCCAGGAAGTCCCCCGTGTTGGGGGCGGGGAGGCCGGGCAGCGAGCCCTGGGAGCCCGGGCGGGAATCGTAGTAGCCGATGCAGTCGAAGACGACCGAGGCCACGAGGCGCTCACCGCCGAGCGTATCGACGTAGCGGTTGCTGCCCACCAGCCCCACCTCCTCGAGGTCGAAGCCGACGAAACGCACGGTGCGATCGAACCGGTATTGCGACAGCACCCGGGCCAGCTCCAGCACCGCCGCCACTCCGGAGCTGTTGTCATCCGCACCGCCGAAGTAGGCGTCGAAGTGGGCTCCCACCAGGACGACCTCTTCCGGCTTGGAGACACCGGGCAGCTCGGCGATGACATTGGAAGAGGACCAGCCACCGCCCTCGGCGATCTGACGGGAGACCTTCAGCCCATGCGAGCCCAGGGAGTCCACCATCATCTGCCCGGCGCGATCCCGCGTCAGGCTGCACAAGGCGGGGAAGTGCTCGTCATCCCAGACGGAACAGGGAAGGGGCGTGTCCTCCAGGTGGGCCTTCACCAGCTCGTCCACATGCCGCATGAGCCGCTCCTGATCCACCTGGGCGACCAGCTCCTCCAGGCGGGCCAGATCGGCCCCTTCCAGCGTCCGGGGAGTGCAGGTGACACCGAGCAGGGCCAGCGAGACCGCCAGGAGCTTGCAGGCCAGCCGCTTCATAGCATCCCTCCCAGGCGGACCAGCCCGAGCTGCCAGCGGGTGGTGGCACCGGCCGGCAACAGGCTCGAGCCCAGCTGCACCTCCGCCAGGCTCACCACGAAGCGGCCCAGCCGCAGCCGCAGGGGCGCCGCACCGAAGGCCAGGTAGAGCGAGCTGGAGAGCGCCTCATCCCGCCGTGACAGATCCCCCCCGCGCCAGAGCGGGAAGTCCTCCAGCCGGGTGAAGCCCGTCAACCCCAGCTCGGGGCCAGCCGCCACCTCCCAGAAACCCAGCCGGGCCGTGAGCCGGGCTCGCACGAACGCCTCCAGCGGGAGGCTGGCGCGCTCGAAGGGGAAGCCGGTGCGCAGCCCTCCGCCCCATTGCACCGCGCGTCCCAACCCCGCCTCGGCCACGGGCCGCTGGTAGGCCGCCTCGAAGGCGGTGACGGATCCACCCCTCAGTGGAGATTGGATGATCATCGTGGACACGGCCACGGAGATCTCCTGAACCGGCTCGGCGCCGGCCGCGGATGACAGCAGCAGGCCGGCCAAACCCAGCATGCCCCCTCTACCCAGATGCAAGCCCATGGAACTCCTCACGAGACGAGGCAACCGGCGGATGTTCCCGTTCCCGCTGGGGCAGTGTCAAACCCGCCGGATGTCTTTCCCCGCTGCCCGGTTTCCAACGCCGCCATGTGACCGCCGGACGGGTGAGCCCCCGTTGGCACGCGCCTACTGTCCCCGCTCCCGGCATCCCCCGCCGGAAGAGGGACGACACCTATGCGTGATGTGAAACCTGGACGCTGGATGCTGCTCGGCCTCGCGCTCGCCACCCCCTTGTGGGCCTGCGGCAATGACGACGACGAGGGCACGGACTTCGAGCGCGAGCGGATCGAAAGAGGGCTGGCCCTCTCGCCCGTGGCTCTCAACCTCCAGGGGAAGGACCGCGATCTGGTGGGCCTGGGCAGCTACATCGTCAACGCGCAGAGCGCCTGCAACGACTGCCACACCAACCCTCCCTTCCCCGAGGGGAATGATCCCTTCAAGGGTCAACCGGAGAAGGTCAACGCCGCGCACTTCCTGGCGGGTGGCGTGCCCTTCGGCCCGACCCTCGTCTCGCCCAACATCACCCCGGACGCCTCCGGCAATCCGGCCGGGCTGAGCTACGAGGACTTCGAGCGCCTCATGCGCACCGGCAAGGAGGAGGACGGCGACATCCTCCAGGTGATGCCCTGGCCCATCTACGGGAAGATGAGCGACCGCGAGCTGCGCGCCATCTACGAGTACCTGCGCGCCATCCCCCACGCCGAACCCGGGCCCTGAGCCGAAACGTCGGGCACCAGGACATAAGACCCGGAAAAGTTCGGAATTCGTCAAAGTCCCCCCACCCTGACGCGCGGCGTAGTGAACGCCCCCGTGCGTCGGGAGCATGGATGCACGCTGGACACAAACCCCGAAAGGGAGGACGCACATGGAGTGGCTCGAGTTCAGCCGTTGGTCTCCGGAGGTGGAGCAGCTCCTCGCGCGCCAGGCGGCTCGCCTGAGCGCCACGGCGCGGCCCTACCTCCCTACCCTGAAGCCCGAGAACGCCAGCACCCGGGCCCGGAAGCTGGAGGCGCTGCTGCGGCAGACGCCGGCCTCCAACCCCTGGGGGCACCCGGCCGCGGAGTGCTGAGCCTCGCGGCGGTGCCATGGCGGGCTCGCGCCCGCGCGATAGGGGCGGAAATGGCTCCGGCTCGGGAGTGCCGGGGCCCACCACTGCGTTTCAGCACGCTAGAGTGCCCCCCGCGCCCACCGAGGCGTTCCCGACCATGGCCACGAGGAAGAGCGAGGACAATGAGAGGCTCATCGACCGAGACCTGACCGCGCTGGCGCGGGACGGGAAGCTCACGGCCGCGTACGGCGTGGACGGTCCGGTGATGGAAGTGCTGGGCCTGCTGGCGCGAGGGGGCAAGCATCCACTGCTCTCGGGGGAGCCCGGGGTGGGCAAGTCCGCCCTGGTGCAGGAGGTGGCGCGCCGCATCACCGAGGGCCGCGTGGACGCGGAGCTGGCCCAGGCGCGGATGGTGGAGGTGTCCGTCGCCAACATCCTGGCGCGCAGCACCCAGCGCCAGGCGGCGGAGTCGTTCGAGGAGCTGCTGGCCTGGCTGAGCCGGCACCCCTGCCCCATCGTCTACATCCGGGATCTGCCCGCGGTCATCGGCGGCCCCCTGGCCCCCGTGGCCTTCCGGGCGCTGCGCACCGGGGGCATCCGCTTCATCTTCGAGACCGAGCCCAAGCGCGTGCAGGAGCTGCTGCGCGCGGACGAGTCGTTCTCCGAGCGGCTGCACCTCGTCCCCCTCCAGGAGCCGCCCGCAGAGCGGGCCCGGTGGATATTGGGCCGCGTGGCCGAGGAGCTGGAGCGTCAGCTGCACCTGCCCATCGACCCGGCGGCGTGCGACCTGACCCTGCGGCTGGCCTCCAAGTTCCTGCTGGCCCAGAGGCTGCCGCGCAAGGCCATCGAGCTGCTCAAGGAGACGGCCGCGGAGGCCGCCGGCGGGGCCAAGGACCGCGTGGGCCCCGAGGACGTCCTCACCCGCTTCTGCGCCACCACCCGGCTGCCGCGCTTCGTCGTGGACGACGCGATGGCGCTGGATCTGGAGGAGACCGAGCGCTTCTTCGGAGAGAGGCTGCTGGGGCAGACGGACGCGGTGCAGGCCGTGCTGCGCTCGGTGGCACTGCTCAAGGCGGGGCTCAATGATCCGCGCCGGCCGCTCGGCGTGTTCCTCTTCGCCGGCCCCACCGGCGTGGGCAAGACGCAGCTCGCCAAGCTGCTGGCCGAGTACCTCTTCGGCTCTCCGGACAGGCTCGTCCGCCTCAACATGGCGGACTTCCCCAACGACGGGGACGAGAGCGTCCCCTTCGGGGCCTCGTGGGCGCCCGCGCTCGAGACGAAGCGCGGCGAGCTGACGGCGCTGCTGGAGGGCAAGGTGTTCACCGTGCTGCTGCTCGACGAGTTCGAGAAGGCGGCGCGCAGTGTGCACGACCGCTTCCTGCAGCTCTTCGACGAGGGCACGTTCGTCAACGGCGCGGGAGAGACGATCTCCTGCAACAACACCGTCATCGTGGCCACGTCCAACGTGGGCGCGGAGGTGTACCGCGAGCCGGCCATCGGCTTCATGGGCTCGCGCCGTCCCGAGGAGCTCATCACCGAGGTGGACCGGCGCATCGCCGAGGCCTTCCGTCCCGAGTTCCTCAACCGCTTCGACGCCATCTGCCACTTCCAGCCGCTGACGAAGGTGGAGATCCGCAAGATCGCCCAGCGCGAGGTGGGCCGGGTGTTGGAGCGCGAGGGCATCCGGGCCCGAGGCCTGGACGTGGAGGTGACGCCCGCGGTGGTGGACCTGCTGGTGGAGCGGGGCTACTCGCCGCAGTTCGGCGCGCGCTACCTGCAGCGGGAGATCGAGAAGACGCTGACCGCGGCGCTGGCGGTGGAGATCGCCCGCCGGCCGCTGCCTCCGGGAGCACCGGTGCGGGTGGAGACGCGGCCGGGCAACAAGGTGGTGGCGGTGGCCGAGCACACGCCGCGCCCGCGTGAGGAGACGGCCCAGCTCGCGCTGCCCACGGAGAAGTCGGTGTCCGCGGTGAAGCGGCGGCTGGACAAGAAGTCGCTGCTCAACGAGATGGACCGGCTGGTGGGCCGGGCGCGGGCGCTGTCGGTGTCGGCGAACCGGCCGAGGCTGGAGGAGCGGCGCGCGGAGCTGCTGGCGGCGACCCAGGCGCCCAACCTGTGGGACGAGCCGCAGCGCGCGGCGTCGACGCTGCGGGCCTTCCGGACGGTGGAGGCACAGCTCAACGAGCTGGACCGGCTGGAGGAGCGGACCACCTTCGCGAGGCGGCTGGTGCGCGAGGCGAAGGGCGAGGCGCAGCTCGCGTCGGCGGCGAAGCAGGTGGAGGACGTGGCGCGCGAGGTGCAGATGGCCGAGGTGCTGGGAGCCGCGGGGGCGACGGACCACGGCGACGAGGCGCTGGTGGACATCTGCGCGAGCGAGACGGGCGAGGGACAGGACGCCTGGGTGCAGGAGCTGGCGACCATGTACCTGGGCTGGGCGGAGCGGCGCGGGTACGAGGCCACTGCGGTGGCGGAGGCGGAGGAGCCCTTCCGGGTGGTGGTGCGGATCGCCGGGCCTGGGGCCTACGGCTACCTGGCGGGCGAGGCGGGTCTGCACCGGCGCCTGGAGGAGGAGAAGCGCCAGCGCGCCTACGTGCGGGTGCACCGAGGCGGGCCGGTGGAGGAGTCGGTGAGCCTGGACGTGGAGGGCCGCGAGGTGAAGCGGCACGAGGGCACGTACCTGGCGCGGGTGAAGACGGAAGTGACGGTGCGGGACGAGACCACGGGCCGGATGATGACGCTGGCCGGCGCGGGCGAGCTGGACGAGATGAAGGACATCGCCTCTCGGGTGGTGAAGGGCCAGGGCGGCAGCAGCACGGCGGACGAAGCCCGGCGCTACCACCTGGGCCGAGGGGCTCGGGTGGAGGACCCACGCACCGGAGCTGGCACTCCGCGCGTGAAGGATGTGCTGCGCGGCGAGCTGGATGTCTTCATCGCCGCGTGGATCTCCCGTCCGCCCACGACGAGTCCCACTCCCACCGCGAACTGATTCGAGCAGGAGGAGCCCGCCGGGCGCGGTCCGCGCGAACTGGTCCGACAGTCAGACCAGTTGGCGCGAAGTGCGACCGGGAGGTCCTCTCCTCGTCGCGTTCAAGCGGCTGCCGTCGGATGGCCTAGGATGGAGGCATGAGCCATCCCCTCGATTCGCGAATGGCGAACACCCCCTGGCGGCTGTTGAGCCTGATGGTGGTGGCACTGGCCGTGCTCGGTGGCTGCCGCACCGTTCCCGTGCAGGTGTCTCCCCTGGCCTCGGAGCTGCGTTTCAGCGGCCGGGTGGACCGTGGGCACCCGGGAGGCCCCCGTCTCGCCTGGGGGGGCACGTCCCTGACCGCGCGCTTCACTGGTACCTCCATCGGCCTGCGCCTGCTCGACCTGCCCAAGAACGAGGAGCTCTCCCCCAACCGCTTCCGCTTCAGCGTGGATGGCGCGCCCTTCCGTGACCTCTACGTGGGCGAGGGACGCCTGCTCTACCGCCTCGCCGAGCACCTCCCCGAGGGCGAGCACCTGCTGCGCCTGGAGAAGGAGACCGAGTCCGTCGTCGGCGAGACCCAGCTCCTCGGGCTCGAGCTGGCTCCAGGCGCCCGATTGCTGCCCGCGCCCCCCGCCCCCTCGCGCCGCATCGAGTTCATCGGCGACTCGGGCCTCACCGGCTACGGCATCGAGGGCAAGAACGAGACGTGCAGCTTCAACGCGGAGACCCAGCGCAACTCCCTCACCTGGGCCGCCCTCGTCGCCACGGAGCTCCAGGCCGAGGCGGCCTTCATCGCCTTCTCCGGCAAGGGCGTGGCCGTCAATTACTCGAACGACCCCACCCCCACCCTGCCCCAACTCTACGAACGCACCCTCCCCTATCGCGAGGACAGCCGCTGGGACTTCCACGCGTGGGTGCCCGACGCCGTGGTCATCCAGCTCGGCGCCAATGACTTCTGGAAGGAGCACCCCGGTGAGGAACGCTTCCGCGGTGCCTACCGCTCCCTCGTGGAGGGCATCCGCGGCCGCTACCCCAACGCCCACATCCTCTGTGTCCTCGGCTCCAGCCTCATCGACGAGTGGCCCAAGGACGTCCATGCGCGCACCCACGCCCGCACGCTCATCTCGGGCGTGGTGGAGACCCTGAGTCAGGGCGGAGATGCCCGCGTGCACTTCGTCGAGGTGCCCGCCCGGCGCGAGGAGGAGGGCTTCGGGTGCACCTGGCACCCCAGCCGCAAGACGCACCAGCGCGTCGCCGAGCAGATGACGCCCCTGCTGCGCGAGCTGCTCGGCTGGCGGTAGTCCCGGGAGCCATCACGGCTTCGGCTGCCCGGGAGGCACCGCCGGAGAGGAACCCGGAGACAGCACCGAGTCACACACGCTCCCGTCCATCCACTGGCGCTTGCAGGCCTCGCGCAGGAGCGGCTCGCGGAACTGCCAGAGCATCGCGAAGAGGATGACGAGCGTGAGGACGATCCACGCCCCCGGAGAGCCCTGCTCCGCCTCATCGTCCTCCCGTACCCTCACGAGCACGGAGCGCAACACGTCGGTCCGGTCCACGGTGGCGTGCTTCGGCAGCCTCGGCCTGCGGGTGATGAGGGCCGCCAGGTCCCGTGTCACCATCAACCGGTCGTTGAGCGCCCAGCCCGAGCCCTCCAGCAGCAGCGCCAGGTTGCGCTTGCGCAGCTTGAGCCAGCCCAGCAGGCCCGACGGCACCATGACCAGGAGCGCGACGATGATCGCCGCCGAGACGATGTCGAAGAGCGTGAGCGACTTCGCCTGCGTCACGATGAACGCGAGTGACGAGCCCACCGCCGCGAACGTGATGCCCAGCGCCGCGATGAAGCCCGCCGGCCCCGCCACCGGAACCGCTGGCGCCGGAGCAGCGGGGGCACCCGCGGCGGGCACCGGAGCCGGCGTGAACCCCTTCTCCAGCTGCGCGTCGAGCGACTTCTCCCCGGCCGTCGCCATCCCCTCGATCTTCGAGGAGATGAAGCGGCCGATCCGCTCGAACGGCATCATCATCGCCTCCCACAGCGAGACGGGCTGGTGGAGGACCTGCGTCACCACGGCGTCGAACTCGCGGCCCTCCACGTCGTAGAACACGCCGCGCTTGCCCACCGAGAGGTAGGCGCTCCGGCCTCGCGTGGCGGGCACGGCCACCTCGTAGCTCGCTCCCCCCTCCTTCGCCACCACCTGGACGTAGAGGGTGCACGTGGTGCCCTGGCTCGTCAGCGCCGAGTGCGCCGCGCGGTTCGTCACCAGCACCGCCAGCCTGTACCGGAGCCCTCCCAGGATGAGCGTCCCCTTCTCCACCAGCGCCCGCCGCTTCGTCTGGTAGAGGTCCGGCATGCTGATGAAGTTGTTGGCGAACGTCAGCAGCCAGCGCTGATAGAGGATCAGCCGCTCCAGCTCCTCCACCGCGTCCAGCTTGTCCTTCAGCAACAGGTCCGCCCGGCACGCCACCTCGAGGGCGTCGAGGTCGGACTCGGAGATGTCCGGCAGCACGTCCACCAGTCCGCGCAAGGGGCTCGCGTCGAGCCGCGCCCACCACGCCAGGATGGCATCGGCCCTGGCGGACAGCTCCCGCCAGGCGGTATCCCCCAGTGTCGCCGCGTCCGCGGTGAGGGGCACGGCCACGTCCCGCCGGAAGGCCTCGAGCTTCTCGAACGCCGGGCCCCGGTACAGCCGGGACCAGCGGAGCGCTCCCCCTGGCTCGGGTGGCGCGATGGGCAACTCCGACACCGCTCGCGCGAGCGCCTGCGTGTCCCCGAGCGAGCCCTGCACCCGGCCCGCCTCCAGCTTGAGGCTCGTGACGGCCTCCGGCTGCGCCGCGACCAGCCGGCACTGCAGGAAGTACGTGTCCAGCAGAGGCCGGACCTCCTGGATGCGCCGGGCCTGCTCCACGCTCCGCTCACCCCACACCAGCACCGACTCCCTTCCCGCCAGGTGCGCCAGCAGCGCGCTCCGCTCCTCCCGCGCGCGCTGGAGCATGGGCGGATCCACCCCCGCCTGCCCCGCCCGGTTCCTCACCTCGGGGAAGCTGGCCATGAGCTTCTCCGCCAGCGGGCGCAGCCGCTCGGGCAGGAACGCCGGGGCGACGATGCCGTCCCCGTTCTGCCCCGCCTCGAGCAGCGCCTTCTCGCTGGCCCGCACCTGCTCCAGGGAGATGCGCGTCCGATCCCCGGCCCTCAGCGTCTCCAGCAGGATGCCGGCCACGTCCCGTAGCTTCACCCCCTCCTCGGAGAGCGCGTCCAGCTCGAGCACCTCGCTCGCCGCGTCCGCGCCCTGGTACGACTTCAGCAACTTCGCCGTGTGCTCGACGGCGGCGCGCACCTCGACGACCCGGATGCGCTCGTTCCGGTCGGTGTCGACAAAAGTGAGAAAGCCCCGGTCGCAGTTGAGACCCTCGAGTGGACAGGCCGTGGCCAGCCACTGGGTCTCCGGGATGCGGACCGCCTCCACGAGCACCTCGAACGAGGGGATGGAGACCTGGAGCGAGCCGCCATAACGGCGGTACACGAGCGGTCGTGCCATATGGCGGCGCAAGAGAGCACACCCGTCCGTCCGATACCCGTCCGACCCGACGCGCACGTGCGCTGGCGAACGCCGGGCCGGCTGACAGTCCGCCCGCCCGCCTGCTCGCTCCAAGCCTCGACCTGCTTGCATCCAACCCCCTCACCGGGGCATGTCAGATGGCGTGAGCCAGACAGAGCCGCAGCAGATGGGGTCGATCGACGTGGGGACAGGCCAGCGGGGGCCCATCTTCCGCGCCTACACGGAGCAGCGGCGCCCCCGCTTCCAGCTCCGCTACCTGCTGTACCCCGCCGCGCTGTTGCTCATTGGCGGCCTGGGCGTGTGGACCGTGTCGTACCGCCAGGAAGCCGTCCCCTTCCGCCTCGACACCTACCGGGGCCTGCGCACCGTGCACCGGGGGATGTCGCCCCAGGACGTCAAGGGCATCCTGGGCCAGCCCATCGCCCGGGAGATGCGCGGCAACCTGGAGTGCTTCCAGTACGGCCGCCCCAGCCTCAAGGTGCCGTACTACACCCTGCACACCCTCTGCTACGAGGGCGGCAAGCTGCGCGAGGTGTCCGCGCGGCGCTACAACTCGTGGGTCGTGACGAGCGACGGCGCCATCAGCCCGGCCCCCCTCGAGGAAGAGGAAGCCCCCGCCGCCCCCGCCAGCAACAGCTCGCCGGGCCTGGCCACCACGCCCCAGCCGTAAGGGTGCCCCTCAGGGCCCACGCGGAAGCCGGCGCGCCACCTCGAGCAGCAGGACGCGCCGCCGCAGATGGTCCACGTCGTAGAGCGCGATCGCATCATCCACCACCACCGAGGGCAGGGACGCACCGTGTCCCTCCTGCTTCACCGGTCGCGGCGAGCCACGCTCCTGGCCCTGCGACGGCAACGCGGCCGCCACGGCATCCAGCGCGTCGCGGATGCGGCGATAGGTCTCCACACTCAGGTGGGCGAGCTGGTTCCAGGCGGGTGGGCTGATCTCGACGGTGTACACGGTGGACGAGCTTCGAGGTGTCACGAACCTCCATATACTTTGAGCACAAAGCACGCCAGTTCTCAGTCCTCTTGAAAAAGACTGCCCGCCAGGCGAGTTCAGTACCGGACAGAGGCTTCCACAAACCGTGGACTGAGACAGGGGCCGGGTCTCCGCGAGGGTTCCGCGGCACCCACCGCCCTCGGGAACAAGGCCGCTGACGAGTGCCGTCCAATCCCGCGCCGCGCCATCCAGCGCTGGACGTTCGCCGAACACCCGCTCGACGCTCCGCGTGCAACGCCCCCGGTGCACCCGCCACACCCTGCGCGCCGCGCTCCACCCCGGAGCCGGTGGTCTTCCTCATCCAGACCGGAGTGTGCGCCATGCGTGTCGATTCCCTTCAGGCCCTCGCCTGTCTCCTCCTGCTGTGGGGCTGCACGGAGGTGGAGCCTCCTGAGACTCCGCCCGTTTCTCGCAAGGAGGTAGCGGTGGTGGCGGTGCCTTCCCGTTTCACGGACACGGAGCTCGTCGACGGCCTCGACAGCGCCACCTCCATGGCCATCGCTCCAGACGGACGCATCTTCGTCTGCGAGCAGAAGGGCCGGCTCCGGATCATCCAGGACGGCAAGCTGCTGACCGAGCCCTTCCTGTCGGTGGGCGTCGACGCCAACGGGGAGCGGGGGCTGCTCGGCGTGGCGTTCGATTCCAACTTCCCCGCCCAGCCCTACGTGTACGTGTATTACACGGCCACCGGGCCCTCCGTGCACAACCGGCTCAGCCGCTTCACCGCGAGCGGCAACCGGGCCGTGTCCGGCAGCGAGAAGATCCTCCTCGAGCTCGAGCCGTTGGGAGCCAGCGTCCACAACGGAGGCGCCCTGCACTTCGGGGCCGACGGCAAGCTCTACGTGGCCGTGGGGGAGAACTCGCGCTCGGAGAACGCACCGAAGCTCGACACGCTGATGGGCAAGCTCCTGCGGCTCGAGAAGGACGGCACCATCCCCTCGAGCAACCCGTTCTACACGCGCACCACGGGCGTCTACCGGGCCATCTGGGCACTCGGCCTGCGCAACCCCTTCAGCTTCGCCGTGCAGCCGGGCACCGGCCGCGTCTTCATCAACGACGTCGGAGCCAACGAGTGGGAGGAGCTCAACGAGGGCGTCGCCGGGGCCAACTACGGCTGGCCGGACACGGAGGGCCCCACGAGCGACTCGCGCTTCCGCGCGCCGCTGTTCGCCTACCGGCACGGCACGGGCACGGACAGGGGTTGCGCCATCGCCGGAGGCGCCTTCTACAACCCGGCCGCGCTCCAGTTCCCCGCGGAGTACGTGGGGCGCTACTTCTTCGCGGACTACTGCAACGGGTGGATCCGCACGTACGACCCGAAGGATGGCGCCGTGGCCCTCTTCGCCACGGGACTGAAGGCGCCGGTGGACCTCGACGTCGGGCCGGACGGCAGCCTCTACTACCTGGACCGCCAGGACGACTCCGTGCACCGCATCCGTTACACGACGGACAGCGAGGCGCCCGTCATCACGCGACAACCCGAGAGCCGGACGGGAGTGCCCGGCCAATCCGTGACGTTCACGGTGAGCGCCTCCGGGACGCCCCCCCTGCGCTACCAATGGCAGCGCGATGGCAGGGACCTGGCGGGGAAGACGTCCGCCAGCCTCACCCTGGCGGTGGCCCTCGCGGACTCGGGAGCCCGCTTCCGGGTGCGGGTGTCCAACGACTTCGGCTCGGTGCTGAGCAACGAGGCCGTCCTCACCGTGAGGAACGACACCCCACCCATCGCCACCATCACCGCCCCCGCGACGGGGACGCTCTACACCGCCGGGAGCACCGTCCGCTTCGCGGGCCTCGGCACGGACGCCGAGGACGGCACGCTGCCGGACAGCGCCTTCACCTGGCGCGTGGACTTCCACCATGACGACCACCTGCACCCCTTCCTGCCCTCCACGAACGGGGTGAGGAGCGGGACGTTCACCGTGCCCACCGAGGGCGAGACCGCCGCGAACGTGTGGTACCGCATCCACCTGCGGGTGGAGGACTCCAGCGGGGTCACCCACGAGACCTACCGGGACGTGTACCCCCGGAAGGTGAAGCTGCGGGTGGACACCGAGCCGGCGGGACTCCAGGTGACGCTGGACGGACAGCCCCAGGTCACACCGCTGGAGGTGGAGAGCGTGGTGGGCATCGTGCGCACGCTCGGGATCGTCTCCCCCCAGGTTCGGGGCGGGACGACGTACCTCTTCGACCGCTGGTCGGACGGAGGCGGCCCGACGCATCCCACCCCCACGCCCTCCGCCGACACGCGCTACACGGCGGTGTTCCGCACGGGGGTGGACCCGGGCACCGGCACGGGCCTGCGGGCGGAGTACTTCAACGAGGTCAACCTCTCCCTGAAGGCGCTGGAGCGGGTGGACACCACCGTGGACTTCCGCTGGGAGAGCGGCGCTCCCAACCCGGCCCTGGAAGTCGACACCTTCTCGGTGCGCTGGACGGGGAGCGTGGTGCCCCAGTACTCGGAGACGTACACCTTCCATACCCAGACCAACGACGGCGTCCGGCTCTGGGTGGACGGGAAGCTCCTCATCGATGACTGGGCGGCGCACACCACCACCGAGAACACCGGCACCCTCACGCTCGAGGCGGGCCGCGCGTACAGCCTGCGGATGGAGTTCTACGAGAAAACGGGTCTGGCCATCGCCCGGCTGCTGTGGTCGAGCCCCGGCCAGACCCAGGGCAAGAAGCAGGTCATCCCCCAGGAGCGGCTGAGACCGACGCCTCCCTAGCCTCGAAGCGGGCGGCCGGGCATCTCCCCCATTGATTCATTCGCGCGTTTGCGGCACCAAGCGCATTCCGCTCGTAGCGACGAGGTACCACCATGCCCAGCACGCACCTGACCTTCTCCTCCGCCGAGGCCCACCGCGACTGGCTGGAGGGCCAGTCCGCCCTGCCCCGAGGCTTCCGCGTCGGGCGCACGCGCCTGGAGTTCATGCCCGCCGAGGTGGCGAAGCCGGCGAAGATGAACCTCACCCTCATCGTGCTCGACGAGCCGACCCCGGCGTTCGCGGCGATGTTCACGAAGAACGCCTTCCCGGGAGCGCCGGTGCTCATCGGTCGCGAGCGGCTGAAGGAGCCCACGCTGGGCGCGGTGGTGGTGAACAACAAGGTGAGCAACGTGTGCGCGCCCGGAGGCGTCGAGGCCTCCGAGCGGCTGTGCGCGGCGGTGGCCGGGCAGCTGGGGCTGAGCGCCTCGCAGGTGCTGCCGTGCTCGACGGGCGTCATCGGCTGGCGGCTGCCTGTGGACGCGATGGTGGAGGCGGTGCCCCAGGCGGTGTCCACGCTGGCGGCCGGCTCGGTGATGCCCGCCGCCGAGGGCATCATGACGACCGACCTGTACGCCAAGGTCCGCCGGGCCCGGGTGGGCAACGGGAGCATCGTGGGCATCGCCAAGGGCGCGGGGATGATCGAACCCAACCTGGCCACCATGCTCGTCTTCCTGATGACGGACGTGGACGTGCCGCGCGAGGACCTGCGCACGGCGATGCGCTCGGTGGTCGCGAGGACGTTCGGCTGCATCAGCGTGGACAGCGACACGAGCACCTCGGACACGGTGGCGCTGCTGTCCTCGAGGCAGGTGCCCTGCCCGAGCCTCCGGGAGTTCGAGGCGGCGCTGGAGCAGGTGTGCGCGGACCTGGCCGAGGACGTGGTGCGCAACGGCGAGGGTGTGCACCACGTCATGCGCGTGAGGGTGAGCGGAGCCCCGAGCGAGGAGGTGGCGCGGGGCATCGGCAAGTCGGTGGTGAACTCGCCGCTGTTCCAGTGCGCGGTGAACGGGAACGACCCGAACGTGGGCCGGCTGGTGGCGGCCATCGGCAAGTACGTGGGGGCGCACCACCCCGAGGTGGACCTGTCGGGCTGCACGCTGCGCATGGGCGGCCGGGTCATCTTCGAGCGAGGCACCTTCCGCCTGGACAACGAGGCGGAGAAGGCGCTGGTGGCCCACATGAAGGGCGCGGAGCTGTACGCCAGCGTCCCGCCCGCGGACGGGCTCACCTTCCGCCCGCCGGTGACGTTCCCGCCGCACGAGCGCTCCGTGGAGATCGACGTGGAGCTGGGCACCGGCCCGGCCAGCGGCACGGTGCTCGGCTCGGACCGCAGCCACGAGTACATCAGCGAGAACGCGGACTACCGCAGCTGAACAGCGGCTCCAGCCTCCGCTATCTGGCGGGGAGCAGATCATCTACGCTCCGGGCATGCCTGGAGCGGACGAGCTTCGAGAAGGAAGAGCGTTGAACCAGCCGATGTATTTCGCGGAGCTCACTGTCGAAAACGTCCGTTGTTTCAGCTCGCGGCAGGTGCTCGATCTGCGTGATGGCAACGGCCGACTCGCCCAGTGGACGGTCATCCTGGGCGACAACGGGGTCGGCAAGACGACACTGCTGCAGTGCCTCTATGGCATGAAGCCGACCGTGCTGCCGCCCATGCCCGGTGCGATGGTCGGTACCGTCCCTGACTCCACCTACTGGGCCCCCGAGCTGAAACAAGGGCTTCGCCGGAGCTTGAGCGAGGAGGACAGTCAGCTCAAGGCCAGCATCGCCATCGGTACCTCTCTCGGCGATGCGAGCGATGCCACCGCGCTCCTGTCCCTGGACGAGCAGTGGAACGCGAGGAAGGCGAGCGGCTCCCAGTACAGCTCGATGAATGCCGACATGTTCTGCTGCGGGTATGGGGCCTCTCGGCGGCCCGGGCGGACCGCGCTCTCGGCGGACTCCCGGCCCTGGGCAGCCGCCACCCTCTTCTCCGACAGCGCCGAGCTCATCAATGTCGAGGAGTGGTTGCTCCAGGCGGACTACTCCGCTCGCTCGAACGCACCCGGGGCCAGCAAGCGGTTCGAGCACATCCGCGAGACCATCCTGCGACTCCTGGAGAACGTCTCCGCGGTTCGCATCGAGGGGCTCGACAAGGTGCCACCCCAGCCCATCGTGCAGCTGGAAACCCCGTATGGATGGGTGCGGCCGCACCAACTCAGCCTCGGCTACAGGGCCATGCTGAGCTGGGTCCTGGATCTCGCCAGCCGGATGTTCGAGCGCTATCCCACGAGTGAAGATCCACTCTCCGAGCCCGCGGTGGTCCTGGTCGATGAGATCGACCTGCACCTGCACCCCCGATGGCAGCGCGACATCGTGAGATTCCTGAGCGAGCGCTTCCAGAGGACCCAGTTCATCGTCACGGCCCACAGCCCCCTCATCGTCCAGGCAGCGGAGAACGCCAACCTGGTCGTCCTCCACCGTGCGCCCGACGATGGGGATCATGTCTTGATCCAGAACGACCCGGAGATCGTCCGGGGCTGGCGGGTCGACCAGCTCCTCACGAGCGACCTCTTCGGTCTCACGAGCGCACGTCCGCCAGGATTCACGAAGCTGCTCGAGCGCCGGGGTGAGCTGCTCGAGAAGGCAACACGTACCCCGGAGGAGGAGCAGGAGCTCGCCAACATCGAACGCGAGCTGCAGTCGATGCCGACGGGCGAGACGCCAGAGGACATCGATGCGGGCAAGACGATCCGATGGTTCGCCGAGCAGCTCCGAAAGGACACGGCCCACTCGTGATCCGGATCGTCCGTCCCGAGGAGCCACCAGAGGTTCTCGCCAGGAAGGGCTCCACCCTGGTGCGAAACATGCTCGCCGAGTACCACTCGGATCCTCGGAGCTATCAGGATGGCTCCAAGGCATTCGAATTCGCTCAAGGCGTGTATGGACACCGTGACGTCAAGAAATGCCTCTCGAACGCGCAGCACGAGAAGTGCGCCTACTGCGAGGTACGAATCGTCAGCGATGCCGGAGACGTCGAACACTTCCGGCCCAAGGCATGTGTGCGTCAGGGCAAGGACCAGCCCAAGCAGAGCCCAGGCTATTTCTGGCTCGCCTACACGTGGAGCAATCTTCTTTATGCCTGCTCTCGCTGCAACCGCGAGCACAAGCGGGACCTCTTCCCACTCACGGATCCAACGGCCCGTGCCGATGCCCTACGCGAGGAGGGAAGCACGGCGGGGGAAGCTCCGCTCCTGCTGGACCCCGCCACCGACACGCCAGAGCTCCACATTCGTTTCAACGGGGAACGCGCCGAGCCCCTGAATGAAGGACGGCGTGGACGCATGACCATCGACGTGCTCGGACTCAATCGCATGAGGCTATTGGAAGCACGCCGGGAGAGGCTCGAGCACGTCCGAAAGAGGTTCAATACCTTGCGCCTCGTGCGAGCAGGCCTCTTTCCCATGAACCACCCCGAGGCACGGGAACATCTCCACGACCTGTGCCGGGAGATCCTCGCGGCGACGGATTCCCGTGCGCCCTTCGCGGCGATGATCCGCGGCGCGGTGCGACAGTGGTTCGCACCGGACCTGGAATTCCCCTGCTCCGAGGAACGACTCGTGGCCTGGGCGCTCACGCTCCAATGAAGGTCCGGAGGCGCTCGACCACGAGCTCCGGTTGCCGGATGGGCAGATCGTGGCTCGCGTCCGGGATGGTCTCGCAGACGATTCCCGGCACGAGCGAGCGCGCGCGGGCCATCACCGTCTCCGCATCGTAGATGCGCTCCTGCTGGCCCACGAGGAGGAGCGTCGGCACCTGGATGCGCCGCAGCACCTCCTCCTTCACCACCGCCGGCCATGGACCGCGGTACCAGCCGAAGTGCCGGAGCCCCGTCCACATCACGTCCCCGATTCCGCTCATCACCGCGTCGTACAGGCCCCCCGCCTCCTTCGGCGGAACGGCCGCCCACCGCAGATGGGCGTGAACCCACTCGCGCCGCTTCCAGAACAGGAAGGGAAAGCCCCGCAGGGCGAACTCGGTATTGAAACGGACGAAGGTGGCTCCCGGGGCGATCATCACCAGCTTCGACACCCGCTCCGGGGCCCGCGAGGCGTACTGCGCGGTGAGCCAGCCTCCGTACGACATCCCGCCCAGGTTCGTCCGCGACAGCCCTAGCGCGGTGAGCAGCTCGTCCAACCAACCGAGGAGCTGCTCGACCCGCGTGATGGGACGATGCGGCACGCTGAAGCCGTGATCGCCCGGCAGGTCCACGGCGTAGACCCGGAACGACTTCCCGAGCTCCAGGGCGTTCGCCGCCCACATGCCGGAAGAGACCTTGAACCCGTGGAGGAGCACGAGCGGCGGTGCCCCTTCCCTCCCCCACACCTGCACCCGGGTGCGCGCGCTCGGCGTCTCGACGTCCCGGGACTCGGGTGCGGTGGTCCACAACGACAGCAGGTGCTCATACGCCCGCCGGAAATCAACCTCTGTCTGGGAGCTCATGCCAACCCCACCTCCTTCTCACTCCAGGACCACAGCCGCTCGGCGAGCCCGCGGTCATTCGCCTTCTTCGACACGGAGACGATCTTCTTCTTGTAGAAGTACTCGCCCGAGACACGGGTGACGTCCTCGCTCGCCGCCAGGTACACGGACGTCTCGGCGCCCTGCGCCGGAGTCAGGAAGAACGGCTTGAGCAGGGCCAGGATGGCTCCGCCGAAGCCCGTCTCCCGATCCTTCCCGAGCTGGGTGCCCACCGCTCCGGGGTGCAGGCTGTTGGCGGTGACGGCGGTGCCTCGCAGCCGCTCCGCGAGCGCCTTGGTGAACAGGATGTTGGCGAGCTTGGACTGCGCGTAGCCCTTCCACGCGCCATACTTCCGGGTGAGGTGCGGGTCATCCCAGTGGATGGACCCCACCTTGTGCGCGCCCGACGAGACGTTGATGATCCGCCCCTGCGGCGCCCGCTTCACCTGCTCCAGCAGCAGGTTCGTGAGCAGGAAGTGGCCGAGGTGATTGACACCCAGCTGCGACTCGAAGCCGTCCCGCGTCGCCTGCCGCTTCAGGGAGAAGACCCCCGCGTTGTTGATCAGCACGTCCAGGACCTCGTGCCGGGCCTGGAAGCTCCGGGCGAACTCCCGGATGCTCCCGAGCGAGCCCAGGTCGCACTGCATCAGCTCGACCTTGCCCGGCCCGCCGTGCTGGAGGGCCTCTCGCAGCGCGGCCTCACCCCGCTCGGCACTGCGGCAGACCATGACGACCTTCGCGCCTCGTCGCGCCAGCTCCACCGTCGTGGCCAGCCCCACTCCCGAGTTGGCACCGGTCACGAGCACTGTCTTGTCTTTCATCTGATGGGCTCCTGGATTCAATCCTCGACCATACCGGGAGTGCGTGCTCACATGAAGGAGCGCAGTTCGGGGGGCTGTCCCCATTCCAGGAGGACCCATGTCCGCGTCGCCGTACGAGCTCGTCATCTCCAACGGACTCTTCTTCGACGGGCAAGGCAGCCCGCCCCGGGTGCGCCACCTGGGCATCCGTGACGGCCTCGTGGCGGACATCAGCGAGTCGCCCCTGCCACGGGGGCCCGGCACGCGCGTCATCGACGCCACGGGCCGCTGGGTGATGCCCGGGTTCATCGACCTGCACACGCACTACGACGCCGAGGTGGAGCTGGCCCCCTCGCTCTCCGAGTCCGTCCGCCACGGCGTCACCTCCGTGATGGTGGGGAGCTGCTCGCTCAGCCTCGCGGTGGGTAAGCCCGAGGACCTCGCGGACCAGTTCTGCCGCGTGGAGGCCATCCCCTACGACACGGTGCGCTCGCTGCTCGAGCGCAAGAAGGACTGGAACACGCTCGGCGAGTACCTCACCCACCTGGACGGGCTGCCGCTGGGACCCAACGTGGGCTCCTTCGTGGGCCACTCGGCCATCCGGGCCCACGTGATGGGGCTGGAGCGCAGCCTGGATGACAGGGTGAAGCCCTCCTCGGAGGAGCTGGCCCGGATGGAGGCGCTGCTGCGCGAGGGACTCGACGAGGGCTACGCCGGCCTCTCCATCATGACGCTGAAGTGGGACAAGATCGGCGGGAGCCGCTCCATCCGCAGCCGGCCCCTGCCCTCCACCTTCGCGAGCTGGTCCGAGTACCGCCGCTTCACGCGCATCCTCCGCGAGCGAGGCCGCGTCTTCCAGGGCGTGCCCAACATCACCACCAAGGTGAACGTCTTCCTCTTCCTCTGGGAGAGCATGGGGCTGTTCCGCCAGCCGTTGAAGACGACGGTCATCTCCATGATGGACAGCCGGGCCAACCGGGGCATCCACTGGCAGGTGGGCCTGCTGTCGCGCCTCTTCAACCGGGTGCTGAAGGCGGACTTCCGCTGGCAGGCGCTGCCGGAGATTTTCGACCTGTGGTCGGACGGCATCGACCTGGTGGTCTTCGAGGAGTTCGGCGCGGGAGCGGCGGCGCTGCACCTGCAGGACGCAATGGAGCGCAGGCACCTGCTGGAAGACCCGGAGTACCGGGCGGCGTTCAAGCGGCAGTGGAAGAGCAAGCTGCTGCCCAAGGTGTTCCACCGGGACTTCAACCAGTCCGAGGTGCTGAAGGCGCCGGACCCGTCACTGGTGGGCCGCTCGTTCGCGGACATCGCTCGCGAGCGCGGACAGGACGTGGTGGACACCTTCCTGGACCTGGTGGCGCGCTACGGACCGGAGCTGCGCTGGTACACGGTGATGGCCAACGACCGGCCGCGCGCGCTGGAGTCCATCGTGAGCCACCCGGACGTGCTCATCGGCTTCTCGGACGCGGGGGCGCACCTGCGCAACATGGCGCACTACAACTTCCCGCTGCGCATGCTGCGGCTGGTGCGCGAGGCGGAGAAGCGCGGCGAGCCGGTGATGTCCATGGAGCGCGCGGTGCACCGGCTCACGGGGGAGCTCGCCGACTGGCTGGGGCTGGACGCCGGGACGCTCGCGCCGGGCCGGAGGGCCGACGTGGTGGTGGTGGACCCCGAGCGGCTCGGCGCCGGGCTGGACGTGCCCCAGGAGTCCACCCTGGAGGGCTTCGACGGCTTCGTCCGGCTGGTGAACCAGAACGGTGGCGCCGTGGAGACCGTGCTCATCAACGGCCGGCTCGCGGTGCACGCGGGCGCGCCCATGCCCGAGTTGGGCCGGGAGCGCGGCTTCGGACGCGTGCTGCGCGTCTCACATCTTCCGCAGTCGGATGCGGCGCACCTTGTGGTCGGGTCCCTTCACGAGGATGAGCCGCGCGCGTGAGCGGGTGGGCGCGATGTTCTGCGCCAGGTTGGGGCCGTTGATCTCCCCCCACACGGACTCGGCGCGGGCGATGGCCTGCTCCTCGGTGAGCTCGGCGAAGCGGCGGAAGAAGGAGCGCTCGTCGCGGAACGCCGTCTGCCTCAGGCTCAGGAAGCGGTCCACGTACCAGCGCCGGATGTCCTGCTCGTGCGCGTCGACGTAGATGGAGAAGTCGAAGAAGTCGGACAGGAAGATGTGCGCCGGCTTCCCGCCCGCCGCCGGCCCCGTCTGCAGGACGTTGAGCCCCTCCAGGATGACGATGTCCGGCCGGCGGATCGTCACCCCCTCGTCGGGGACGATGTCGTAGACGAGGTGCGAGTACATGGGCGCGGTCACCTCGGCGCGTCCGGCCTTGAGCTCCGCCAGGAAGCGCACCAGGCCTCGCCGGTCATAGCTCTCGGGGAAGCCCTTGCGGTGCATGATGTTGCGCTCGGTGAGCACGCGGTTGGGGAACAGGAACCCGTCCGTGGTGACGAGCGCCACGTGCGGATGGTCCGGCCACCGCGACAGCAGCGCCTGGAGGATGCGCGCCGTGGTGCTCTTGCCCACCGCCACGCTGCCCGCGATGCCGATGATGAAGGGCACCTTCTGGGTGAAGCCACCGAGGAACGCCTGCTGCGCCGTCCACAGGCTCTGTGTCGCGGCCACGTGGAGGTTGAGCAGCCGGGACAGCGGCAGGTAGACGTCCGCCACCTCCTCGAGATCCAGGTGCTCGCCGAGCCCCCGCAGTCCCTCGACCTCCTCCGCCGTCAGGGGGAGCGGGGTCGCGGCGCGCAGGGCCCTCCACGCATCGCGCTCGAAGTCGACGAACATGGAGGCGGTCTGTGGCTTGGGTGCGGACATGGAGCCCTCCTCCCTTGTGAGGGCGGGTCATCCTACCGAAGCGTCCAGCGCTTGACGGAGTCGTCGTGAGCTGTTCGCTCGTCCACGCCCGCAACATCGCGAGAGCAACACTCACACTGATAGCGACAAATAGGCGTCACTCGGATTGCACTATTGGCGGCATTTTCTCTCTCGACCACACACTCGAAGTGTCGTTGGGAGGTGCACAGTGAAGAATCCAGTGAGGGTCGGGTTACCTGCCGCGATGCTGCTGTGGACGGCCACCCTGGCCTGTGGCCCGGCGGAGGAAGCCCCCGGGGACGAGGAGCCCGCCAGCCAGCGCCAGGCAGCCCGCTCCTCCAACAGCGAGACGCTCAACGGACTGGCCTTCAATGGCCTCGCCTTCAATGGACTGGCCTTCAACGGCCTGGCCTTCAACGGGCTGAACAGCGCCAGCTTCTCGGCCTGGTTCCAGCAGAACGACTCGCTGGCAGACATGGTCATGCGGTACGTCGTCACCTGTGCCGTGCCGGCCGGAGAGACGCGCATGTACACGGATCCCCAGGGAAGGACGTACGTGTGGGCGGGCTCGCTGGGGCTGGCGCCGGACTGGGCCAACGGCCAGCCGGCGACCGTGAGGGAGCAGCAGCTCGTCTCCGGGTGCCTGGCCGCCCACGTCAACAAATACGGGCGGACCGTCCCCATCTCCATCCTGGGCGCCAACGCGCGGGGGCAGCCCATCCCCACCACCCAGGCGGAGCTCCAGGAGTTCTCCCAGCGGGAGGGATGCTTCTTCGGCAACCTCTTCAAGAACGAGGGCATCTACGTCGGCAACGACGCCAGTCCGCTGGGCAGGAACAGGAGCAGCGTGCGGGCCTGTGCGCTCTCGGGCAGGAGTGACGAGTGTCCGCCGATCGTCCCCATCGGGAGCTGCGCCGCGAGCTGCACGCCCGACGCCACGAACACGTACTACACGCGGTGCAACCGCAACGGCATCACCTACGTCCCCCTCATCACCCGCATCCATCCCCAGGACATCTACGTGTGCGGTGACGGCACCTGCCAGTTCACCGAGTCCTGTGGCATCGGCCTGAGCACCGTGCAGTGCACCCTCGACTGCGGCATCTGTCGCTGAGCGCCGGGCACCGAGCGCTACTCACCCGCCGCCTTGAAGATGAAGGGGTACGTCACGGTGACCATCCCGCCCCCCTTGAGCTTGGGGAACACCCACCCGCGCACGCGGCCGGCCACGCACTTCTCCAGCTCGACGTTGCCCGCGGTGGACTGAGACACCTCCGAGGAGGCGACCGAGCCCTCCGCCGAGATGATGAAGCGGACGGCCACCTTGCCGGACAGCGCCGGGTAGCGGTTGAGCAGGCTCTCGTAGCAGTAGCGCACCTGCGAGCGGTTGAGCTGGATGACCCGGCGGATGAGGTCGCGGTCCAGGGGATTGGAGACTTGTGGCTCCTCGGCGGCGAGGCCCACCGTCACGCCCTGCTTCTGCCCCACCCGCGCGGGTCCGTTGCCATAGTCGGACTCTCCCGTGGAGCGGCCTCGGAGTCCCGCGTTGCCGACGAGGCCGACCGTCTCGCCGCCCCCGTTGCCGCCGGGACCGGAGCGCAACCCCAGCATGCCGAGGTTGCCAGCGCTGCTGGTCCGGGTGCTGCCCACGTGTCCCAGGGCGCTCGCGAAGCTGCTTCCCGGGCCCTGGAAGAGGTTGGCGGTATTCACTCCGCCGAGCAGCCCCCGCGCGACCTCGCGGGCATCCATCCGCTTCCCCTTCGAGCCCTTCGTGGAGAGGAGCGGCCCCGGTAGGGCCTTCAGGGGCTTCTCCGCCCGCGGCTCCGGTTCGCGTGGCCGGCTGGCCTCCCGCCGGACCTCGCGCTCCTTCTTCACCGCGTCGAGCTGCTGGAGCAGCCGATTCTTCTGGACCTCGGGCGGCTTGACGATGAGCTTCGCGATGCGCGACTGGCCTCTCGCGAGCTCATCCGCGAACCCGGCCGCGTCCGCGTCGTGGTTGGCGGCGCTGATGACGAAGAAGCCCGCGAGGAAGAACGTCACCAGGAAGATGTTGAGCAGGGTGGTGTCCAGCGAGTCCGTCAGCCGCGCCACCACCGGACGGGGCACCGGCTGGAAGCACACCTCCAGCACCACGCCGCCGAGCTCCACCCGGAGGAAGTCGTCCATCTCCAGCGCGAGGGCATAGGCCTCGCCCTCGTGCGCGGCGAGCCCGGACTCGATGACCGCTCGCAGGTCGCGCGTGTCCCCGCTCCGGGTGAGCTCGCCCTTCATCCTCCCCGTGAAGCAGACGGTGAAGCCCTTCCCGTCGGTGCGCAGCACCTCGAAGCGGGGCGCGCCCAGCCGGGCATCCCCCATGACGAAGTCCACGCCCGCGGCACTGCCCACGCTGAAGCTCTTGCGCGCACCCGGAGCGACGAAGAACTCGCCCACGTCACGGTCTCCCCAGAGGAAGCGCAGGCCCACCCCGAGCGGTCCACGGGCCTTGCGCGGCACCGCCCGGCGCTCGCGCGGCACGGCCACGGGGGAAGGCGCGTCGGGCACCGCCACCGCGGGAACCGGCACGGCCTGGGGCGGGATTGTGCTCGTGGCCACTGGCGCCGGTGGCTCAACGGGCCCGGCACTCTCGACGGCGGAGGCGAGGTTGCGCGCGGCCACCTCCGTGGGGTTCTCCAGGCGGAGCGTCGTGCCGCCCACCTGGAGCTCATCCCCGAAGGTGATGCGACTCTTGCTCACCCGTCTGCCATTGACGTGGGTCCCCCCGATGCTGCCCATGTCCGTGATGAACAGACCGCCGTCGGCTCCCACCTCGATGACGGCGTGGATGCGGCTGACCTTCTCGTCCTCCAGACAGAGGTGCGCGGACGCGAGGCGGCCGATCTTGATGATGTCGCGCTCGAAATCCCGGGACGTGACGAGCACGTCCCCCTTGAAGACCTTGAGTCTGACAGGAATGGCCATGGTGGCTCCGATGCGTTGATGGAGCACCAGACACCCCGCGCGGCCACGGGTTCCCGCGAAGTCGCGGGGCCTGCTCAATCCAGCGGTGTGAACTCGCTACAGATGAAGCCACTGCCCTCCTCGCCCGAGGAGAACATCGCCCGCTTCGGGAAATGGTGGACGGGGTCGTAGTCCACATCCACCCGCGCGGAGGTGTTCAAGCCCGACTCCACCTGCTGGAAGAGGGTGTCGATGGTGGGCGCGCTGTCCACGTCGATGCCGGGTGTGGGCGCGGTACCCTGGCCGACGTAGCGCACCGACACCACCTCGTCTCCCCGCACCTCGATCCGCCACGGCCCCCGCCCGGGCGCGAAGCCCGTCACCGTGTAGTCGTAGCGGTAGTGCTCGGGGTGCGTCTCGTTCCAGGCCTCGCGCTCGGTGCTCCACTGCGACTGCTCGCTCCCGCAGCCCACCAGACCCCACGTCAACAGCAGACCCAGACACCACCCGATGCTCACTCTCCTGTTCATGTCCTTCCTCGATAGGCATGCGTGGCGCTCCCTGCTCCGCCAGCGGTGTGCCCGCCGACCGTGCAAGCCATGCGCCGGGCCGGGCTCCCTCGGAACAGCGCGAGGAGCGGGCCTGTGAGCCTCGAATATTCGAGGGGGCCTCGTGGATTCACGGAGGCCCGGACGTCCCCGCGCGGCTGTGGCACAGTCGCGCTCGTGAACCGCTCCGCACTCCTCGTGTTGCTGCTGCTGTCCTGTGCCGTGGCCTGCTCGCGCCGCATGGAGTCCCAGGCGCTCGGTGTCCAGTACGAGCCCCCGCCGGGCATGACCCCGCGCGCCGAGGAGTCCGGCCCGCCCGCCGTGGCGCGCTTCGAGGGCGGGCTGGAATTGCGCTCGGTGCAGGGCACGCCGCCCAAGCTCGAAGCACCTCCAGAGGAGGTCCTGGCCGCGGCGGGTGTCCCGGTGCCGGGGACGAGGCTCAATGCCACGCAGGGCACGCTCACCGCGGGTCCGGTGGCGCGCTACGAGTTCCAGCAGGGCGGGTCCCGGACCCTCGTGTACTTCCTCCCTCGCACCGACCGGTTCGTGCTCGTCCTCTATACCGCTCCGGAGCGCGACTACGGGCCCGGCTCCGCGAGGGTCGAGCGCTCGCTCTCCACCCTGAAGCCCACGCGCTGACCCGGGGACGTCCCGGGACCTTCCCTCGCCGTGCTTCCTCCTGGGAGGATGCCGGCCATGTCACCCCAGCGCCTGCTGCTGCTGCTGTCCGTCCTCGCCACGCTCCCCGCCTGGGGTGAGGCCGGCCTCACACTGACCGAGCCTCCCGCCTGGGTGGAGCCCACTCCGGTCGATACGCAGCGCCCGCTGCGCGCCGAGGACGCGGTCTCGGGCCTCCATCAGCTGCTGTCCGAGGAGCAGGTCCGCGTCTCGCCCGAGCTGACCGAGCGCTTCCACCGTCAGGTGCGGCGCGTGGCCAGCAGCCGGGGCGTGGAGGAGGGCTCCAAGCTCGAGGTCACCTTCTCCAACGCCCACGAGCGCCTGCGCCTGCACGGCGTCTGGCGCACCCGCGATGGCGTGCGCACCCAGATTCTCCGCGCCGAGGACGTGAAGCTGCTGCAGCAGGAGCGCGGGCTGGACCTGGGCATCTACCGCGACGAGCGCACCGCCCTCGCCTTCCTCCAGGACGTGCGCGCGGGGGACCTCCTCGAGGAGGCCTATACCGTGGAGAACACCCACCCGCTCTTCAAGGGACACCACCTGGACTCGCTCGTCCTCGCGAGCGAGGTGCCCGTGGCCCACTTCGTCCACCGGCTGCTCGCCCCGGCGGGACTGAAGCTCCACTTCAAGACCCATGGCACGCAGGAGGCCCGGCCCGTGGAGCGCGACGTGGGCGGACTGCGCGAGTACCGGTGGGAGCGCGAGGACGTGCCCGCCTTCGAGCCGGAGCAGGGAATCCCCTCGGACCTGGCGGAGTGGCCGCACGTCCAGGTGAGCAGCTTCGGGAGCTGGGCCGACGTGGCCTCCTGGGGCCTCGCGCTGATGGAGGGCATGCCGGAATCCCCCGAGGTGAAGGCGCGGGCCGAGTCCTGGCGCTCCCTGCCCACCGAGGAGGCGCGCTTCCTCGCGGCGGTGCGCTTCGTCCAGGACGAGGTGCGCTACCTGGCGATCGCCATCGGCCCCAACACCCACCAGCCCCACGCGCCGGAGCAGGTGCTCGCCCAGCGCTTCGGCGACTGCAAGGACAAGGCGCTCCTGCTCACCACCCTGCTGCGCACGCTGGGCATTCCCGCGCACGTGGCCCTGGTGAGCGCCCACCGGCACGGCGGTGTGGACCACCTGCTCCCCTCGGCCTGGGCCTTCGACCACGCCATCGTGCGCGCCCAGGTGGCCGGACGCACCGAGTGGGTGGATGCCACCCAGACGCATCGGCGCGGGCGGCTCGGCGCGCGGAGCCCGCTCCCCTACGGGAAGGCGCTCGTGCTCGCTCCCGGCACCACCGCCCTGGAGTCCATTCCCCAGCCCGCCGCCGAGGGGCCGGAGGTGGACACGCGCTACGTGCTCTCCGTGAACGACGACGGCACCGGGGCACTCGCCATCACCAGCCGCCACACGCGCGAGGGAGCGGACAGCCTCCGCTCGTTGCTGGCGGGACTGTCGGCGGAGCAGCTCTCCACCCGGCAGCTCGAGCAATACCGCCCCCTCTTCCCCAAGCTGAAGCCCGAGGGCACTCCGCGCGTGGTGGATGACGAGAACACCAACACGTTGACGCTGGAGGCGACGTACACCCTCGAGGACGCCTGGGCCAACGGTGGCCTGAAGGTCGCGGCCCCGCAGGTGGGCGGGCAGCTCGCCCTCCCCCGGCGCACCGAGGGGCGCTCCTTCCCCCTGGAAGTGGACCACCCCACCCACCTCCGCGTGCGCTGGGAGGTCCACTCCGATTCGCTGCTGAACGTGGCCTCGGAGCGGCACACGGTGGAGGGCCCCGCCTCCCGCATGGAGATGACGGTGACGTCCGACCTCGGCGGATTCACCTACCAGGTGGAGTACCGCAGCCTCGCGGACCGGGTGGCGCCGGACGCGATGGCCCGGCACACCGAAGCCGTGGGGAAGATGGGCCCCCTGCTCGGCCTGTCCTTCGCCGCGCCGGTGGGTACCGTGCTCTCCGCCAACGTCTCCACGTCCGACTCCTTCCTGCTCTCGCGCGAGGTCAGCCTCGCCCTCAGCGCGGTGTTCCTGCTGGTGCTGGCGGTCTTCGGGCTGGGCCTCCCCCGGCGCATCCGCGAATTCGTCCAGAAGCGCCGGACCCGGCAACAGGCCCGCCGGGCCTCACCGGGCGACGTGCGGTACCTGCGCGAGCGCGAGAAGCGCGAGAAGGAGGAGGAGGGAGCGCGCCCCATCCTCGTGGACAGCCTGGAGCAGGCCGATCAGCACATCCGCAAGGAGCGCTGCTCCTGCGGCGGTACCTTCGAGCGCGTGCCGGATGCCCTGCAACTGCGGCACACGGGGAGCGACGGCAGGAACATCACCGTCCTCCGCGTGCGCTGCACCTCCTGCCACGCGCCCCAGTTCCTCTCCTTCGACGTGCGGCCCAGCTGAGTCACACGCGCCGGCTCACGGGCACGGCTCCGCGTACCGCACGGAGCTGCCCACGACCTCCGTGCCGTTGCCGACGAGGGCGTACCAGTAGCCAATGCGCACCTCCCCCAGGGGCCCCAGCCCGAGCGCGTACTCCCAGGGGTGGGTCACCCCTTCCTTCCCATCGAGGGCGATGATGGGAGTGTAGGACCAGGACTGACGCCCCGCGGGCAGGAAGGCACGAACGAGCTTGGGATTCTCGAAGCGGTCCAGCACCGCGTGGAGGTTTCCCCGCGAGTCCGCCACCAGATCGAGCGCGATCCCAGCGGAAGGTCCCACCTCCTCGATCCGCCAGCCGCCGTCCTCCTTCACCGCGTGCTGGACGTACGAGCCACCGTACGAGTAGAGCAGGTGGGGACGCATCGAGGAATCGATCGCCAGCACGGGCTCATTGCCCGAGATGTCCGCGACCCGCTCCTGCATCCAGGTGCCCGAGGCATTGGTGGCGTAATAGATGCCGGACTCGGCATTGGTATGCCAGGCGATGTGGGCATGGCCCCAGGCGTCGACCGCGAGATCCGCTCCGCCGCTACGGGACTGGATGCCGAGATCCGTGATCACCCACTGCCCGGACCGGTTGGTCGCATGGGCGAGGCGGCGCTCGCTGCCCGTCTCCATATCGAGAAGGACATGGGCGAAGCCGGACGGGTCGAGGGCCAGCGCGACCGGAACGCCACGGGCGATCGCGGTGCTCTGCCAACTGACGGATCCGCTGTAGGCGTAGACGGTGCTGCCGGAGTAATCGACAACCAAGTGCCGGCCGCCGTCCGCGTCGATGGCGAAGCCCCGCACGTATCCTTGCAGCTCGCCCGCTTGAATCAGCGCATGCCCCTGCCCCATTCCGCCCACGAACACCTTGCCCTCGTCGGTCATGGCGAGATACCCCAGGCCCTGGGAATCGAAGGCAAAAGCCGCGCTCTCCACATCCACGGCGACCTCCCGCGACCGCCGCCCCTCCACGCAGGAGGCATCCGGCAGACCCCCGTCCGATAGGCCCCCGTCCGATGTGCCCGCGTCCGATAGGCCCCCGTCCGATGTGCCCCCGTCCGATAGGCCCCCGTCCGATGTGCCCGCGTCCGATAGGCCCCCGTCCGATAGGCCCCCGTCCGATGTGCCCGCGTCCGTCATGATCGGAGGCAGACCCGCATCGCCTCCGACCTTGTCCGGAGGCGGGCCTCCATCCTGTGTGTCCTGCACATAGGTGTTGTGGTTCTCGAAGATGATGTCGATCTGGATGGGATCGCAAGCGCCCAGCAGGAGCGAGGTGAGCACCACGGCGGGCGGAAGGACGTGGGGGAGTTTCATGAAGGCGTTCCTCGGTTGGGTGTGCTGTCGGAGATACGAAGCGAGGAGCGCCGCCGGGTCGTCCGCCCTCTCTTTTTCCTCACGGCTCAATGCCCGAGCGACAGCTCCACGCCCCACGTGGCGCCCCACGCCTCCTCGCCATCCGCGGTGATCCGGTCCGTGCCGATGAAGCCCGCCGCGCGCAACCGCCAGGAGTCCATGCGCGCCACCACGCCGCCCGAGAGGTGGCCGGACAGCACGGTGGGATCGCCCTGCAGTCCTCCCCGGAACTTCACGCCGATCAGACTCCAGCCCGCGGCGGCCTCCACGAACGGACCCACCCGCCCGGGACCCTGGAAGCCCGCGAGTCCCTGCACGGACAACCGGTGGAGGGTCACGTCGGCCAGGGACAGGAGCGAGAGGGCGTAGGAGACACGCACGCCCAACGTATAGGGCGCCGAGGTGCGCAGGGCGACGCTCGGCCCGGTGGTGAAGCCCCCGAGCCCGAGCGGCGTCCGCGCGACCACGGCCCCCACCTCCCAGGGAGAGGGGGGCTCCGGCACGAACGCGGCGAGGGGCACGTCCAACGGCACCACCCTGCCCGGCACGAAGTCCACCGGAACGAAGGACGAGGTGGACACGTACCGCTCGTAGAAGCTCCGGTCGAAGGCCACCGAGAAGAGCCCGCGCCGCAGGGCGTCCTCCACCGGCCCGCGCTCCTGCAGCTCGCGCGGACGCAGCCGGGGCACGCCAGCACCGAGCTGCGCGAGCGCGATACGGGCCTCGGCGGTGGGCGTGCGCACCCAGTAGGCCTCCCGGACGGGCAGGCGCAGCGCGAGCGGCTGTCCCTCGGCGCGCCGCACGTCCGCCAGCCTCCGGCCCTCCTCGTCCTCCACCGAGATGCGCGCATGCTCGAACTCCGCCGGGAGCAGGAGGCTCGGCCCCTCGGGCGAAGGGCCCACCAGCGGGCGCCGGGGATCGCGCGCGGGAGCCTGGGCACGGACGGAGAGCCGGGCGGGCAGCGCCTTCACCCCCTGCAACGAAGCGGCGACGAAGCCGGCCAGCTCGCTGTACTCCACCGCGCCATCCCCGTTGACGTCCGCCCCTCCCATCAGCCCCGAGCGCACCACGTGGCTGAAGACGCCCGCGCGCAGGCGGGACCACTCGTGCGTCTCGCCGGTGTCGCTCTCGGCGAAGAGGGCGCCCACGTGGGGCCTCGCGGCGAGCTGCTCGCGCTCCAGCGTTCCACGCAGCTCCGCCAGCACCGCCGCGTCCGCCTGTCCCCGGCTGCCCACCACGCCCGAGGCCCGGCACGCATCCACGATGACGTGGACGAAGTCCGCCCCGAGCGGGTCCACCAGTTGCGCGTAGAAGGCCGTCCGGTCCAGCCGTCCGCCCTTCACGGTGAAGTAGGCACGGCCGACCTCGTCGGTGTTGCCATGCCCCACGTAGACGAGCAGCACGTCCGTCCGCCGCCCCGTGGCGTGGTCCGCCTGGATGGCGCCGCGCAGGGACTCCACCGCCCGGGACACCTCCTCGGGCGTGGGCGGCCGGACTCCCGACGCCAGCACCGCGGCGCCCGTCTGGCGCGTCTCCGCGTCGGGCTCCACCAGCAGCGTGGTCTCCACGCCCAGCCGCCGCAACAGCTCCGTCCACAGCACCCCGTCGTCGTCCGCGTAGCGCAGCGGAGGGAGGGCCGGGTCATCGCTGGCGTTGTGCGCGATGACGAGCGCGCGGCGCACGGGCGGGGCGGCGAGGCCCTGGGAGGCGGCGAGCAGCACCACGGCCGCGAGCAACGTTCCCCAACGGCGGCGAGTCATGGAGCGTCCTCTACCCGAACCGGCATCCGGAGCACCACCGCACCCGGGATGACCTCACCCCGCAGCGCTCCGAGCGCCGACCGGGGCGAGTCCGCGAACGCGGCGGTGACCTCGGCCGTCCCCGGGGACATGGGGAGGGGAATGGTGGCCTCCAGCGGCTGCTCCGCGCCCGGACGGCCGGCGACGGCGTAGGGACCCTCCGTCACCTGGAGCCCGGCTCCGCGCACCTCCACCGCGACATGCGACAGCGGCGCCGACGCCCCCACGGCGAAGGCCAGCACCGAGTCCGGTGGACACGCCTGCTCCCGCTTCAGCTCACGAAGGGGCTGCTGCCGCACGGCGCAGAACACGCGCAGCACGGCACCAGGGGGAAGCCCCACGCCCCGGGATTGCCACTGCCCGACGTCGCCGGGGTGGACGAGCACCAGCGCCGCGAGGCCCAGCGCCGCCACGAGCCCTCCCACCATGGCCAGCGGGGGCCACCGCCAGCGCTCCGCCTCCGAGGCCGCCGCCGACAGCGCCGCCGCGAACCCCGTGTCCGCCAGCACCGCCACCTCCAGCTCGGTGGGGACGTGGAGGTCGCCGCGCTCCAGCATGCGGTGGGCCTGGACCAGCCTCTCGTATCGGCCCCCGCACCGCGCGCAGGCGTGGGCATGTCTCAGCAGCCGGGCGGACTGGCGCGGGGACAGGGTCCCCTCGGACCAGCGCGCCAGCAGGCCATCCACGTGCTCGTCGAACCACCTCATATGCCACTCCCCATTCCACACAGGGCGATGAAGGCCACGAGGAGTCCCTCCGTGGCACGCGAGGAGGCGGGGGCGGAGTCATCCAGCCACCCCCGGACCCGCAGGTATTCGGTGAACCGCGTCCGCAGGTGGCGCTCGCGCACCCGCACCTCGCCGCGCGTGAGGTGGAGGCGCTCGGCGGCCACCTCCTGCGAGAGTCCTTCCATGAAGCGCAGCCGCGCGAGCTCCCGCGTCACCTCGGGCAGCCCATCGAGGAACTCGCGCACCAGCGTGCGCACCTCGGACTCCAGCGCCCGCTCCTCGGGGCCGCTGTCCCCGGCGGGGACCTGGTTCAGCTCGGGGATGTCGTCCAGCGGCACGGCCTCGCGAGCCACGCGGCCCGAGGCACGCAGCAGGTCCAGGGCCGTGGAACGCGCGATGGTCAGCAAGAAGCCGAGGTAGGGCCGCACCCCGTCATAGGCCTGGCGCATGGCGGGGCGGAAGGCGCGGACGAACGTCTCCTGGTGCGCCGCGTCCAGGTCCAACGCCCCCAGCGTGACGCTGTCCACCCCCGCCGTGGAGCGCACCTGGAAGCGTCGGGCCAGGTAGCGCACCACCTCCGGCGAATAGGCGCGGTACACCCGCGTGAGGGTGGCACGGTCCCCCTCGCGGAATGCCCGCAGCACGGCCTGATCGCTTCCGCTCGGCAGCAGCACGACGCTCCTGTTTTCCAGCCCTTTTCCAACATACGAGGCGAGCCCGCCGGTCTGGTCGTTCGAGGTGTCGGAATCGTGCCGGAAACCCGCTCCGGCGGAAAATCACACGGGCACGAAAAGCCCATCTGAAAAGCCCATCTAGCCCATCTAAAGAGAGACGGAGCGTCAGTGGTCCGAGCCACAATGCGCCCCCCACACAGGAGACGACATGAGCATCGGAAAGCCAGCCGCTGAGCCCCTCTGGTTGCAGGGACGTGACGCCGTCGTCGAGAACGATCAGGGTGTGAAGTGGCGCCACGGCCGCCCGGACTATCACCTGACGCGCATCACCGTGGACAAGGAGCGCACGCGCCACTTCCCGGCGAACTCGCTGGAGATGGTGGCGGAGAACCTCGTGCGCGTGTTCGAGATGGAGGTCTCGCACAAGGCCGATCCCGCGCAGTGGATATCGGTCGTGCTCGACAGGTTCCGCACCAACGTCAACGGCGGGCCGTGGGCCAGCGCCCAGGACATCGCCGAGCGGGGCAGCTACAACCTCTTCATCGGTGACACGCCGTACTACAAGGCCAGCGAGGAGACGTTCGAGTCGTCTCACGACATCTTCCACACCGCCTTCCCGGAGGGCTTCTTCTGGGAGGTGCTCGAGGTGTACTCGCCGCCTCCGACGGTGAGCTTCAAGTGGCGCCACTGGGGCAACTTCACCGGCCCCTACAAGGGCCAGCAGCCCACCGGCAAGCGCGTGGAGATCTTCGGCATGAGCGTGGCGCGCGTGGCCGAGGACCTGCGCATCCTCGAGGTCGAGCACTACTACGACAACAGCCAGTTCCTCCGTCAGATCGCCACCGGCTGCCCGATGCACGCCGCCGCGGCGAAGTAGCCGGACCCACACCGTCTGGCTCGACGGACCCACGCCCCCGGTCACATCCGTGGCCGGGGGCTTCGTTTTTCGGGCACCGGACCTGTCAGCCGGATGGATATGCTGCCAGGCCTCGACACCATGTCCGCCTCGCCCCTCACCTCAGAGCAGGCCCTGGCCCTCGCGCCGGACTCCTCCTCGGCCTCCGCCGGCCAGAAGCTGGCCACGGAACGCTCGTGGCAGGGACTCGGCCGGGATGAACGCGCGGCCTGGGGCGAGTGCAAGGGCAGCGCCCTGTACCAGGTGCGCATCGACCTCTCCGACCTCGCCACGAAGTGCACCTGCCCCAGCCGCAAGTTCCCGTGCAAGCACGCCATCGGGCTCCTGCTGCTCGTCGCGGCGGAGCGTCTCCCCTCGGGACAGCCGCCCACGTGGGTGGAGGAGTGGCTCTCCAAGCGGACCTCCACCGCCGAGCGCAAGGCGAAGCGTGAGGCCGCCGGAGCCGAGGGCGCCGCCCCCGCCGACCCGGAGGCCCGCGCCAAGCGCACCGCCGAGCGCCATACCCGCGTGCAGCGGGGACTGGAGGCCCTGTCCCTCTGGATGGAGGACCTGGTGCGCGGCGGCTTCGCCGGGCTCGAGGCGGAGACCGCCATGTGGAACACCCAGGCGGCGCGGCTGGTGGATGCACAGGCTCCGGGCCTCGCGTCCCAGGTGCGCCAGCTCGCGGCGCTCCCGGGCAGCGGCCCCGACTGGCCCCGGAAGATGCTCGAGAGACTCGGGCGCCTCGCGCTCGTCACCGAGGCCTGGCGGAGGATGGACCAGCTCGCGCCTCCCCTCGCGGCGGACCTCCGCTCCGTGGTGGGCATCCCCCTGCGCGAGGAGGAGGTCGTCGCCCAGGGCGAGCGCCTCGAGGACACCTGGGTCGTCGTCGGCCAGGAGGTCGAGGACACGGAGCGCGTCCGCGCGCAGCGGACGTACCTGCTCGGAGCCACCTCGGGCCGCACGGCGCTCGTCCTCCAGTTCGCGGCGGGCCCCGGCGCGCGGTTCGCCGAGTCCTTCCTCCCCGGCACCGCCTTCCCGGCGGAGCTGGTGTACTGGCCAAGCGCCGCGCCCCAACGCGCCCTCGTCCACGAGCGGAAGGGCGACGTCCGTCCCTGGCTGGAGGCCCTGCCCTCGCTCACGCTCGATGGGCTCTGTCAGCGGTTCGCCGACGAGCTGGCCCGGCAGCCCTTCCGCGAGCGCACGTTGGCGCTGCTCGGGGCGGTGGTACCCGTCGTGGATGGCAGGCGGCGCTGGTGGCTCCGGGATGCCACCGGCGCGGCCGTCCTCCTCGGCCCGAGCGACCGGTGGCGGCTGCTCGCGCTCTCCGGTGGCCAGCCGCTCGACGTCTTCGGTGAGTGGGACGGGGAGGAATTCCGGCCCCTGAGCACCCGCGTGGACGGGCGCTTCCTTCCGCTGGGAGGCCTCTCGTGAACGAGCTCGACGCCCTGACACGCCTCGCCACGCTGGGGACCTCCCGCTCTCCGGAGCTCGGGGCCACGGCCGGAGTGGAGGGCCAGGTCCTCCGCGCGCTGGAGGAAGTCCCCCTGGAGAAGCGCCTCCTGCTCGCGGCGGGGGCGCGCTCGGTGGCGCGGGCCGCGGGACGGAAGCTCGCCCGGCTGGAGACGCGAGGCGACGTGGCCCCGCCCGACACGCTCCCCGTGTGCCCGCCGCGCGTGAGCGCCGTTCTCACGGAGCTTCTCGTATCTAATGATGTGGAGGTGCTGCGCGAGGCCTTCGAGCTCCTGGCCCGCGCCCGCCGCCGGCTCCCGCCGGAGCTGCTCCCGCGGGTGCTCGGGCTCAAGGAGCGCGCGCTGCGCGTGGCGGCGGAGCCGGTGCTCGGCGAGCGCGGCCTGTGGCTCGCCCACCAGAATCCCGAGTGGCGCTCCGACACGGACACCCCAGCAGTCGACCCGGCGGACGCCGAGCGCGTGTGGACGGAAGGAACGCCCGAGGAGCGGCGCGCGGCGCTCGTCCAGGCGCGGAGCACCGACCCGGCGAAGGCCCGGGCGTGGTTGCAGGCCACGTGGGCCCAGGAGAAGGCCGAGCACCGCGCCCGGTTCCTGGCCTGCCTCGACGTGGGGCTGTCCCCGGAGGACGAGTCCCTGTTGGAGCTTGGCCGGAAGGACCGCGCGGCCGCGGTGCGCGAGGTGGCGCGGTATCTGCTGGCCCGACTGCCCGAATCGGCCTTCGCGCGACGCATGCTGGAGCGGGCCCGCGCCGTGCTCACCTGGGAGAAGCCGGCCACGCTCCGCGTCCATTTCCCGGACAAGTGGGACGCCGAGGCCGAGCGCGACGGCCTGGACAAGCCACCGGCCGGTGTCGGCCAGAGCGAGCACTGGCTCATCCGCCTCCTCGAGGCCATCCCCCTGAGCACCTGGGAGAGCGGCTTCGAGGCCACACCGGGGCAGCTCGTCGGCGCCGCCGCGCGGACGGACCACGCCATCGCCCTCACGGAGGGCTGGGCCCAGGCGCTCCGGTTGGGAGTCTCCTCCGCCTGGGCGATGGCCCTGCTCGGCTTCTGGACGCGCTGCGAGTCGAAGGTGCTCGACGCCGAGCGGGCCCAGACGCTGGCCATCTCCGTCATGGAGCAGCTCCCGCCCGCCGAGCGCGCCGCGCGCACCCTGCGCATCCTCCTGCGCTCCGAGTCCCTGCCCTCGTTGGACCGGGCCCTCGCGGTGACGTCCGCGCCGTGGCCGGCGGATCTCGGCCATGCCTGGCTCCAGTCCCTGCGCGAGCTGTACGACCCGAGCACCCGGGCCACGGCCCTTCTCGGCGCCCTGCGGAAGGCGTCCACCGCCCTGCCGCCGCAGTGCCTGCCCAACGCCGTGGATCCTCTCGTGCTGCCCTCACCGCTCCAGCGTTGGAACCCGGAGCTGAACCGCTTCCAGCAGACCGTCTCGCTGCGCCGCATCTTGTACGAGGAGTTGAAACCGTGACCGCTACCGCCCTTCTGCGCCAGCACGCCGAACAGCAGTACGCCGAGGAGCTGGCCGAGCTCGCCAAGGCCGATGACCGCCCGAAGCCCGAGGGCTGGAAGCTCTCGCCCTGGGCCGTGCGCACCTACCTGCTCGGCGGCCAGCTGCCGAGTGGCTTCAAGGTGGGAGCCAAGTACATCGGCAACGCGCGGCTGGTGGAGATCGCCGTGGCGACGCTCGCCACGGACCGGGCCCTGCTGCTCTACGGGGTGCCGGGCACCGCGAAGTCGTGGCTGAGCGAGCACCTCGCGGCGGCCATCTGCGGGGACTCGACGCTGCTGGTGCAGGGCACCGCCGGCACGGACGAGGCGTCCCTGCGCTACGGATGGAACTACGCGCGGCTGCTGGCCGAGGGCCCCTCGGAGAAGGCCATGGTGCCCAGCCCGGTGATGAGGGCCATGCGCGAGGGCAAGCTGGCGCGCATCGAGGAGCTGACGCGCATGCCGGGCGAGGTGCAGGACGCCCTGATCACCCTGCTGAGCGAGAAGACGCTGCCCGTGCCCGAGCTGTCCAGCGAGGTGCAGGCCCACGCGGGCTTCAACGTCATCGCCACGGCGAACAACCGGGACCGGGGCGTGAACGAGCTGTCGAGCGCCCTCTTGCGCCGCTTCAACACGGTGGTGCTCCCGGTGCCCGACTCGCTGGAGCAGGAGGTGGAGATCGTCGAGAAGCGCGTGGCGGAGCTCGGCCGCACCCTGGCGCTGCCGGCGGAGAAGCCGGCCCTGGAGGAGATCCGCCGGGTGGTCACCCTCTTCCGCGAGCTGCGGGGCGGCGCGACGACGGACGGCGCGACGAAGCTCAAGACGCCCTCGGGCTCGCTGTCCACGGCGGAGATCATCTCGGTGGTGAACGGCGGCCTGGCCATGGCGGGCTACTACGGGGATGGGGTGCTCCGGGCGCCGGACATGGCCGCGGGCCTGACGGGTGCCATCGTGAAGGATCCGGTGCAGGACCGGGTGGTGTGGCTGGAGTACCTGAAGACGGTGGTGAAGGAGCGCGAGGGCTGG
This sequence comes from Archangium violaceum, assembly GCF_016887565.1. NCBI lineage: Bacteria > Pseudomonadati > Myxococcota > Myxococcia > Myxococcales > Archangiaceae > Archangium > Archangium violaceum. The sequence goes on from NZ_CP069396.1 coordinate 10,047,343, forward strand.
AAGGACCTCTACCGCGCCTGCATGGAGGTGCTGTGAGCGCGGAGGCGGGCGCGTCGGTGCACGTGCTCGGCGTGCGGCACCACGGCCCGGGGAGCGCGCGCAGCGTCCGGGCCGCGCTCGAGCGGCTCCAACCGGACGTGGTGCTCATCGAAGGCCCGCCGGACGCGGACGCCCTGCTGCCGCTGGCGGCGCACGCGGAGATGAAGCCGCCCGTGGCGCTGCTCGTCTACTCGGTGGACCACCCGGCGCGGGCCGTCTTCTATCCGTTCGCCGTCTTCTCGCCGGAGTGGCAGGCCCTCCAGTACGCCCTGGAGCGCACGCTGTCGGTGCGGTTCATCGACCTGCCGCAGATGCACCGGCTGTCCCCCGAGGACGAGGGCGCCGAGAAGCCCGAGGCCGTGGAGCAACCCGGAACGCCCCGGGCGGATCCGCTCGGAGCGCTCGCGCGTGCCGCGGGCTACGAGGACGGTGAGCTCTGGTGGGACCACCTCATCGAGCAGCGCCAGAACCCCGAGGGCGTGTTCGAGGCCGTGCTGGAGGCCATGAGCGCCCTGCGCGAGGGCGAGGGAGAGCTGTCCCCCCACGAGGCCCGGCGCGAGGCCCACATGCGGCGGAGCATCCGCCAGGCGAAGAAGGACGGCTTCCAGCGGATCGCCGTCGTGTGCGGCGCGTGGCACGCCCCGGCGCTCGTGCAGCAGCGGCCCGCGAAGGAGGACGACGCACTGCTGCGCGGCCTGCCGAAGGCGAAGGTGGCCGCCACGTGGATTCCCTGGACGTATGACCGGCTCGGCTGGCGCAGCGGGTACGGCGCGGGCGTGGAGTCGCCGGGGTGGTACGCGCACCTGTGGCTGTCGCCCCAACGGGCGGTGACGTCGTGGGCGGCGCGCATCGCTCACCTGCTCCGCGACGAGGGGCTGGACGCCTCCTCCGCGAACGTCATCGAGACGGTGCGGCTCGCCGAGACGCTCGCGGCCCTGCGAGGCCTGTCCTCGGCGGGGCTGGCGGAGCTGAGGGACGCGGCGCTCGCGGTGCTGTGCGGCGGAGACGCGACACCGCTGGCGCTCGTCCACGAGAAGCTCGAGGTCGGCACCGGGCTGGGCGTGGTTCCCTCCGAGGTGCCCTCGGTCCCGCTCGCCCGGGACCTGGCCGCGCTGCAGAAGTCGCTGCGCCTGCCGCCCTCCGCCGAGAGCAAGGTGCAGGAGCTGGACCTGCGCAAGGACATGGACCGCGAGCGGAGCCGGCTGCTGCACCGCCTGCGGCTGCTCGACATCCCCTGGGGCACACCGGAGGAGGACCCCCGGAATTCGACGGGCACCTTCCGCGAGACGTGGCGCCTGAAGTGGGACCCCGAGCTGGCCGTGCGCGTCGTCGAGGCGAGCCTCTTCGGGAACACGGTGGAGTCGGCGGCGACCTCGCGCGTGGTGACCCGCGCGGCGGAGGCGACCGAGCTCGACACGCTGACGGCGCTGCTCGACGCGGCCCTGCTCTCGGAGCTGTCCGCCGCCATCGACACCGTGCTGCGCCACGTGCAGGCGCTCTCCACGCGCTCGGCGGACGTGCCGAAGCTGCTGAACGCATTCCCTGCCCTGGCGCACGCGGTGCGCTACGGCAGCGTCCGCGAGACGCCCACCGGCCCCATCCTCGCCATCGCCGACGGGCTGTTCGAGCGCATCCTCATCGGCCTGCCCGGGGCGTGCGTCTCGCTGGATGACGAGGCCGCGCACCAGCGCCGGGACCAGCTGCGCGCGATGCATGCCGCGGTGGCGCTGCTGGAGGGCGGGGAGCGCACGGAGGAGTGGGCCGAGACACTGGGCCAGCTCGTGCACCGGGACGCCGTGCACGGGCTCCTGCGCGGGGCGGCGCTGCGGCTGGGGGTCGAGCTCGGACGGGTGCGGGACGAGGAGCTGGGGACGCTCTCCCGGAGGGCCCTGTCGCCGGCCGTGCCTCCCGCCGAGGCGGCGGCGTGGCTGGAGGGGCTCGTGTCGGGGAGCGCGCTGCTGATGCTGCACCGTCAGGACCTCTGGGCGGCGCTGGACGGCTGGCTCGCGAGCCTCACGCGGGAGTCCTTCGTCGAGCATCTGCCCCTGGTGCGGCGCGCGTTCGCCGACTTCAGCACCGCCGAGCGGCGCGCCATGGGGGAGCGGGTCAAACAGCTCTCCTCCGCTCCGGCGGGGGGACGAGAGCAGGCGGCCACGGAGGAGCTGGACGCGGAGCGCGTGGCGCGGGTCCTTCCGGTGCTGTCCACCATCCTGGGAGTGCGAATCCATGAAGTCGCCTGAAGAGGAGCGGCTGGAGCGCTGGAGGCTCGTGCTGGGCGAGCCCGCGCAGTCGACGCTGGGAACGCCCCTGGGCGAGGCGGAGCTGCGCATGGACCGGGCGCTCTCGGCGCTGTACGACTCCGAGCGCAAGGGAGGCCTGGGAGGCTCCTCGCCGCACGTGACGCGCTGGCTGGGGGACATCCGCGAGTACTTCCCGGCCTCGGTGGTGCGCGTGATGCAGGGCGATGCGATGACGCGGCTCGGGCTCACGGAGATGCTGTTGCAGCCGGAGATGCTCGAGGCGGTGGAGCCGGACGTGTCGCTGGTGGCGACGCTGCTCTCGCTGCGCAAGGTCATCCCGCAGAAGACGAAGGAGACGGCGCGCAAGGTGGTGCGCAGGGTGGTGGACGACCTGGAGCGGCGCCTGCGAGCGCCCACCGAGCGGGCCGTCCGGGGCGCGCTGTCGAGGTCCTCGCGCACCCGGAGGCCGAGGGCGGGGGAGATCGACTGGGAGCGGACGCTGCGGGCGAACCTGGGCAACTACCAGCCGGAGCGCAAGGCGGTGGTGGTGGAGAAGCTGGTGGGCCAGGGGCGCAAGCGCTCGAGCCTGCGAGACGTGGTGCTGTGCATCGACCAGAGCGGCTCGATGGCGGCCTCGGTCGTCTACTCGAGCATCTTCGGGGCGGTGCTCGCCTCGATGCGTGCGGTGACGACGCGGATGGTGGTCTTCGACACGGCGGTGGTGGACCTGAGCGAGGAGCTGTCGGACCCGGTGGACCTGCTGTTCGGCACGCAGCTGGGCGGTGGCACGGACATCGACCGGGCGCTCGCGTACTGCCAGCAGCTCGTCACGCGGCCGGCGCAGACGATCCTCGTGCTCATCACGGACCTGTACGAGGGAGGCAATGCGCAGCGAATGATTCAACGGGCCGCGTCGCTGGTGCGCAGCGGCGTGGTGGTCATCTGCCTGCTGTCGCTGAGCGATCAGGGCACCCCGGCCTATGACAGCCACAACGCCGCGCAGCTGGCGGCCCTGGGCATCCCCACCTTCGCCTGCACACCGGACCAGTTCCCGGAGTTGATGGCGGCGGCCATTCAACGACAGGACATTGGAGCCTGGGCGGCGCGCAACGACATCCAGCTCGCGCGCTCGGGCTGAGCCGGTTGTGCTTTCATCCAACGCCCAATGAGAAAGCACACAGCCAGTCGAACAGCGGTGAAGGTGGGCCGAATCCTCGCGATGCTCGCTCGACAGCCCCGGTTCGCGCCACTGCTGCCAAGGGGAGCCGCGGAGGCCTCGGAGCGGCTCATGAAGCAGGTGGGGCTGCTGAAGCCCTGGATGCTCCAGATTCTCGGCGCGCCCTGGTACGGCCGCCTGATCATCGCCATCGAGGGGCACACCCTTCCGGGTATGTCCCTGGAGATCGGGCTGCGCAAGCGCTTCATGGACGATGAGACCCGCGCCGCGCTGGCGGCCGGTACGCGGCAGGTGCTGGTCGTCGGAGCGGGGCTCGACACGCTGTGCTGGCGGCTGGCTCCCGAGTTCCCGGAGGTCACCTTCGTCGAGGTGGACCACCCGGCCAGCCAGGCGATGAAGCGCGAGGCGCTCGGCGGCCTGGGGCCCCTGCCCTCCAACCTGCACCTGGCGGAGGCGGACCTGGCCCGCGTCCCCCTGGACGAGGCGCTCTCCCATGTTCCGGTATGGCGGAAGGAGGCCCCGAGCGTCGTCATCATCGAGGCGGTGCTGATGTACCTGGACACGGCCAGCGTGTCGGCCTTGCTGAAGGCGGTCCACCGGAGCACCGGGCCCGGGAGCCAGCTGCTCTTCACGTGCGTCCGCAATGACGAGCACGGACGGCTCCAGGCGGGACCGGCCACCCGCTGGGTGACGGAGGTCGGGCTGCGGCTCGCGGGCGAGCCACTGCTCTGGGACATCCGGGCAGGAGAGCTGGCCTCCTTCATGGAGCGGCACGGCTTCCGGTTGGACGAGTCTCCCGAGCGGGTGGATCTGCACCGCCGTTACCTGGTACCCGCGGGCATGCCGGAGCAGCCCGTGGGGGGAGTCGAGTTCCCGGCCGCGGCGGAGAAGCGCTGAGCGTCGAAAGCGGCGCACCCAGAGTCGAGAGCCTCACTCACACCGGGTGGGATCGGGCTCCCTCCTGGCGTAGGGCAACGATTTTTCCCACCCCCCGAGGCACTGGGCAGAGCGCTCCATCGGCCCCACCCTCCCCTCACCAATCCATGGGGAGGTAGGGGATGAGAAAGTGGCGTGGGATGGCACTGGCCTGCTCGCTGGCACTGGGGTGCGGCGGGCCGCTACCGGAGGAGGACGTGCAGGAGGGCGAGCGCTCGCAGGCCAGCGCTCCGAGCGAGCAGGGCGAGGGGGAGCTGGGCGCGATGTGGGAGCGCGCGGAGCCAGGCACCGCGCGGCTCGTCAAGGACATCTTCCCCCCGGTCCTGGGGCCGCCGTGGTTCGGGCCCTTCCCGGAGAGCCTCACGGCGTTCCGCGGGAAGCTCTACTTCGCCGCCAACTTCGAGGATGGCCGCAGGGAGCTGTGGAAGAGCGACGGAACCTCGGTGGGCACCGTGCCGGTGAAGAAGTTCCCACCGCTCTCCGGGTTCTCCTTCCCCAACTCGCTGACGGAGCTGACGCCGCGGGGCTCGCGGCTCTTCTTCGTGGTGAGCGACGAGGAGCACGGCCGTGAGCTGTGGGTCAGCGATGGCTCCACCGGGGGAACGCGGCTGGTGAAGGACATCGCTCCGGGGTCCGCGGATGCCTCCCCGTTCAACCTGAAGCTCGTGGGGGACACCCTGCTCTTCTTGCGCGTCGTCCCCGCGACACCGTCCACACCCGAGCGCACCGAGCTCTGGAAGAGCGATGGCACCGAGGCGGGCACGGTGCGGGTGAAGGACCTGGGACCCGAGTCGTCGCTGATCTTCTCGCAGACCATCGTGGGCGACACGCTCTTCTTCGTGCTCTCGGATCCGGAGCACGGGTCCGAGCTGTGGAAGACCGATGGCACCGAGGCGGGCACGGGGCTCGTCAGGGACATCCGCCCGGGAGCCGACAGCTCCTTCCCATTCCATCTCACGGCGGTGGGCCCGTACGTCTTCTTCACCGTCACGACCGAGACCAACGGCTCCGAGCTGTGGAGGAGCGACGGCACCCCGGCCGGCACGGTCCGCGTCGAGACGCTCTCGCCGGGCCCGGAGAGCTTCAACCCGCGGCTGCTCGGCCCCATCGGGAACTGCCTGTACCTCACGCTGTCGGATCCCTCCGACCACCGCCTGCGCCTGTACAAGCTGAAGGTGGACGAGGCGGGCGGCGTCTCCCGGAGGCTCGTCTCGACCCTCCCCAATCCCTTCGCCGACCAGCCCGACTCGGATCCGTTCATCACCACCTTCACCGTCGCGGGCAGGAAGCTCTTCTTCGCGATGGCCATCTCCAGCTCGGGCCCGGCGCCGCGCGACGCCCAGCTCTGGGTGACGGATGGAACGGGCTCGGGCACGAGGCTGCTGCACCAGCCGCTGAGCCTGTTCGACGAGTTCGGGACCACGCTCCACACCCTGGACGACCGCGTCCTCTTCAGTGGCGCCGATGACACCCGGGGCCTGGAGCTCTGGGTGAGTGACGGGACGGTGGCCGGTACCCGGCTGCTGCAGGAGCTCGCACCGGGCGGGGCCTCCTCGTTCCCGCAGGCCTTCACCCGCGTGGGCACGAAGCTCTTCTTCGTCGCCAACGACGCGGTCCACGACGGCGAGCTGTGGATGCTTCCGCTGAATCGCTAGCACCCGACCCGCGGGAGGAGGCCCGCGAGAGCGTCGCGGGCCTCCCGGGCTCTACCGGGCGAACAGGCCGCGCAGGCAGAGGGCCACGTAGGCGGCGGAGAGCCCCGCCATGGCCGACTGGGACACGATGGCGGCGGGCCGTTCGAGCTTGTCACCGCGCAGCAGCGCGGGCAGCCGGGCGAGCGCCCGAGCCGTCCCCAGGAAACCCAGCAGCCCGAGGAGCGCCGAGCCTCCCACCACCGCCTTCCGCTGGGAGCCGCGCCGCCCCAGCAACCCGAGGCCGAGGGCAGCCGTTCCGAAGCCCGCGGGGATGAGTGCCGTCTTGTGCTGCGCTCCCGTCGCGACGAACCCGCCCACTCCGAGCGTCGTCAGCAGGGTCCCGTACCCGAGCGTCCAGTTCTCCACGCCATACCTCCTCGATTTGGATTCACCTGGGCCCGAGAAAGGGCCCCGGGAAATCTGGGCATGGCGCTGGAGTTCTGCTCGACTCCGCCTACTTCCCGACCCGGGTGAGGGTGGCGTTCTGGATGATGGTGCCTGGATACGTCTTCCCCTCTCCCGTGAACATCAGGTTGCCGGAGTAATTCAACTGGACAGCCTTGCCGGAGAGTGAAGCCATTCCGTTCGTGATCGTCTTGGTGAACGTGTAGCCATTCTGCACCTGGGTGCAGGCGGTTCCAGGCCTGAGGGTCGCCACATCACCCTCGACATCCGCGGGATAGGTACACGGTGTCCCCGCCGCCGGGATCTCGGAGATGAGGATGTCCGAGTCGGTCCCTTCCGAGATGCGGTAGGTGAACGAGAGCGGGTTGGTCGAACTCCCCTGGCCCGTCAAGGTGACGGTGGCGGTGCCCGCCACGTTGTAGGTGCCGTGGAACCGCTGACCGCCGAAACCACAGCCAGAGGTGGTGAGCGCGAGCAGGACAACGAGGGAGAGGGACAGGTTCTTCATGATGGCTCCTGGGGGTGTCATCGCGGCGCGTGGATGGATGAGAGGCATTGCCGCGTGTGCGCCGCGCCTGATGCAGGAGCCCTGCCAATCACGGAGGCAGCGGCGTTCCGAGTGACACATCCCTCGAGACGGCCCGTCGGCCATCCGGAAAGCAGGACGGAAATCCCGCCAGCGGGACGGAGCAGCCGTCAGTGCAGGAGCGGAACGGGTGAGCGTTCCGGATGACGGGGGAGCTCCACCGTGAAGACCGAGCCGGCCCCCAACGTGCTGCACACGCAGATGGAGCCACCCAACCGCTGGACGATCTCCCGGACGATCCACAGCCCCAGACCGAAGCCGCCGTAGTGCTGCTCGGACACGGCCCGCTCGAAACGCTCGAAGATGCGCACATGGTCCCGAGGCGCGATGCCGATCCCCTCGTCGCTCACGGTGAGCCACACGGTGTCCGCGTCCGAGCGCAGCTCCACCCGGATGGGCCGGCCCTTTCCGTACTTGATGGCGTTGGTGAGCAGGTTGATGACCACCTGCTCCAGACGCAGCCGGTTCCACTGCCCCACCGCGGGCGCGTCCACTCCGGCCAGCACCAGCATGCTGCCAGAGCGCGACATGTCCTCGTGGAAGCGCGTCACCACTTCACGCACCACGTCGGCCAGGTCCACACGCTCGAGCTGGAAGGACAGGTACCCTTCCTTGATGCGGGAGATGTCCAACAGCTCGTCCACCAGGTGCCCCAGCCGCTCCACCTGCCGGGAGATCACCCGCGCCTTGCTGGACACCTCTCCCGGCCCGAGGGGCCGCGCCTGGTGGGCGCCGCGCAACAGGCTCTGCGCCTGCAACCGCAGCGCCGTCAGGGGCGTTCGCAACTCGTGCGAGGCGATGGAGAGGAACCTGTCCCTCAGCTGGATGGCCTCGTTCGCCTCCTCGTACAATCGGGCGTTCTCCACCGTCATCGCCATGCGGCGCGCCACGTCTCGCGCCAGGGCCAGCTCGGTCTCGCCTGGGTGGCGCGAGGGAGAGGAGGTGAAGACGACGGCACCGAGCACCCGGCCGTGGATCGACAACGGCAGCCGGAGGGAGGAGCCCTCGGGCCCGGTGACGCGCATGTGCCCGGCGACCGGCGGGCCTCCCCGAGGCTCGGGCTCGAGCAGGACCCGCGATTCGGGCAGCGAGCGGAGCCGCTCCTCCTCGTGAGCATCCTGGTGGAACACCGCCACCCGCCGCAGCCGGCCGTCCCTGTCGAGCAGCTCCACCATGCACCCCTCGGCCACCAGGGGCACCACCAGCCGCACGGCCCGGGCGAGCACGGCCTGGAGCTCGAACCCCTCGGCGAGCACGGCGCTCAGCTCCGCCAGCAGGGCGAGGCGCTCGCGGGCGGCCTCCGACTCGGCGTGCGCCGTCTCAGCCGCCCGGGCCTGGAACTCCAGCGCGCGGCTGGCGCGCAGCTCTATCTCCGTCATCACCGAGATGGCCAGTGCCACGAGGATGTCCAGATCGCCATCCGTCCAGGCACGCGGCCGGGTGTCGATGACACAGAAGGTGCCGATGACCTCCCCCTCCGAGGCCGTGAGGGGAACGCCGGCGTACGCCACCACGCCGAGCTGGTCGATGGCCAGGTTCTCCCGCAGCACGGGATGCTGGCGTGCGTCCTCGATGAGGAGGGGCTGGCCCGTGGCCACCACGTGCATGCAGAAGGAATGGGTCAGGGGCGTCTGGCGGACGTCACACCAGGGGGGAGGCAGGCCCACGCAGCTCTTGAAGAACTGCCGGTCCTCGGCCACCAGGGTGACGAGTCCCACCGGGACGCCAATCACCCGCGTGGCCAGCCGGGCCAGTCGATCGAATGCCTCCTCGGCGGGGGTGTCCAGGAGGGCCGTGTGGCGCAGGACCTCCAGCCGGCGCTCGCGGCAGAGGGCGGGCTGGAGCTCCCTCGGCGCCGCATTCCGCTCCGCGCCATGTTCCAGCCCTCCGGTATGAGATGCGGAGTCGGACACAACCCCTCCTGAGCAGGGAACAGCATCGGTTCCGGAGCGATTGCGACCAGAGGGAGAACGGAGCGCCCGAGCCCCCTCTCAACGCTCGCGAGCCGGGCCCAGGTCCGGCTTCAGCGCCATCAACAACACCGGGCCGAGGAACGCATCCGCCAGGCCCGCCACCCACAGCGTCATCCCGGTCAGCAGGCCCAGGTGGGCGATGCCCTCGAAGCGGGAGAGCTGCAACAGCAGGAAGCCTCCCGCCACCGCCGCCGAGGTGACGAACATCGCCCGCCCGCACTCGTTGAGCGACTCCAGCGCCGCGCGCCGGTGCGGAGCCTCGGCCCCCTCGGCCTTCAGCGCCAGGTAGCGCCGCTTGAAGCGCACCAGGTACTGCAGCGTGTCGTCGTCCGCGATGACCAGCGCCATGCTCGCGATGATGACCGTGGACGGCTTCAGGCTGATGCCCAGCAGCGACATCGTCCCGAACAGCACGCCCACCGGCAGCACGTTGGGCACCAGACCGATGAGCGCCAGCTTCACGCTGCGCAGCACCAGGAAGAACGCCAGGAAGCTCACCCCCAGGGCCGACAGGAAGCTGCGCAACAGCCCCTGCGTCAGCATCCCCGTCACGTGCTCGGTCATCGCCAGGTTGCCCGTCACCGTGGCCCGGTAGCCCGGCGGCACCTCGCGCGACACGAAGGCGCGTGCCGACTCCACCAGCTCGTGCATCCGCTCCGAGCCCACGTTGGGCAGCAGCGCCACCACCCCCGCCGCGCTCCGATCCCCCGACAGCACCGTGTCCAGCGGCTGGTACTTCGCCAGCCGCGTCACCGCCCGCGCCGTGGACGCCTCGCTCTTCTCGAGCAGCCCCAGCGGCCCGAACACCGCCCGGTACACCGGCTCCAGCAGGCGCGGCAGGCTCACCACCGGCGGGTGCTCGGGGAGACCCGCGAGGTACGCATCCACCCGCTCCTGGAAGCCCAGGGCCTCCGGCGACAGCGCCGCCCCCTCGCGCCCCCGCTCCGGCTCCAGGAACACGGCCAGCGGCACCAGCCCGCCCAGCGCCCCCTCCGCGTACGTCAGCTCGGCCGCCAGCGGCGAGTCCTGCCGCAGGTCATCGAACACGCGGTACTCGTGCCGCAGCCGCGTGATGGACAGCACGCTCACCACCGCCACCGCGGAGGCCAGCACCAGCACCCGCCGGGGGCGGTGCACCACCTGCCGCTCCACCCATGCCAGCACCGAGTCCAGGGGTCGCGTCCGCGAGGCCTTCAGCTCCCTGCGAGCCCGCGCCGCCGAGGCCCTCGAGCGCAGCGAGAGCACCCACGGCAGCACCAGCATGTTGGCCCCCCACGCCAGCACCACGCCCAGGGCGGTGGCCAGACCGAACTCCCACACCGCCGTGAGGCCGATGAAGCCCATGGACAGGAAGCCCGAGGCGATGACGAGCTCGGTGGCCAGACACGGTCCGGCCGCGTGGGCCATGGCCTCGATCAGGGCCCGTGCGTACGGCGTGCCCGCGCGGCGGCGCTCCTCCAGGTCCGACAGCACGTGCACCGTGTCCGTCAGCGACACGATGAGGATGACGATGGGCGCGAACGAGGTGAGCACGCCGAAGGGCACCCCCACCCACCCCATGGCGCCCACCATCCACAGCCACGACACCACCAACGTCGCCGCCGTGGCGAGCACGGACCAGAGCTCCCTGTACGCGAACGCCACCAGCCCGAGGATGACGAGCAGCGCCAGGGGCAGCAGCAGCCCCATGTCCTCCTCCACCATGCGGGCCAGCGTGGCGCGCACCGCGGGCGCCCCCGATAGTGTCAGCTTCACCTCCGGCCCCGCGTGGCGGGCCAGCAGCTCCCCCGCCGCCAGGGTGAAGGCGCGCTCGGCCAGGATGCGCTCGACCCCCGCCCCCGAGGAGAGCGCCACCTGCACCACCGCGAGCTCCCGAGTGGGGTGCACCAGCACCCGGGCCAGGGGCTCCTTCCGGGCCTGGGCGAGCGCCTCGCGCAGAGCCTCCCCGCTCCCCCGCGACGCCTCGGGGAAGAGGAGTCCCTCCACCGTCATGGCCGACGCGGGCCCCACCACGTGCCGCACGCGGGGCAGGCCGCGCAGCGCCTCCTCCAGCTTCGCCAGCGAGGCCAGCCCCCCGGGGGTGAAGACGCCGGGGCCCTCGGCGATGACGAACACCTGCGAGTCCTCGCCGGGGAAGGCCCGCCGGTAGCGATCGAAGTCCGTCTTGGCCGCGTCGCCGATGGGGTGCATCCGCTCGATGGAGGGATCCATCGGCACGCGCGCGGCCCCCAGGACCGCCACCGCGCACAGCGCGAGCAGGCCCAGGCCCAGGGGCCACCGGCGGGCCAGCAGTCGCTCGAAGAAGGAGAGCCAGGTCACGACCGCTGCCTACGCCCTCCGGAGAGGAAGTACAGCATCTCCTTGCGGAAGCCGAACGGCTCGCGGGCGTGCGGAGGCAGCCCCACGGGCGCGGTGGCCGTCTCGGGCTCGGGCCAGCGCACCGTGCCGAAGACGACGTCCCACACCGTCAGCGTCCCGCCGTAGTTGCCCTTCCCGTCCTGACGGTGGTGGTGGCGGTGGTACGCCGGGCTGATGATGAGCCAGTCCAACCACCCCAGCGAGTACCCGCGCGCCGAGTGGTGGTACGTCAGCACCACCGAGTACAGCGCGAAGTAGAGCTGCACGGACAGGGGAGAGAAGCCCAGCCCCGCGAGCAGCGCCACCATGGCCGTGCCCGACAGCACCACCTCCAGCGCGTGCGTGTGCGTCACCATCCACACGCTGAAGTGCTCCTCGCGGTGGTGCTGGAAGTGGAAGCGCCAGAGGAAGGGGTGCTGGTGCTTCACCCAGTGGCTCAACCAGCTCACCAGCTCGGCCACCAGCATGCAGGCCACGAAGTCCACCACGGGGGGCAACAGGCCCGGCCGCATCAGCGTCGGCAGGTGCGCGTGGAACCACGCTCCCGCGGACTGCACCGCCAGCGTGGGAACGAAGCTGGTCACGAAGAAAGCCCAGTTGCGCCGCCGCCTCGGCCCCGCCTCGAAGCTGTCCGCCCGGAACTGCGGGTCGCGCAGCTCCAGCAACACCAGCGTCAGCATCGCCAGGGCCGTCCCGGTGTGAAGCATTCCTAGGATGTTCATCCGTGAACGAGACTTGCACGAGCCGGGCCGTGACGCCCAGGCACCCCGTCCCCTCCGCCAGCCAGGTGGGAAGGAGGAGCACCTGTGCACGGCGTGACACGCAAGTCGTGCAGCACAGGGACCAACCAGGGGAGCCCGTCCCGAGGGGCGAGCAGAACGGACTTGCAGGAGTCCTGCCCTTTCACTATCTCTCATGAAGGTGCCGAGGGGTGCCTGCCCGAAAAAGACGACGTCACCCTCGTTTGTCCCCGCGGTTCGACATGTTCGTTCTCGATGAATTCCTTCCACGGCCCACACTCGGGTAAGGGCCGACGACGAGGGACTTTTCATGGGAACCGACTCCCGCGCAGCCGTCACTCCCCTCCCACTCCGCGAGTGCAAGATCCGAGCGTCGTTCCTGCTCAAGGATCTGCTCTCTCCCGACACCCAGCGCTCCACCCGAGCGGCTGAGCGTCTGCGTGCCCTTCCGGCCTTCGCGGGCCAGACCCTGGGAGAGGTGCTCGCGAGCAAGGAGCGGATCCGCCGCAAGCATGCGCTCGCCGTCATCGCCCGCGAGCAGGGTCACGCCTCCTGGGAGGAGTTGAAGAACGCTCGCGGCGAGGAGGAGGAGACCCCTCCCCAGGTCGACTTCGAGCGCTTCTTCATCCAGCACTCGAGCGTCTTCCTCAACCGCTGGTTCTCCTCCTACCCGGAGGCACTCGCCTCGCTCCGGGCCATGGGGGGCTACCTCTTCCCCTACCGGCGGCAGTTCTTCATCTGCGAGGCCGACTTCCTGAAGGCTCGCGGCGTGGATGCCGCGGATCCCGACTGGGAGCGGATGGGACGCAACTGGGTGGAGCCGCTCGACCCGGCCGCCCGCGCACGCCTCGAAGAGAAGCTCATCGCGCTCGGCTACGAGAGCTGAAGCGCAGTCCCTTCACATCACGACACGAGGAGAATCCGCATGTCTTCCACCGATGACCGCGCCGCGCGCGGCGGTCCGACTTCGCGCGCCGAGCTGAAACGAGCCTACAAGGAGAAGCCGCCCCCGATGGGGGTGTTCATCATCCGCAATCGCGCCAACGGCAAGGTGCTGGTGGGCTCGGCCCTCAACATGCCGGGCGCGCTCAACCGCGCCCGCTTCGAGCTGGACAGGGGGATGAGCCGCAACCTCGAGCTGCAGGAGGACTGGCGGCGCCACGGGCCCGACAGCTTCACCTTCGAGCAGCTCGACGTCCTGAAGCCGCCGGAGGAGCCGGGCGCGGATCCAAAGGAGGAGCTGCGGGTGCTGGAGTCGCTCTGGCTCGAGCGGCTCCGACCCTACGGTGAGGCCGGCTACAACACCCCGCCGGAGTGAGACCCCGTCCCGGCGTCGGGCGCGGGGTCCACCAGCGAGCGCAGGTCCTGGGAGGAGAACGGCTTGTCGATCCGGCGGTTCTTCACCTGGCTCAGGAAGGTGCGGGCCTTGGGCGTGAAGGCGCCCCCCGTCATGAACACCATCCGCTCGGCCAGCTCGGGCGAGTGGCGTGAGAGCTCCTGGTGCAGCTCCACGCCGCTCATCTCCGGCATCATCACGTCACACAGGATGAGGTCGAAGCACTCTCCACCCGTGAGCCGCTCACAGGCCTCTCGCGCGCTCGTCAGCGTCACGACCTCGTGATCACGCTGGAACGTCCGGCGGATGGCCATTCCGATCATGGGCTCGTCATCCACCACCAGGATGCGGCAGCGCCGTGGCGCCGCGACCTTCACCGGGGTGCGTGGTGGCTCGGCTGGCCGCGCGGCGGCCGCCGCCTTCAGGGTGACGTGGAAGACGCTCCCCTTTCCGACGCGACTCTCCACGCCCATGCGTCCACCGAAGCTGGTCACGATGCCGTGGCAGATCGACAGGCCGAGCCCCGTTCCCACTCCGATGGGCTTGGTGGTGAAGAACGGCTCGAACACCCGCTCCAGGTTGTCCTCGGGGATGCCCGCGCCCGTGTCGTGCACCTCGATGAGGACCTCCGAGCCCTGGGCGCGTGTGACGACGCGGATCTCGTTGCGCTCCACGTGCCCCTCCGGAATGGCATGCGCGGCGTTGACGAGCAGGTTGAGGAACACCTGTCCGAGCCGTCCCTCTTGCGCCTCGACCGCGAGCGGCTCGCCATAGTCACGCACCAGCCGCGCGCGGTGCTTGAGCTCGTTCATGGCCATGCCGATGGACATCTCGAGCACGCGGTGCACGTCCACGGACTCGGGGCGCGCGTCCTCGTCCACGCGCGAGAACATCTTCAACTGCCGGACGATGTCACTCACCCGGACGGCCCCCTGCCGGGTATCGGAGAGCAGCTCGCGGGCCTCTCTCCGCGACCCCTCGGACAGCTCCGCCCGTGGGAGGACGCTCGTCTCCAGGTGGTCGAGGTTGGAGATCACATAGGCGAGCGGGTTGTTGATCTCATGCGCGACGCCCGCGGCCAGGACGCCGAGCGACGCCATGCGGTCCGCGCGCAGCAGGCGGGCCTGCAACTGCCTGCGCTCGGTCAGGTCGCGGACGCACCACAGCAGGCACGGCTTGCCATCGAACATCATGGGGACCTGGGTGATCTCCACGAGCGAGTGGCCGCCCGCCTCGCGCAGGACGCGGTTCTCCCTGGGAGGAATCGGGCACCCCGAGCGCAACGACTCGGAGATGTCATGCTGGAGCTCGACCCACGCTTCCGGTTGAAGGAACTTCTCCCCCAGCGCGGTGATCGATTGCCCCACGAGCTCTTCCCGGGACGAGCACCCCAGCAGGGTGACGAGCGCGGGGTTGGCGTAGATGAGATGATCTCCCTCCTGCACGCTCACGCCATCGGGGAGCCGCTCGATGAGCTCGCGGAAGCTCTCCTGGGAGCCGCGCAGCGCCTGCACCGTGCGCGCGTGCTTGAGCGCATAGCGGATGGACCGCCCCAGGAGCGTCGGCGTGAGCTGGGACTTCTGGAGGAAGTCGTCGGCCCCGGCCTCCTCGGCCTGATGGTCGATGGTGTCGTCCTCCTGCCCGGTCAGCAGGATGAACGGGCCATGCCATCCGCGTTGCCGGGCCCGTTGGAGCAGCTCGAGCCCCGTCATCGAGCCGAGCCGGTAATCCAGCAGGCACACGTCATGACGGCCGGACTCCAGCGCCGCCAGGGCCTGCTCGCAGTTGGCCACCCACTCGAGCACCACCCGTCGCGGACCGATGGAGCGCAGGCAGTCCCGGGTCAGGATGAAGTCGTCCTCGTCATCCTCGACGAGCAGCACCTGGATGGGGGAAGCGTTGGCCTCAAGGCTCATGGGAGCGGCGCGCGGGTGGCAGCTCGACGATCTGGAACCAGTGCTTGTCGAGCACCCTCACGACATCGACGAGCCCCTCGAAGGTCACCGGCTTGGTGATGAAGCAGTTGGCCCCCAGGTCGTAGCTGCGCAGGATGTCCTCCTCGGCCTTGGAGGTGGTGAGGACCACGACGGGGATCATCTTGAGCACCGGGTCGGACTTGATCTCCCGCAGCGCCTCGCGGCCGTCCTTGCGGGGCATGTTCAGGTCCAGGAGGATCAACCCGGGCCGGGGGGAGTCCTTCGGGTCGGTATAGCGGCCGCGGCGGTGCAGGTAGTCGAGCAGCTCCTCGCCGTCCTCGACGAACCGGAGCTCGTTGACGAGCCGGCTCTCCTCCATCGCGGTGCGGGCGAAATCCCGGTCGTCCGCGTCGTCATCCGCCATCAAGATGGTTACGGGCTTCTTCTGCTCCATGATGTCTCTCACTTGTACATGTGCCGCTGGAGCGGCAGCGTGCCGATGAAGGCCGACCCGGCGAGGCCAATTCCCAAATGAGTTTTTCCCCTCTTGGACACGCTCCCCTCAGCCGCCAGCTCTACGGCCGGAGAGAATTTCTACGAGGGGAACGTAGCATGGAGGCAGACGAGGTGAAGCATTCGTCACCTCGGACAGACAGGCATGCCAGGACTCGCACGTGCTGTCTGGGAAGGCGCTGGCGGGTGCTTCTCCCGTTGCTCCCTGGGAGGGTGGTGCACCAGGCGCCCGGCTCGAAGCGGGTGTGCCGGGGTATGGTCCAGGACATGTGGAACCCGGAGAAGGAGCACGAGGCCATCGCGGCGTTGTTCGGGGGCAAGGGCATCGTGCGTGTCTGGAACCTGTACACCGGCGAATTCACTCCACCGTTCACGGCCGTGCTCGCGTGTGAGCTGGAGCCCGGTGGCAGCGTGGGCCCCCACGTCCAGAAGGAGGACGACGAGCTCGTGCTCGCGCTGGAGGGGCACGGCGCCGCGTACGTCGATGGACAGCGTGTCGCGCTCGAGCCCGGAAGCCTCGTCGGCCTGGCGGTCGGGAAGACCCTGGCGCTGGAGAATGCCTCCAGCGAGACCGCGCTGCGCTACCTCATCATCAAGGCGCGCTGAGCCTGGGCTAGAGTCGCCACCATGAAGGCCCTGCTCAACCAGTTGGATGCGCTGCCCCCCGGAGACGCCGTCTTCGATCTCGACAACACCCTGCTCGTCGGAGACATCGGCGAGGCCACCCTGCGGCGTCTGCTGCACCGGCTGCCCCCACGGGCCGCCTCCCTCCTCGGCACCACCGATCCTTGGGGCGCCTACGAGGCGCTGGCGGCTCGCGACTGGTGCGGAGCGGGCGACGTGGCCGCCCAGGCCCTGGCCGGGCTGAGCCCCGGCGAGGTCGAGGCGCTCGCCACTGACGTGCTGGAGCGGGGCGAGGTGCGGCTCAACCCGCACACCGTCGAGTTGGCCCGAGCGCTCTCCCGGCGCCACCGGGTGTGGATCCTCACGGGCTCGGCCGAGCTGCTCGGACGGGTGGCGGGGGCGCGCATGGGCATCGAGCGCGTGGTCGGCATGCGCCTGCGCGAGGTGGAGGGGCGGCTGAGCGATGAGCTGCTGCCGCCCTGCACCTGTGGCGAGGGCAAGGTCCTGGCCACCCGCCAGCTCATCACCGAGCGCCCGGTCTTCGCCATCGGAGACTCCCCAACGGACCTTCCCGTCCTGCGACTGGCCACGGTCGCGCGGACGCTCGGGAAGATCGCCGGCAGGGAGTTCCCCGCCCTGGAGACGTGAGCAGGCAGGGGAGCGAGGAAGCCGGCGTACGATTCCTGAGGGCGCCCGGCCTCCCATGCCCATATATGTAGGCGCATGCTCCATGTGATTCCCCTGGGAGGACTGGGTGAGATTGGCCTCAACGCCATGGTCATCGCCTGCCGGGGGGAGATGCTGCTCATCGACTGCGGCTTGATGTTTCCCCCCAGCGGCACACTGGGCGTGGACATCGTCGTGCCGGACTTCACGTACCTGCGGCAGAACGCCTCGCTGCTCAAGGGCATCGTCCTCACCCACGGCCACGAGGACCACGTCGGCGCCCTGCCCTTCCTGCTCAACGACGTGCCCGTGCCCGTGTACGGCACCCGCTTCACGCTCGGCATGGTGCGCAACCGGCTGGAGGAGCTGGGCGTGGAGGCGGACCTGCGCGAGATAGAGCCCCGCAACCCCTTCCGGGTGGGGGCCCACTTCACCGTCGAGGCCTGCCGGGTCACGCACACGGTGCCGGACGCGGTGGGCTACATCGTCCGCACCCCCGAGGGGCCCGTCATCCACACCGGCGACTTCAAGCTGGATCCGGACCCCATCGACGGCCTGCGCACGGACCTGGAGCGCTGGGGCGAGCTCGGCGACGAGGGCGTGCTCTGCCTGCTGTCCGACTCCACCAACTCCGAGCGCACGCACGAGACGGGCAGCGAGCGCGAAGTGGAGCAGACCTTCGAGCGGCTCTTCCGCGATGTGCAGGGCCGCATCGTGGTGAGCATGTTCGCCTCCAACCTGCACCGCATCCATCACGTGCTGCAGCTGGCGCAGAGGCTGGAGCGCAAGGTCGTCACCATGGGCCGCAGCATGGCGCGCAACATCGAGATGGCGCGCCAGCTCGGGTTCCTCCCCGGCATCCATGACGCCCTCTTCGTCCCCCTGGACGCGGCGCCCACGGTGCCCGCCGGGCGCCTGCTGGTGCTCGCCACCGGCTCCCAGGCCGAGCCGCGCGCCGGCCTCTCGCAGCTCGCCGCCGGAGACGGTGCCCTGCGCCTGGAGCCCGGAGACATGGTCGTCCTCAGCGCCCGCGCCATCCCCGGCAACGAGCGCGCCGTGTCCGGCCTCATCGACCAGCTGCTCTGGCGCGGTGCCCGCGTCATCTACCCGGAGCTGGAGCCGGGCGTGCACGTCTCCGGCCACGCCAGCCAGCCCCAGCAGCGGCGCGTGCTGGACCTGGTGCGCCCGCGCAACTTCGTCCCCATCCACGGCGAGCTGCACCACCTCCACCGCCACCTGGCCACGGCGAAGGAGTCCGGGCTGGCCCCCGCCAACCTCCTGCTCGCCCAGGATGGGGACTTGCTCGTCTTCGAGGAGGGCCAGGGCCGCTTCGCGGGCAGTGTGCCCACCGGCCGCATCTACCGGGACCGCTTCGGAGGAGGTGTGGTAACACCCGACATCCTCCAGGATCGCACACGGATCGCCGAGACGGGGCTGATCGTGGCCGCCCTCGTCATCGACCGGGCGAGCCTGTCCGTGATGGCGGGGCCGCAGCTCACCGGCCAGGGACTGAGCCTGGACGAGCAGGTGTTGCTGCCCCGGGTGGCGGAGGACGCCCGCGCCTTCTTCCTGGAGATGTCCCCCCAGCTCCGGGGGGATGACGCCCGGGCCCGGGAGGAGCTGGCACGCGCCGTGCGCCGGGCCTTCAAGCTGTATACATCCAAGCGGCCCGTCGTGGTGCCGATGATCATCAAGGTGTGATAAGGGCGCGAACTGCCATGCCTTCCTTCGACGTCGTCTCCAAAATCGATATCGCCGAGCTCGACAACGCGGTCAACCAGGCCAAGAAGGAGATCTCCACCCGTTACGACTTCCAGGGCGTCAACGGGGACATCGTGCTCGCTCCGGACAAGACCTCCATCACGGTGAAGGCCAACAGCGAGGAGAAGGTCCAGGCCGCCAAGGAGGTCCTGCTCAACAAGCTGGCCAAGCGCGGCATCTCGCTGCTGGCGCTGGAGTACGAGCCCATCGAGAAGACGGGCCTGTCCAACGTGAAGCAGCTCATCAAGCTGCAGCAGGGCATCCCGGTGGAGAAGTCCAAGGAGCTGGTGAAGCTCCTCAAGGACTCGAAGATGAAGGTCCAGGGCTCCATCCAGGCCGATCAGCTGCGCGTCACGGGCAAGAACAAGGATGACCTCCAGGCGGCCATCGCCCTGTTCCGCAAGGAGCAGGACCGGCTGCAGCTCGACATGCAGTTCACCAACTTCCGGGACTAGCCGTGCGCGCACTCGTCGTTTCCGCCGTGCTCGGGGCGCTCGCCCCGGTGGCCGCCTCCGCCCAGGAGCAGGAGCCGGCTCCGGAGCAGCAGCGTCCCACCAAGGCCGTGCCCTCGCTGCCCAAGGCCCCGAAGCTGGATGGGGACCTCAAGGACTTCCCCGGCACGCTCACCCTCAAGCCCCCCGCGTCCATGGACGCGAGCGCCTCCTTCACGGCCCGCGCCGGGTGGCGCAAGGACATCCTCTACGTGGGGGTGGAGGCCACGGACGATCAGCTCCAGGCCGGAGACGTGCTCACCCTCACGCTCTTCTTCCCCGATGCGGGGGCCACCGCGAGCGGCCACGTGTTCCGCTTCGCCTTCGACGGCAAGCGCGCCTCGCCGCCGGAGAGTGGCACCTCCGAGTTCGCCCAGAAGCTGGTGGACGCGGGGGTGAAGCGCAAGGACAGCAACCTGGCACTCGAGGTGGCCATCCCCGCCCGTGCCCTGCCGCGCATCCCCGCGGTGGAGCCGCTCGTCCTCGACCTGTGTCTCACCTATGACGACGTGGATGGAGCGGGCGCCAAACCCGTCCCCGTCACCAACTGCAAGGACGGGAGCATGGTGGGGGATGCCCTCAAGCTGCCGGACGACTTCCGCAAGGGTCTCAAGCTCAAGCCCCCGGAGGGCGTGGTGGCACTCGAGGGTCAGCCGGACGGCTGGCTGGGCTACGGCGTGCTCCACTATCCGCTGTGGGTGGAGGCGGACGCGCCCCTGACCCCTGGCCTGGTCAAGGCCCTGGTGGCCCCGAATGCCGTCTCCGCGGAGAAGGTCGGCGTGAATGTGCCGGAGACGTTGTCCCTGCCGGATGGAAGGCCCCTGCTCGCGGTGTTGACGGGCGACAATCCGTACACCTCGGACGGCAAGTGCAACGCGGACAAGGAGTTGCGCCTCGCCCTCTACCTCGTGAAGGGGAAGACGGCACAGCGGGTGCTCGAATGGCCGGCCGCCACGTGTGGGCTGGGCCGAGCGACGAATGTGGTGCTCGATGAAGAGGGCGCGTTGAGCATCGGTTACTCGAACGGCCCGACCATCAACTTTGCTTGGAGTGGAGACCACTTCGAGCGGACCGAACTCGGAAAGCGGTAAGAGCTGTGCAGAATCCCCCCGATACCAAGAACCTCTACATGATGACCCTCGGCTGCCCGAAGAACCGGGTGGACTCCGAGGTGATGCTGGGCACCCTCAAGCAGCGGGGCTACGCCCTGGTGCAGGATCCCTCCGAGGCGCAGGTCATCGTCGTCAACACCTGTGCCTTCATCGGGCCCGCCAAGCAGGAGTCCGTGGACTCCATCCTGGAGATGGCCGAGTTCAAGAAGTCGGGGGCGTGCAGCACGCTCGTCGTCACCGGCTGTCTCTCGCAGCGCTACGGCGCCGAGCTGTCCAAGGAGATGCCCGAGGTGGACCATTTCCTCGGCACGGGCGCCTACGCGCAGATCGGCGACCTGCTCGCCGCCGAGGCCAGCCCGCGTCAGGTGATTCCGGACCCGGACTACATCCACGACGCGAAGACGCCGCGCGAGAACTCGATGCCGTCCTACACGGCATACCTGAAGATCTCCGAGGGCTGCGACAACGCGTGCGCCTTCTGCATCATCCCCACGCTGCGTGGCGGCCAGCGCTCGCGCACCATCGAGGACATCGTCGCCGAGGCGAAGCGCCTGTCCGAGCAGGGCGTGCAGGAGCTGAACCTGGTGGCGCAGGATCTGACGGCGTACGGGCATGACCTGCCGGGCAAGCCGAAGCTGCATGACCTGCTGCGCGAGCTGGTGAAGGTGGACGTGCGGTGGATCCGCCTGCACTACGCCTACCCGCGCGTGTTCACCGACGAGCTCATCGAGCTGATGGCGACGGAGAAGAAGATCGCCCGGTACCTGGACATGCCGCTGCAGCACGCGAGCGACAAGCTGCTGCTGTCGATGAAGCGCGGCCGGGACTCGAAGTTCCTCAAGGAGCTGCTGGCGAAGCTGCGCGCCCGCGTACCGGGGCTGGTGATGCGCACCTCGATGATCGTCGGCATGCCCGGCGAGACCGAGGAGGACTTCGAGATGCTCAAGGAGTTCGTGAAGGAGCAGCGCTTCGAGCGGCTCGGCGTGTTCCAGTACTCGGACGAGGAGGGCACGGCGGCGTACGAGTACGAGAACAAGGTGCCCAAGCAGACCATCGAGCGCCGCTGGCGCGAGGTGATGGCCATCCAGAAGCGCATCAACCGCGAGCAGAACAAGAAGCTGGTGGGGCAGCGGATTGAGGTTCTGGTGGAGGGCCCGAGCGAGGAGTCCGAGCACCTGCTGGTGGGCCGCCACGAGGGCCAGGCGCCGGAGATCGACGGACTGGTCTACATCAACGACGGTCTGGCCTACCCGGGCGAGTTCGTCACCTTGGAGGTGACGGAGGCGCACGACTACGACCTGGTGGGCAAGGTGGTCGAGCGGCCGAACCCGAAGGACCGCGTGCACAAGCCGCGTGACTCCTTCCCGATGGCCGTGGTGCCGTCGGCGCGGTGATAGCGCTCAGGGCTCGCTGAAAGGCCAGTATCGGGCAGTTGGAAGGCGGTCCTCCCCATGGAGGCCGCCTTTTTGCTTTCTCAGGGACGCGCCGACCGCCCCGTGGCCATTGCACGCAGCCACTCCCACTCCACATCCAGCTTTCGGATGTCGTCCGGAAGACGCGCCTCCTCTTGTGCCGACAGCAGTCCGGCAGCAGCACGAAGGCTGGTATACGCAACTCCCCTGAGCTCAGCGTCCGCGCTCTCGTTCAACGCGACACGCGCAAGCACCCTGAAGGTCTCTTCATCAGGGGAGCCACAGCGCTCGACCATCGAGCCAGCGGAGCGGGCGGCGAGGAGCAGCACCTCCAAATCCTTCTCTCGCCCCTCCAGCATGGCCCGAAGCATGGGAAGCGTGCGCATGTGCCCCCAATGGAGGCACAAGGCCCAGATGGCCTCATACCGCAGCTCGACATCAGGGCTCTTCATCAACTCCAGCCCTGCATCCACGACCTCATCGGATGGAGGTGTGCCCTTGTCCAACTTGAGTTCTCGAAGGGCATCCAGGATCTCCTCCGTGTCGTTGGAGGTCAGGCGCCGCACTCGCTCTCTATTGTCCACTCGGACCACCTCCAGAAAGGGCTCCCTCCATCCGAGAGATCATGACCCTGGCCTTGTCTATCGTCTTCTGGAGATACGAACGTACGTCGGTTGAGTGTGCCGGGTTCTCCAAACTGCCTTCAAGCGCTCTGACATGCCTCTTGAGGTCTCTCATGGACTGGAGCATCTCGCGCCGATGATCCCAATAGCCCCCACCAGGCTTGGGGATCCGCTGGCCAGCAAGCTCCTTGGCGACCCCCTCGAAATCACTCGGCTTCGCATGATCACGAATGATGTTGTCTATCTTGGTGACGTGCCTGGCTTGTGAATCGAGTAACCCTTGCGGTAGGGGAAACGCCGTTACTGGCCCTCACTTGTGAATTCTGATCGGGTGGCGAACCGTCGCCCTGCCTCATGGAAGTGGCGGCTACGGCCGTGGGCGCCAACACCACGGTCAGTTGCTTGGCGCCCAGCGCCACCGACCGTACCTGCCCCGCCGCCTCCAGCATCACACCCATGCGCGCCGGTGAGGCCAGCGCCGCTCGTCCGAAGCCCGGAAGCTTCGGCCCCTTGCTCACGAAGTTCGTCTCACCCGACAACGCCGCCGTCGCCAGCAGCAGCAGCACGCGCATGCCACTGTCCCCCAGCACCCGACCGAAACGGTGGCCCGCCGCCTTCATCTCCTCGGTGGTGGTGGCGCGCTTCGTCTCCTCCAGCAACTTCCAGCCGGCCTCCACCATGGACCACACCGGCCCCAGGCCCAGGTACGCCACCAGGTACAAAGTCAGTATCGCCGCCAGTCCCTTGGTCACTGGCTCGGGAATCATCAACGTGAGCAGATAGGTGCTCATCGCCGTGCAGACCATGAGCTTGAAAGCCAGCGGATCCAGGTACTCGCTGATGGGCACGGCTGCTCCCTCCCACACGGTGTCCATGGCGGACGAGAGCGCCAGCCGCATGCGTGCCAGCATCTCTGGAGGCGGCGCGCCTGTTGGCGGCACGAGGCAGCCATCCGTGGAGTCCAAGAGTACGCACTGACGATCCATCATCCTCTGGGCCGGGTCTCGCGAGCCTCCTTCCCAAGAAGCGCGCTGTATCCCGCCTTCTCACCGAGGCATGTCCACGGCCAGGGGCATGTCCAGTAGCAGGTCCGCCAGAGACGAGACGAACTCCTCCTCGCGGACTTCCACCGGCGGAGGTTCAGAGGCCGGCGGGGTGTAGACAATGGGCGCGCCCTGACCTGTGTCCAAGCGAATCTGGGGCCCGCTCACACAGCCCACCAGCCAAGGCACCACCAGCAGCAATCCGAGCCCACTCCACGTGCCGCGCATATGCCTCTCTTTTCCCAACAGGTTGGGAGCGTGACACAGGTGCGTAAAGGGCACATCCTGGTGGCCAGAATCCTTCTCGATGGCCGTGGTGCCGTCGGCTCGGTAGCCGCGGATGGGAACCCCGGACGATTGATACCCTCACCCCGTCCCTCTCCCAAAGGGAGAGGGGATAGTGGGTTCAGTGAGGGTCCTCGGGTTCCTGCTCGCGTTCCTTCTGTGTCGGTGGCTTCGGCGTATTGCTTCGCCGAGGCACCGCCATCGTGTCTCCCAGCGGCGTCGGCTGACACTCGCAGACCGTCCGCCCCGTGCTCGGCTGGTGCACGAAGATGCACGCGTTGGGGCATTCCTGCAGTTGCCCCTCCTCGAACAGCGCCAGCGTGTACCCGCGTACTGATTTCAGGGCCTCGCTGCACTCGGGCATCGACTGCGCCAGCCTCGGCCACGGCACCAGGTGCTGTGTCGTCGCGCCCCGGCTCGTCGGCGCGAACGAGAACCCCACCTTGCAGTCCAGTGGCAGCGGCTTGCCGTCCTCGCCCAGCGGCTCCAGGTGCACCCGGCCGCCCTCGGGCAGGTCTCGGAACACCGCCCCCGTGACCGCCGTCCGCCCCTCCGCACCTCGCCTCACGTGCAGCCCGAAACAGGACTCCTCCCGGAGTTCCTCCGCGTTCGGGGCTCCCGATCTCGCGCAGCGCTGGCGGTCCTCGACGACCTGCACGCGCGGCCGGCGCAACACCAGCGTGTCTCCCTGCACGTCCACCGTCGTGCGGAAGTGGCCCCAGACGTCCGGTCCGATACGGCCCAGCGTGGTCGGATTCCTCCACCCCACCCCGGCCTCCATCACCAGCGGCTTCACCCCCACGTCCGAGGACAGCTCCACAGCGTCCACCACGTAGGCCCTCGGGGGCAGATTGGCCGCGGTCTCCAGCGGTTGTATTCCCTGCGCCTCCGCGGCTCCCATCGCGAGCCGCGAGAAGGGCTCACGCGTGCTCAGCACGTAGGGTCCGGTGAGGGCCGCCTCTTCCTGCGTCACCCGCGCCGCGATCAGCGGCCAGTCGCCCACCGGGTCTCTCGTGAGCTCGAGCCGGTACACCTCCTCGGCCGGGTCCGCCCCGGGAGCCGCCGCCTGCGCCAGGTACTCCGCGCGCGGGCGCGACTTCTCGAAGGTCACCTCCCGCCGCAGCGGGTCCACCGTGAAGGCATACGCAGACAGTACGTCCGCCCCCAGCGTCACCGAGCAGGTGCGCTCGCCGGTGAGACCCATGCCTCGAGGTCCCAGCGGAACACTCCCCACCCGCAGGCCCGGCACGCGCACCAGCGGCCAGTCTCGCAGGCCTCCGGGTCCGGCGTAGACGTCCGGCACACGCGCATTGCCCATGATGGGCGGCGGGGGCATCTTCTCATCCCAGCAGCCCTCGGATACCGCCGAGAGCGCCCGGGACACGTCCAGCACCACCGGCACCGGACGTCCATTCAAGTGGCCCTCCACCACGAGCCGCAGGTGGGGCGAGGGCAACAGCGGCAGCGTCTGGTCCGCGAGGCTGCCCGGCCGCTCGGGCGCGGCGGGACCCGCCGCTCCCCGGTGACACCCGGCGAGCACCAGCAACAGGGCCCCGAGACGCGCGCTCCGCACCGGCTACTTCCGCTGCTGCGTCTTGGTGAAGTCGTCGATGCGCGTGCCCTCGGGCGGGTTGAGCTTGAAGGCGTCCGCCGCGACACCCACGTTCGTCTTCAGGTTCAGGAAGGCGATGGCGTTCTCGCTGCCGTCCGGATCCACCACCGTGCTCTTCAGCACCTGCGCCGTCTTCGGGTCCACCTCCAGGCGCACCTGGCGGAAGCGCGGCTCGTTCTTCAGCGGGTCCAGCACCAGCAGCGTGCCCTTGCAGTCCTTGCACTCGCCCTTGGAGATGGAGAACTCGTTCGCCAGATTCCCCTGGCCGAAGAGGAACGTCACCGACGCCGACAGCTGGCTGGTGTCGATGCGACCCACGCTCAGCGTCTGCGCCTCCGGGTCGAACGCGTACACCTTCTCGCCGGCCAGCACGAAGGTGCGCTTGGAGGGCTTCTCGTACTCCCAGCGCATCAACCCCGGCTTCTTGTAGATGACCTTGCCCGTCGAGGTTTGCGTGCGCCGCAGCGCCTTGTACTTGTAGTCCTGCTTGAAGTCGGACGAGAAGTCCTGCGTCTTCTCGTAGAAGGCCTGCATCCGGTCCACCAGGTCCTTCACCTCCGGAGTCATCTTCTTCTCGGCGGCCTTCGGCGCCTCCGCCGGCTTCGGAGCCTCGGCGGCCTTCGGCGCCTCCGCCTTGGGGGCGGCCTGGGGAGCGGGCGCCTGCGCGGCGGGCGCCTGGGCGACCACCTGGTGGGAGACAGTGGCAGGCGCCGTGGCCATCACGGGCGCGGCCAGCAGGGTCACGAGCAGCTTCTCGAGGTACATGGCTTGAGCTCTCTCCAGGCGGGCGCTCGGCCCGCGGTTCCAACTGTACCTACAGACGGGCCCCCGGCCCCTGCATTCAAGGCCTGGACGGGGGCTGCTTCTTGAAGATGCGCCGCCGCTGCTTCACGGCGAGCACGTAGAAGCGGTCACGCAGTTCCTGGGCCTCCGCCTCGGTGAGGTCTCCCACGCGCCCGAGGTGCTCCTCGCGCCAGGAGATCGCCCGGGTGATGGAGGCCGACGCGGCGGCCGAGATGTTCAGGCTCTGGCTGAAACCGCGCATCGGAATCCAGAAGGTGCCGTCCGACTGCTCCAGCACCTCCTGGCTCACGCCCTCGCGCTCGTTGCCGAAGACGAGGGCGATCTTCGAGTCGAAGCGCAGCGAGTAGAGGCTGGTGGCGTCCTCGCGGATGGCCGAGGCGTACAGGGCGAAGCCGCGCGACTTGAGGTGCTCGCGGCACGAGGCGAAGTCCTTGTAGAGCTTCACGTCGAGCCACTTGTCGCAGCCCTGCGCCACCCGCGAGTTCGGCATGAAGGGCGCCTCGGGGTTCACGATGACGTGCACCTCCTGGAGGCCATTGGCCTCGCAGGTGCGCAGCACCGCGGCCATGTTGAAGCTGTCCTCCAGCCGATCCAACACCACCGTGAAGGTGCGCGTGCGCTGGGAGATGACCTTGTCGATCTTCTCCTTGCGCACGTCGAGCAGGAGGGCCTCCGCTTCCACCGGAGCCTTCTCGAGCTTCTCGTAATGAGGACCGCCGCCCGCCATCGCGTCAGGACCTCCGGGCCCGCTTCGGCGCGGCCTTCTTCGACGCCGCCTTGCGCGCCGGTGCCTTCTTCGCCGCCTTCGTGGCCACCTTCCGGGCCGCCGCCTTCTTCACGGGAGCCTTCTTCGCCACGGTCTTCTTCGCGGCCACGGCCTTCTTCGCCGGAGCCTTCTTCACGGGCGCGGCCTTCTTCGCGGCCACGGCCTTTTTCGCGACCGCCGCCTTCTTCGCCGGAGCCTTCTTCACGGGCGCGGCCCTCTTCGCGACCGCCGCCTTCTTCGCGGGGGCCTTGACCGGAGCCTTCTTCGCCGCGGCCTTCTTCACGGCGGGCTCGGAGGGCCGCGCGGCGGGAGCCTTCTTCTCCGCCCGGGGCTTCGGCGGCGGCTCCACGTGCAGCTTGTCCGTCTTGCCGGTGAAGAGCACCTCGGCCACCGCGTCGAGCAGCGGCTGCATGCCCTGGCCCGTGGCGCACGAGACGGGGAACACGGCGATGCCCCGCTTGCGCATCTCCTCTGTCACCGTCCCGAGCCGCTCCTGCGCGTTCGGCAGATCCAGCTTGTTGGCCGCCACCACCTGCGGCTTGCCCGACAGCTCCTCGCTGTACTTGCGCAGCTCCGTGTTGAGGACGTCGAAGTCGTGCAGCGGATCACGCCCCTCGCCCTCGGCGCCCATGTCCAGCAGGTGGATGAGCACCTTGCAGCGCTCCACGTGCCGCAGGAACTGGAGCCCCAGCCCCACACCCTCGCTGGCGCCCTCGATGAGACCGGGGATGTCCGCCATCACGAAGGACAGGCCGTCCTTGTACTGGACCAGGCCCAGGTTCGGCACCAGCGTGGTGAACGGGTAGTCGGCGATCTTCGGCCGCGCCCGGCTCACGATGGAGATGAGCGTGCTCTTGCCCGCGTTGGGGAAGCCCAGCAGCCCCACGTCGGCCAGCAGCTTCAGCTCCAGCCGCAGGGTGCGCTCCTCGCCCTTGGTGCCATCCTGGGCGAAGCGCGGCGTCTGCCGCGTGGAGGTGGCGAAGTTCATGTTGCCCAGGCCACCCCGGCCGCCCTGGCACACCACCACGCGCTGGTCGGCATCGCTCAGGTCCGCCAGCAGCTCGTCGGTGTCCGCGTCCCGGATGAGCGTACCCACCGGCACCTTGAGGACCAGGTCATCCGACGAGCGGCCATTGCAGTCGCTGCCCATGCCCTGCTCACCGTTCTTCGCCCGGTGGTGCTGCTGGTAGCGGTAGTCCAGCAGCGTGGTGAGCTGGGGATCGGCCACGAAGATGACCGAGCCTCCATCGCCCCCGTCTCCACCGCTCGGACCGCCGCGATCGACGTACTTCTCCCGGCGGAAGGCAACGGCCCCGTTGCCTCCGTCCCCGGCCTTCACGTGGATGCGGACTTCATCGACGAATTTCATCCCAGACCCCAGAAATGCGGAACGGGCCGCCTCCACGTCCACCGCCCGAAGGCACGTGGACCGGGAGCGACCCGCTCACGAGGCAAACAGGGACCCGCTACGCGCGGGCCCCTTCAGACGACGACGCCTGGACTAGGCGCTCGCCTGGGCCGGATAGACGGAGACCTTCTTGCGGTCCCGTCCCTGGCGCTCGTACTTCACCACTCCATCCACCGTGGCATAGAGGGTGTAGTCACGACCGAGCTTCACGTTGGAGCCCGGGTGGATGACCGTGCCGAGCTGCCGCACGAGGATGCTCCCCGCGCTGACGGTCTCGCCCGCGAACACCTTCACGCCGCGGTACTGCGGATTGGAATCGCGACCGTTGCGCGAAGAACCCTGTCCCTTTTTATGAGCCATGACACCGATCCCTGATGCTGCCGGCGCGCCACTCGACGCTCCGGGAAGTTGTGACCCGGACTAGCCGGAGATGGAGGTCACCTTGACCTCGGTGTAGGGCTGACGGTGGCCACGGCGGCGCGTCCAGCCCTCCTTCTCCTTGCGGAAGTGCAGCACCTTGCGGTGCTTGTCCTGGGCCAGGATCTTGCCCACGACCTTGGCGCCCGACACGGTCGGCTGCCCCACCTTCGGGCTGTCGGAACCACCGAGCATCAGGACGTCGTTGAAGGTCACCTCGGTGCCCACGTTCCCCGAGACCTTCTCGATCCGGAGCACGTCGCCCTCGGCCACGCGGTACTGCTTCCCGCCCGTGCGAATGACTGCGTACATCGTAGAACCCCTGGTTTTTGTCCGGGTTGTTTCAACCCGTGAAAGGCCGGAGTGCATTTCCTCGGACGGACCTGCCCGAGGATGCAAAGGGGGCCCGATCTACGGGAGAAGACCAGGGGAGTCAAGGCAAGATGGAGGGTTGCCGCACACCCGGTGTACCCCGCCACTCCCCGAATCCCCTCCTGCCCGACTGTGGACAGGACAGGCCCGCCTCCCGCCCGGTCGGCTGCCCGCCCGGTAGGATGCCCCTTTTCCCTCTTCTAACAAGGAGTTGGCCCCATGCGGAAGTCTGGATGGGTGCTCGTCCCCCTGGCCGCCGGGTTCTGGCTCGCCGGGTGCCGGAGCACCGCCTGCGCGGATCTGGCGGCGGCGTACGCCGACGTGGATCAGAAGGCCCGGCCCTGCATGGAGCGCGCGCCCCTGCCCGCCCTGGACCCGAGCCGGTGCGAGCAGAACCTCCACGCGTGCGCCGAGGACGACGTGACCACGATCGAGAGCCAGGTCAGGTGCTACCAGAGGCTCGACACCTGCCAGCCCGGCCAGAAGGACGCCTTCCTCCAGGACATCACCCTGTGCGACAGCAGGGCCCTCAGCAATCCGTGCGAGGCGGCCATCTTCTAGGTGGCCGGTTCACCCCCGGGCGGTTCACGTCACGCCCGGGTGACGGCTACAGTGTGCGCGCCATGTCGCGTTCCTCCCGTCGCATCCCGCTCGTCAACCTGTCCCATTACCGCTCCGGCAACCCCGAGGAGCGCGCTCGCTTCGTCCGGGTGTTCGGCGAGGCCCTCAAGGAGTTCGGCTTCGTCTCCGTGGAAGGACACGGCATCGAGGACGCGCTCATCCGCCGCACCTACGCGGACGTGGAGGCCTTCTTCCGCCTCCCGGAGAACGTGAAGCACCGCTACCACGTCCCCGAGTTCGGCGGGCAGCGCGGCTACACCCCCTTCGGCAAGGAGCACGCGAAGAACCGCACCGTCGGCGACCTCAAGGAGTTCTGGCACGTCGGCCGCGACCTCCCCGAGGGCCACCCGCGCCGCCCCGACGTCGCCGCCCACAACGTCTGGCCCGAGGAGGTCGCCTCCTTCCGCGCCAACACGCTCGAGCTCTACCGCGCGCTCGACGAGGCCGCCTCCGTGATGCTGCAGGCCATCGCCGAGTTCTTCGGCATCGACCGCAACACCTTCAGCGACATGGCCCAGGACGGCACCTCGGTGCTGCGCGTCATCCACTACCCGCCCCTCAAGGACAAGTTCATCCCCGGCGCCGTCCGCGCCGCCGAGCACGAGGACATCAACCTCATCACCCTGCTGTGCGAGGGCACCGCCTCGGGCCTCGAGATCCTCACCCGCGATGGCGAGTGGATTCCCGTGGACACGCTGCGCGGGCAGATCGTCGTGGACTCGGGTGACATGCTCAGCCGCATCACCAACAACGTCATCCCCTCCACCACCCACCGCGTCGTCAATCCGCCCTCGGCCGCCGAGGACAACACGCG
This sequence comes from Archangium violaceum, assembly GCF_016887565.1. Lineage (NCBI taxonomy): Bacteria > Pseudomonadati > Myxococcota > Myxococcia > Myxococcales > Archangiaceae > Archangium > Archangium violaceum. Next base: position 10,078,087 of record NZ_CP069396.1, read on the forward strand.
CTACTCCATGCCCTTCTTCGTGCACCCCTATCCGGAGTGCGTGCTGAAGCCGCTGCCGGGCACCGTCACCCCCGAGAACCCCGGCCAGCCCCCCATCACCGCCGACGCCTTCCTCAAGCAGCGTCTGCGGGAGATCGGCCTCATCAAGTAGCCTGGTCATGGAACGGTCTTTGGGCCTTCAACGAACCCGGTGAGCAGCAGCTCCGCCGAGAGCAGTGGTTCAACGAGGGCCTGTTCGCCCAGCCGCGCGGCCCGCGCCACGTGCGCCACGCGGTGAATCCCCAGCAGGTGGCGAGCCGTCCGCTCCCATGGAGACGGGTCCACGCCTGCCCCGCGAGCAGGAACGACTTCGGGGCTGGCACGGGTAGTGAACCTGTGGCACTAGAATTCGCATCATGGACGACAACGCGCGCCCCTCTCGCCGTCCGCGTCCGTGGGTGCTCCTGGCAGTGGTGCTCATCACCGGGGCCGTGCTCGCGGCGCTCGTCCTGTCCGCTCGCCACTCGCGTGCCCCCGAGTCCGCCAGCACGCCAGCCGACTCCAGCCTTCCCTCGCTGCGCGGCGAGACATTCCGGGTGCTGCTCATCGGAGACCCTTTCGCGCTGGCCATCCAGGAGGCCTCCGCCGAGTTGGAGCAACTCACCGGCGCCAGGTTCGAGCTCGAGGTGGTCGGCTACGATGACGTGCGGCGGATGACGCTGCGCAACGCCCAGGACAAGCTCAGCGCGTACGACATCGTCAGCGTCGACGCGGTCTGGATGGGCGAGTACGGGGAGCGGAACGTGCTGCTGCCTCTCGACGAGCTCATCTCCCGCTCGCGCGCCCAGGTGGAACCCGAGGACTTCCTGGACATCGCCTACGCCCAGGGCCGCTACCAGGGGCGACAGCTCGGCCTGCCCATCCAGACACACGCCGAGCTGCTCTGGTACCGCGAGGATCTGCTGGCCGCCGATGGCCTGCGGCCGCCCCGTACCACCGAGGAGTTGCTCGCGGTGGCGCGGCAGTACCAGAAGCCGGAAGCCGGCAACTACGGCATCCTCTGGAACGGCCAGCGGGGCCAGCCCTTCGGCCAGCAGATGGCCCACTTCTACGCCGCCTTCGGCCAGCCGCTGCTGGACGCCCGGGGCCGCCCCACCCTGAACACCCCCAAGGGCGTGGCCGCGGCCCGCTTCGCCCTGGAGCTGCTGAAGGTGTCTCCCCCCGATGTCGTCAACACGGCCTGGGACCAGCGCCCGCTCCGCATGGCCCGGGGGAGCGTGGCGATGACCTACGAGTGGGGCGCCCGCACGTACCTCGTGGAGGAGACTCCCTCCTCCGTCGTGGCGGGGAAGGTCGGTTACACGGCGGCGCCTCATGCGCCCGGCGAGGCGGCGGTGACGCCCATCGGCACCTGGAGCCTCGGCATCCCCGCCAACATCGGCCCACGGCGCGAGCTGGCCTGGCAGGCGCTCGTCTGGCTCACCTCGCGCGAGACGCAGCGGTTGCTGGCGGGGCACGGCAGCGGGGGCATGCCGCGCAAGAGCCTGCTGCGCGACCCCGAGCTCGTCCGCCGCTACCCGGTGTTCTCCGTCATGGACCAGCTCGGCCAGGCCGGCCAGCTCCAGGACTGGATGCGCCCCGCCGTGCCACAGTGGCCCCAGCTCGCCGAGATTCTCGGCACCACCTACCACGACATGCTCCTGGGCCGGCTGACACCCGAGCAGGCCGCGGCCCAGGCCCAACAGCAGGCGGAAGCCCTGTTCCCGCCCCCCTCCGCGGAACCTTGAGATGGCCGAGGGACCTCCTCCCCAGCGCGCCGGAACACCTCTACCCGCGGCCGGGAGGCGCCCCTCGCTGCTGCGCTCACCGCTCTACCTGCGCATGGTGGCGCGCGTGGCCCTGGTGCTGCTCATTCCAGCGGCCATCACCTCCATCTACAACATCCAGCGCTCCTCCTCGGCGCGCATCGAGTCCAGCCAGCCACAGTTGCTGCAGGCCACCGAGGCCAAGGCCACCGCCGTCGAGGCCATCCTCCTGCGCTCCATCAACAACGTGCTCCTGCTCGGCCAGGCTCCGCCGCTCCAGCGCTACGCCAATGCCCTCGCCACCACCCCGGCCCCGCCCTCGAGAGACGTGGAGGACCTCTTCCATGGCTTCCTCCGCCGCTCCGGCGGACTCTTCGATGGCATCAGCGTGCTCGACCGCACCGGGCAGGAGCAGCTGACCGTCTCCCTCGAAGGCCGGAGCACCCGGCTGAAGCCCGGGTCCTCGGAAAAGAACGAGGCGCTCCTGTCCGGAGCCATGGGCCTCACCAGCATCTCCGGCCAGCTGGCGCCCGTCTTCGTGAGTCCTATCGAGCTGGCCACCACACCGGACGGACGCCCGCTGTCCCCACCCCGGCCCTTCATCCGCTACGCCTCGCCTCTCTTCGCGCTCGACGGCAGCGTCGCCGGCGTGCTGGTGGTCTCCGCTCCCCTGACGCCCCTCCTCCAACCGCTCACCCCCAACGAGACCTCGGACCACGTGTACCTGGTCGATGCCTCCGGCGACTACCTCTCGGGCCCCGAGCCCCAGCGGCTCCATGGCGGCCAGCGGGGCACCGGCATCACCCTGCGCACCGAGCGCCCGGAGGACGCCGGGGAGATCCTCGGCCGGCCCAGAGGCACGCTGCTGGACACCCCCAACCGGCCCGGCTTCCTCCAGGCCTTCGCGCGCATCCGCCCCGCGGGCCATGCCTCCATCCAGTGGACCGTGGTCACCGAGAGGCCCCTCTCCGCCATCCTCGCCAGCGAGCGGGCGATCGGACTCGTCATCCTCGCCACCACCTTGGGCTCGCTGCTGCTGGCGCTGCTGGTGACGCTGCTCTTCGCCCGCGGCATCGTCATCCCCATCCACCAGCTCGCCACGGCGGCGGGCGCCATCAGCCAGGGAAGATGGGAGACGCCACTGCCCTCCCTCGACCGCCATGACGAGCTCGGCGAGCTCACCGATGCCTTCACGAGGATGGGCCGGCAGCTCCAGTCCGCCTGGCGCGACCTGCAGCAGCACGTGGACGACCTCCAGCGCTCCGAGGCCGAGCTGCGCTCCAGCCGCAACCTGCTGCAGGCGCTGATCGACCACAGCACCGCCGTCATCTACGTGAAGTCGGTCAAGGGTCCCTACCTGTTCGTCAACCGGCAGTTCGCATCGCTGACGAAGCACTCCCCCGAGGACATGGTCGGCAAGACGGATGACGAGATCTTGTCGCCCGAGTGGGCCGCCAGGCGCAAGGCGGAGGACCAGCAGGCGCTGGACGCGGCGGGCCCGGTGACACACGAACAGGAGATACCCCTGTCGGATGGCATCCATACCTATCTGTCCGTCCGCTTCCCGCTGCTCGATACCCACGGCGAGGCCTACGCGGTGGCCAGCGTCGCCACCGACATCACGGATCGCAAGCGCGCGGAGGAGGTGCTGCGCCGGGCCCATGACGAGCTCGAGCAGCGGGTGCAGGAGCGCACCCAGGAGCTGCGCGAGGCCCACCTCCAGCTCGTGGAGTCCGCGCGCGTGGCCGGGCGCGAGGAGATCGCCACCACCGTCCTGCACAACGTGGGCAACGTCATCAGCAGCGTCAAGGTCTCCGCCTCCATCATGGAGAGCCGGCTGCGCCAGTCGCGCATCCAGCCCCTCACCCGGGCCACCAGCCTGCTGATGGAGCACCAGGAGGACCTCGTCCGCTACCTCACCGAGGACCCGAAGGGAAAGCTCCTCCCGCGCTACCTCTCCGCGGCCACCGAGGCGCTCGTCGAGGAGAACACGAACCTCCTGAAGGAGATGGAGGGGCTGCAGAACAACCTCGACCACGTCACCAACATCATCGCCGTGCAGCAGTCGCTCGCCTCCCGGACGATGCAGATCCTCGAGGACGTCGACGTGTGCGCCACCGCCGATGACGCCCTGCGCATCCAGCTGCGTCAGTCGCTCGACATCGAGGTGCTGCGCGACTACACCGAGCTGCCGAGACTCCACACGGATCGGCACAAGTTGCTGCAGATCCTCGTCAACCTGATCAGCAACGCCAAACACGCCCTGATGGCCTCCCAGTCGCCACGGCGCCGCCTGGAGGTGCACATCCGCGACATCGGTGAGTACGTTCAGCTCCAGGTGAGCGACAACGGCATCGGCATCCCCGCGGAGAACATGCTGCGCATCTTCCAGTACGGCTTCACCGCCAAGAAGGACGGCCATGGCTTCGGGCTGCACAGCTGCGCGTTGCACGCCCGCTCCATGGGAGGCTGCCTGCGCGCGCACAGCGACGGGCTCGGCCGGGGCGCGACGTTCACCCTGGAGCTTCCGTGGAACCCGAAGAGCGAGGAACCGTGACCTCCCCCGCCCTCGGCCGCGGACTGCTCCTGCTCGGCTGGCTCACGGCGGCGCCAGCCCTGGCCCAGGCCGAGGAGCCCCGCCCGCTCATGCGCCCGGGCAACCTCGACCTCCGCCTGGAAGGAGCCGCCTCGCTCCTCCCGCTCTCCGTGGAGGCCGGCGCCGCCGTGGACCTCGGGGTCATCCAGGTGGGCCCCGGCACGCTGTCCCTCGGCGCGGAAGTCGACGTCAACCAATGCGCGCTCGCCTGCTGGGTGCCGAACCTGTTCTCCGAGCGCGATGTCTCGCGCCGTGACTTCTCCGGCTTCGGCCGGCTGAGCTACCACTTCACCCTGGCCGACCGGAACTACCGCAAGGCGGACCTCTACGGCGTCCTGCTCGGGGGCGTGATGGAGACGCGCACCACCGTCACCGCCCCGGACTACCGCTACGAGGGCCGGGGCCGTGCGCCGGCCTTCGGCATCGGTCTGGGTGGCAACTACTTCCCCTCGCCCGAGTCCCGCTTCTTCGTGGGGGGCGAAGCCCGCCTGCGCTTCTCCACCGGCGACTACGCGCTCACCCTCACCCGAGGCGAGCATGCGTTCACCCGGGAGGAGCGCCGGTGGACCCGTCTGGGGCTGAGCACCGCGTTCTTCCTGGGGGTCCGGCTGTTCTGAGGACGGCTCAGGCCAGGGGCAGCGTGAAGATGAAGGACGTGCCCTGGCCCAGGGTGCTCTCCACCCGGATCTTCCCACCGTGCGCCTCGACGATGCCCTTGACGATCGCCAGGCCCAGGCCCGCGCCCATGTGACGCGTGTGGCGCGCCTGCCAGAAGCGATCGAAGACGTGCGGGAGGGCGTCGGGCTCGATGCCCGTGCCCGTATCCGAGACGGAGAAGCGCACCCACCTACCGTCCAGCTCCGCCCGCAGGTGGATGGAGCCTCCCGAGGGCGTGAACTTGATGGCGTTGCCCACCAGGTTCTGGAGCACCTGGAGCACCCGCGCCCGGTCGGCGCGCACGGGCGGCAGGGGGGAATCCCGGGTCGCCTCGAGCCGGAGGGCCTTGGCCCCGGCGAGCGGCTCGAGCGTCTCGAGCGCCTGCGAGAGCAGCCGGGACACCTCCAGCGGTTCGGGATCCAACGACAGGCGCCCGGCCTCCATACGGGCCACCGCCAGCAGATCCTCGATGAGCCGGTTCATGTCGCCCACGGACTGGCGGATCCGCTTCAGCGAGTCGCGGGCCCGGTCTCCCTCGTGCGTCTGGGGAATCTGGTACAGCTCGATGGCGCTGCTGAGCAGCGAGATGGCGCTCAGGGGCGAGCGCAGATCATGCGAGACGATGCCGAGCGTCTCGTCCCGCACGGCGATGGCCTGCTGCGCCGTGTGGTACAGGCGCGCGTTCTCGAGCGCCAGGGTGGCGCGACGCGCGACCTCTCGGACCAGGGTGTACTCCTCGACGCCGAAGCGCCGCGCCGGGCAGTTCAGCACCAGCGCGAGCACCCCCAGCATCCGCTCCTGGATGCGCAGGGGAATGGCCAGGATGGGCGCGTCGGAGAGCACCACCGGCTCTCCCGTCCGGGCCGCCTGCTCCAGGGCGGTCCCCACGGGACCCCCGAGGCCGGAAGGTCGGGTGAGCACCTCCCGGAGGGAGCACTCCAACTCCGGCTCGACCGCCGACACCACGGAGGCCTGGCCCGCCGGCTGCCCGCCATCGGCGGTGAGGATGCATCCGTCCGCGAGCCCTGGCACCACGAGCTTCACCACGGCCCGCAGGGTGTCCTGGAAGTCGAGCGAGTACGCCAGCGTGGCACCCACCTCGGCCAGGAAGCGCTGCTGCTCCTCGGCACGCCGCTGCTCGGTGATGTCCCGCAGCACGGCCGTGAACACCTGCTCGTTGCCGAGCTCGAGCCGGGTGATGGAGACCTCCGCCGGAAACACCTCGCCGCTCTTGCGCTGGCCTTCCACGCACAGGCGCGCGCCCATGCGGCGGGAGGCCACCTCGGCCGACGCCGCGAAGCTCCGCATGTGCTGGTCATGCACCTCGCGCCGCGTCTCGGGCAGGAGCAGCGAGAGCGGCTGGCCCAGCACCTCCTCGGGCGTGTACCCGAAGGTGTGGCGCGCGCCCTCGTTGAAGATACGGATGCGCTGCTGCCCGTCCACGGCGATGATCGCATCCGCCGCGGACGAGACGATGCCCCGCAGCTTCTCCTCGGAGGAGCGCAGCGCCTCCTGGCTCACACGCTGCTCGGTGATGTCACGGAAGTAGACGGAGAGGCCCTCGGTGGAGGGATAGGTGACGAGGCGCAACCACCGGTCCGAGAAGGTGGAGGGCAGCTCGGCCTCGAGTGGCCGCTGCTCACCCACCGACTGGTGGAGAAACGCATGGAGCCGCGAGCCCACCATCCCGGGAAAGACGCTCCACATGCTCTGTCCGAGCAGCTCCTCCCGATTCCGGCGGAGGTAGACCTCCGCGTTCCGGTTCACGTAGGTGAAGCGCCACTCCCGGTCGTACGCGACGAAGCCATCGGAGATGCGCTCGAACACCGCGAGGAGGTGCTCGCGGGCCGCCCTGACCCGCTCCAGCTCCAGCGTGGCCGCCTCCAGGCGGGCCGACCTCTCGCGCACGAGCTTCTCCAGCTCCGTGGGGAGCTGCTCCCGCGCCCGCTGCCGCTCGGTGACGTCGCGGGCGATGTGGAAGGCCCCCACGAGCGTCCCCGTCGAATCCCGGAGGGGGCGGAAGCCGAACTCGTAGACGTTCTGGCTGCGTTGCGCGCTCCCGAGGGCGGCGATGGTGGAGTACTGCGCTCCCTGGAGCGCCCGCTGCCACGACTCCACCAGGATGGCCTGTTCACACGGCAGGTGGGCCAGGGCATCCCGCAGGTCCATCCCCAGCTCGATCGGGACGCCGAAGCTCCTGATGAACTCTTCCCGGTAGGCACGGTTGAAAGCGGTGAAGCGGAAGGACGTGTCCAGCGCCGCGATGAGCTCCTCGCTGCTCTCGACGAGGTGCCGCAGGATGCCGTCGGCGGCCCCGCCCGAGACGGCATTGGAAAGGGGCTGCTCTTGATTGGCTGGAGAGAGCGCCTGTGTCGAACACAGGTGGGCTACCGGCGGGGGCGGGGGCATGGGCAGAGCGATCGTTTCTGGAAGCGCAACCTCGCGATCCTACCCAACTGACCTCCTGTTCACACGAGCCGCGAACGTTGGAGTTGCTTCCCATCACCCGTCAGAGGGTCCAGTGCACGGACAGGTGCAGCTGGGCCGAGGGCCGGAGCTCCACCGAGCCATCGTATCGGGGCGCGCGCGTGAGCCCGGCGGAGCCCTCTACTCCCAACAGGAGCCGCTCCGACAAGGAGTACGTCACGCAGGCGAAGGGCCCCACGCCCCAGATGAGTCCCCAGCGCGGAGGCTCCTCGATGCCGAAGATGCGGCCAGCCTGCTCCTCGTCCACCCGGGCGATGGATTGCCGCACCCAGGTGCCCTGTCCCTCGGCCCCGAGGGTGAGCTCCACCGGCCCCGCTGGCAACAGGAGACCCCCGCCCAGCGAGAGCCGCAGCTCCGTCTGGGAGAGAGCGAAGGTCTCGCGCTCCATGCGGGCGCGCGTGAAGCCCAGCCGCGCGTGCGCCACGAACCGGGAAACGCGGTGCCTCAACCCCACCTCGCCGAAGTGCTCCGGCGCCATGCCGCGCACCGAGCCGGAGGACAGGGCGTAGCCGGCGCTCACCGACCAGGGGCGCGGCACCAGGGGCTGGCTCCCCCGCAGGCGGGCCCGCTCGAGGGGGACCCGGATGAAATCGGCGCGTGTCAGCACCCGCTCCGTCCGCCAGCCGAGCAGCACATCCGTGGCCTCCGCGAACCGTCCCTGGGGGAGGACCACCCGGTAGCGGCCGGGCTTCACCGCCAGCCGCTTGGACTCGCCCCGGTACTTGCGGATCTCCGCCACCAGTTCCTGCTGGTGGTCCGCCACCCAGAGGCTGCCCTCCACGTCCTCGCCGAGCACCAGGCTGGCCCCGAGCCGCGCCGGGCGTGCCATCACCCATTCGCCCCAACCGCTCGAGCGGATGTCGAAGCTCGGGTGCTGCGTCCCGGCGCCGCTCAGCGTGGAGCCCGCGAGGGTGTGGCGCCAGGCATGCGCATAGACCTCGGACAGGGTGATGGCGCCATCGCCATCTCCATCCGCCAGGCCGTGCAGGGCCGAGAGCACATGGTGCGTGAAGAGCGAGCCACGCAGGGAGGGCCACTCCTGGGCGGGCTCTCCCTCCGCGGCCGACATCAGCAGCACCGTCCCCTCCACCTGGGAAGGAACCTCCAGGCGGACCGGAACCTCCTCGGAGACGGGCACACCCCCCTTGGCGCGGGAGGCCACGGGCGTGCGGCACGCATCCAGGATGGCGAGCCGCAGGGTGAACGGCGAGGCCGAGAGCACCTGCTTCAGCTCGGCCAGGGGCAACCGCGTTCCCTCCAGGTGCAGCGCCTCCGCGTCGGCATGGGAGGAGACGTAGAGCACCAGGGCACTCGGTCCCTGGGGTCTCTCGCGCGCCAGCACCCGTTGCGCCTCGGCCAGCGCGCGACGGACCGCCGCCGCGTCTCCCGCCGTCACCAGGAAGGCGTGCTCGGGAGAGACCCCGCCCAGTTCCAGCAGCAGCTGGTGGAAGCGCCGGGCATCCGCCTCGGCGTACTCCAGGGGCACATCTCCACCGACGCCCACGTTGCTGCCCACCACCACCGCCACCCGCAGCTCGTCCGCCACCCCGGCGGCCGACACCCCGGAGCACAGCAGCAGCGCGGCCAGCGCGCCCCACCTCACCGCGTCCCCTTCTGGTGGAAGCGCGCCACCGACTGGCCCGGCAATCCGGTCTCCTCGAAGCGCAGCCCGCCGGCCCGCTCGAAGGCGCCGCGCAGGGCCGCCTCGATGTCCCGCTCCTCCATCGGCTCCGGGCTCAGGAGCAGGGTGATGCGCTCCTCGCCCCGCGAGTCGTCCAGCACGACGCCGCCCGGCAACAGGTGCTCGCCTGGCGCGAGCGGCGCACCGCGTGTGCCACCAGCAGGGAAGTAGCGGGTGAAGTGGCCCGCCTCATCCAGGTTGGCGATGAAGACGTGGCCCTTCTCCGGGAGGACCACGCGGAAGCGCAGCGTGTCTCCTGGCAGCAGCGGCGTCCCTTCCGGCACGGGAACGGCGGGCCGCCCCTCGCGGCTGACGAGCACCTCCAGGCGCACCGCGGGCGCACCCTTGAGGTGGACGGGGAGCGCGCCTCCTCCTTCCGCTCCTGGTTGAAGCACACGCGGCGGCACCATCAGGAGGACCAGGGCCACGGCCACCGCCGCGGGGAGCACACCGAACGCCCACACCGACCGCCTCCACCAGGAGACGCGACGCTCCCGCTCCACCACGCGCGCCGCGAAGGCACGTGCCGGCCGGGCCTGGAGGAAACGGGCTCGCTCCTCACGAAGCGCCGCCACCCGTGCCTCGCACGAGGCACAGGCCCGCACGTGCTCCTCCACGTCCGGAGCCCGAGGCTCGCTCCCGGGCGCGAACGCCAGCGTCTCGAGCGCCAGCGCCGAGGGATGGCCCGCCTCGCGGGAGGCCCGGAGGGACTCGAAGTCGCTCATCCTGTACCTCTCCTGGCCTTGCCTCCCGTCAACAACCGGGTGGCCACGACCTTGAACTGGGCGAGCCGCTCCTTCACCGTCTTGCGCGAGCAGCCGAGGCTCTCCGCCACCTCGTCCTGCGTGAGCTCATCCAGGTAGTAGAGGATCGCGGTGTCACGCACCCGATCCTTGCACGCCGCGAGCACCTGACCGAACAGATGCAACTGCTCGGACGGGCCCGGAGCGGCGACCTCCTCGGGAAGGGACGCCTTCACGTCCTCGGAGGGAATCTGGCGCGCGCGTCGGCGAAGCAGGTCCACGCAGTGCCGATCCGCGATGCGGTAGAGCCAGGGCAGCGGCGCTTCACCCTGGAGCGTGTGCGCGTAGCGCCAGGCGCGCAGGAAGACTTCGTGCAACGCATCATCCGCCTCGGCCTCGGATTGCAGGAGCCGGACGCAGCGGCGGTGCACGGCATACCCGTACAGCGCATACCATTGCTCGAGCGTCGCCGCTTCCATCCCCTCCTCACGGGCACGCGTGCCGCGAGCCCTCCAGCGCCAGCGAGGTGGAGGCCGGGAGCGAGACGAATGACGCGGGCCCGCCCTCGGGCCGCTGGACGCCGAGGAGGCTGAAGCCCCGAGGCACCTCGCGAGGCCACCGCTCCCACGCGCCCGAGCGCTCGGACGGAAGGGTCCCATCCAGGAAGAGCACGGCCAGCCCCGAATCGAGTGAGGTGGCCACCACACGCTCCCCTCCCGCCCCCTCCGAGCCCAGGTCCAGGCTCCCGTTGCCGTTGTCGTCCTGGAAGAAGACGATCCACCCGAGCGCCAGACGGCCCCGCCCACCCGACGGCTCCAGCGCGAGCTGGGCGGCCGGTACGGGAGTCGTGGACAGAGGTAGGACGAAGCTGGAGGGGAAGTGCGGCTGGAAGGACGTCGGCTGTAGGAGTGCCTCCCGCTCCGTCCCGCACGAGGACCCCTCCGCCAGCAGCAGCGAGGCGAGCCGCTCCGTGGCGGCGAGCTCCGGCGCCCACGCCAGGGTCATCGCCGTGGGGCCCTGCCCGCTACCCACCTTCGCGCGGAGCTCGCCCTCCAGGATGGCCACCGGCTCGACCGGATACGTCTCATCCGCCAGCCCATACTCCCCGCAGCCGGCCACGCCCACCGCCAGGGTGGTCAGCCACGAGGTGAGCCGCGACACGTGTGTCTGAGGATGGGTCATCCGCCGTTCTCCGGTCTCCGGCGCCGCGGCGCCAACAGTGTCACCAGCCCGAGCAGCAGCGCCCCCGCTCCCGCACCAGGGGCGGCGCTGCACCCCTGGGGCTTGCTCGTTAGCTGACGGAGCTCGGGCTCCGCCTCGACACAGTCTACAGCGGGAGCCCCGGGCGGGTAGATGGAGCACATGGCCTGCCGCGAGCCCTCGTCGATGGCACTCGAGGAGCCCTGCCCCTGGTAATGGGGATACATCGTCGAGCGGGAGTCCGGCGAGTGCGCCAGGCCCAGTGCATGCCCCAGCTCGTGCGTCACGGCCCCCTGAAGGTCCACGGTGGGGGTCTGGGAGAAGAAGGCCACCGCGTTGAGCTCGATGTCCGTGTCGAGCACCTCGCCCGAGCGCATCCGGAAGGTGCTCGTCGTCATGGCCAGGGTCTCCGTCCCGTGCCGCCAGCAGTCCTCGCTCTCCGGCTGCGTACAGGCCCGATCCCTCAGGAGGATGATGTTCTCGTTCGGGCCAGAGGGGACGTAGCCCACCTGCCGCGAGGCCGTGACGGGCCCCTCGGAGAGGCGCAGGCTCGTGCACCCCGCGAGGATTTCATCCCAGCCCTGGAGCGCGAGGCCCACCGACGCCTGGCGCGCCGTGCAATCCGGTTCTCCGGACATGCACTGCTGCTGGTGGAAGGTGAGCGTGCTGCCCCCTGGCCACCACAGGCAATGTCCCTCCGGTGCGCTCTCGGTGGGAGGCGTGCGCGTCCGGACGAAGGGAGGTGGCGACGTCGGCTCGTCGAGAGCGGGAGAAGCCGTGTCATGGACCCCCCCGCGCACCTGCTCGCGAAGCACCTGGAGCGCCATCGTCCGCGCCTGGGTGGGCACGGGCTGGAGCGACAGCGGGTCTACCAGCCGCAGCGCCTCGGGGAGCACCGCGCTGGCGAGCACCTCACGGCCATTCTCCGAGCGGTGGACGCGGAACGCCCCCTGGGCGAGGCCCACCACGCGCGGTCCCTCCGTACCGTGCGAGAGGAAGAGCACCACCTCCTCACCGGGAGCGAGCTCCGGTGCACCGCTGACGTCCTGACGGAGGTCTCCGACGATGCCGCCCGGCAGGACGACGTGCAGGGAGGAGCGCGCCGCCGAGCCCCGGAGAAACTCGGTCACCGAGACCTCCACGTCGGTGACGATGCGCCCCGTGTCCTGGACCTGGCGGCTGGTGGTGCGCAGCACCCGGCCATGGACCACCAGCTCCGAGCTCCGGGTCAGGGCGGGCACATCGAGCGCCAGGGAAGTGGAGGCCCGTGCCACGGGCGAAAGCATGCAGAGGGCCAGGGCACCAAGCAGGTGAACCCATCCGGGGTGACTCATCGTGTTCCTCCTGGGGTGTTTCGCGTCACATCGACCCCAGGACCGAAGCAGCGGGGAAAATTGGCACCCTCTTTTTTCTCAGCGCCCGGGCTCTGCCTCCGCGCCGGTGACGGTGCTCAGCAGTTCCCGGTAGAAGCGCACCATTCCCAGCCAGGCGTCGACGGAGAGCCGCTCGTCGGTGCCGTGGAAGCGTTCCAGGTCCTCCGGGGTCACCACCATGGGGCTGAAGCGGTACACGTTGGCGGAGACGGCCGAGTAGAACCGGGAATCCGTCCCTCCGACGACGAGCGTGGGGGCGACGATGGTCGAGGGAAAGGAGCGCCGGATGGTGCGCGCCAGGGCGCGGTAGGCCTCCGTGCTGGTGGGCGAGGAGGGGGAGGCCTCACGGTGGTCCGGAAGGGCGCGAACCTCCACCCGCGCGTCGTTCACGGTGGCCCGCACGTGAGCGAGCACCTCCTCCACGGAGTCCCCCGGGAGGAGGCGGAAGTTCACCACCGCCCGCGCTTCCGAGGGCAGCACGTTGTCCTTCACGCCCCCGCTGATGCGGGTGGCGGCGGTGGTGGTGCGTACCAGCGCATTGGAGGAGGGGGCGCGCGTGAGCTGGGAGAGGACGAGGGGACGGAAGAGCCAGAGGTTGGCGAACGCCAGGCGCCGCGAGAAGGGCATCTCGGGCGCCAGGTGCGCGAAGAGGTCGCGCGCCGGACCCTCGAGCCTGGCGGGCAGGGGGTGCCGCTCCAGGGCGCTCACGCTCCCGGCGATGACGCCCACCGTCGTCTGGGGCGGCGGCATGGAGGAGTGTCCGCCGCCGGCCCGGGTGAAGAGCTCCACGCTCAGGCCGCCCTTCTCCGCGATGCCGATGAGCGCCACGTCGTCCGTCACCCCGGGGACGATTCCGCGGGTCACCACCTGTCCCTCGTCCAGCACCAGCTCCGCCTTCACGCCACGGGAGGCGAGCAGCGCGGCGAGCGCCCTGGCGCCCTCACCATGGGTCTCCTCGTCGTGACCGAAGGCCAGGTACACGGTGCGGCGGGGAACGACGCCCTCCGCCAGGAGCGCCTCCACGGCCTCCAACTGGGCCACGAGCCGGGACTTGTCGTCCATCGCTCCCCGCCCCCAGACGAAGCCATCGGCCACGCGGCCCTCGAAGGGAGGATGGGTCCACCTGCCTTCCGTCGAGGGCTCCACCGGCACCACATCCTGGTGGGCGAGCAGGACGAGCGGGGGCAGGGATGAGTCCGAGCCCTTCCAAGTATAGAGGAGGCTGTGGTCCGCCACCACCTCGCGGGCGAGGTGCTGGTGGACGAGGGGAAAGGTCTCCGCGAGGTACCGATGCAGGCCCTGGAAGGCCTCTGCGGCCGGTGGCCCCTCCGAGAGGGAGATGGTGCGGTAGCGCAAGACACCGGCCAGGTGCTCGGCCGAAGCCGGGGCGAGCGCGAGCGGCGGGAGTGGCTCCACCACCACCTGCCTGGACTCCAGGCTCAGTGCTCGTATCAGGCCTACCGCCACCAGGAGAAGCAGTCCGCCGCCCAGCACCACCCCCACCCACTTGAGAATGCCGAGTCTCCGTCTCATCCGCGTCACCTCCACGAAATAACCGAGCCTGGGTGTCAGCTTCCGCCCTTGGGCCGACCGTGTTCCATCACCCAGTCCAGAGCCAGGCGAACCCGGGAAGAGAGCAACCGCCGGGAGGGGTATACCGCGAACATGTCACGTGGCTCGACCGTGCGCCCCGCCACGGTGAGCCGCACGAGCGCCTTGCCCTGCTGTTCGATGGCCTCGTCAGCGGCACGGACCACCCCCAGCCCCTGGACCGCCGCGGCGATGGCCACCTGCGGATCGTTCACACAAAGACGCTCGTACGGCCGGAGCTCCTCGATGGAACCGTCCCGCCGACGGAAGCGCCAGGTGCCACCGGGCTGGCCGACGATGGCGGGCACGGAGCCGAGCGAGCCTCGCTCGAGCTGGGTGCGGCCTTTCAGGACCTGTCGCACGAAAACCGGTGAGGCGGCGAGCGCGAAGGGAATCGACCACAAGCGCCGCGCCACCAGATCTCCGTCCTGAACGGGTCCAGCGCGGAAGGCCAGATCGATGCCTTCCTCGACCAGGTCCACCACGGAGTTGGTGAGCGCGAGCTCCACGGTGAGGCGGGGATATCGGGCGGCGAAGGAGAACAGCGCTGGCGCGATGCGCTGTGCCCCCGTCATCACGGGAGCCGTCACCCGGAGCCTGCCCGAGGGCTCGTCCTCGCGATCCGCGGCCTTGTCGAGCACCGATGTCAGCTCATCGAGTAACGGCCCGGCGCGCTCGAGCAGCCGCGCGCCCTCATGGGTGAGGCCCACGCGCCGGGAGGTGCGCTGGAGCAGGCGCGCCCCCAGGGTCTCCTCCAACTGAGCCACCCTGCGGCTCACCGTGCTGGTGGGCACTCCCGTGCGCCGCGCCGCCTCCACGAAGCTCGAATGCCGCGCGACGGCCACGAAGATGCGCACATCCTCCAATGACATCATCCCATCCATGGGATGGAGCTTGTCACGTCATCCCATGGCCGCCAACCGGATGCCCGCGCTACGAATGGGCCATGAATCTCGAAAACCAGCATGTCGTCGTGATTGGGGGCTCGTCTGGCATTGGCCTCGGAGTGGCGGAGGCCTGTTTGAAGGGCGGAGCCTCGCTGACCCTGGTGGGCCGTTCGCCCCAGAAGCTCGCGGAAGCCGCCGCCCGACTCGGGGCGACACACCGCGTGCGCACCTTCGCCGCCGACGTGACCGAGGAGGCCCAGGTGCGGCGGCTCTTCGAGGAGCATCCGCCCGCGCACCACGTCGTGGTCACGGCGGTGCATGGCCACTATCAACCCATTCGCCAACTCGAGCTCGCCGAGGCGCGCCGCACCATCGACTCCAAGCTCGTGGCGGCGATCCACGTCGCCAAGCACGCGCGGCTCGAGCCCAACGGCTCGCTCCTCTTCACCACGGGAATCGCGGCGGACCGGCCAGGGCCTGGCGGGTCGGTCGTCGCCGCGGTGAACGGCGCCCTCGTCTCACTCGTGCGAGCCCTGTCGCTGGAGCTCGCGCCGATCCGGGTGAACGCGGTGTCCCCGGGTTGGATCGACACTCCCTTCTGGGACCGCTTCGCGGGCGACGCCAAGGGGCAACGCTTCGAGCAGCACGCGCGCCGCCTTCCCGTGGGTCGGGTGGGCACCCCCTCCGACATCGCCCACGCAGCCCTCTTCCTGATGGGCAACGGGTTCACCACCGGCGAGGTGGTGCATGTCGATGGGGGACACCGGCTCGTCTGATTCAGCGGGCTCCGCCTACAGCCCTCACCGCAGCGCCTCGGTGGCACTCGCGGCGGTGAGGGACTGGTCGAGCCAGCGCTCCAGCGTGCCCGTGTCGGCGCAGCCCTCCAGGTGCGCCTCCTGCTGCGCGCTCAGTGCCAACCCGCGCTTACCCAGGACCTTGCGGATCGACGCGCGCAGACCCGCTTGGAGCCCCTCCGCCCTTCCCTCCTTGCGGGCCAGCGACAGAGCGCCTCGCTCATCCTGGATGGCCATGCCCGCGCGGATGTACGCGTCCCACTCCTCCTCGGTGAAGCCCGCGGCGCGCGCCGCCTCCAGCGCACCCGTGTAGGGCTGCTCCGCCAGCACCTCCGGCACCACCTGCAGGTTGCTCGCCTCCCGGAAGAAGTAGGCCCACTTCTCCACCGCCGTCCTCGGCGGACGCGAGGCGTCGTACTTGGGCAACTCCAGGAAGACGAACTGCAACTGTCCCAGTCCTCGCGCGCCCCCGTGCTGCTCCTGCATCCGCCAGCGGCTGAGCATCGGCACCTGCGGCGCCTCCCTCCTGGGCCACAGCTCGAAGTCGCACACCGTCACCCCGATCACGTCATCGAGGTCCGGGTACACCTGGCCGCCCTGGAGCTGTCCGGTGTAGGCCTTGGCCACGTTGTAGACGACGCGCTTCTCGAAGCCCTCCACGTTGAGCACCTGCATCTCCACCACGTACCGGGTGCCCCGCGCGTCCACGCACTTGACGTCCACGATGGAGAACTTCAACTCCTGGACCGGTGGCCGCTGCTCGGGCGAGAGCAGTTCCACCTCCACCACCCGGTGCGCCTCGTCCAGCTCCAGCAGGCCGTTGAGCAGGGCGATGAGCAGGGGCTTGTGCTCCTCGATGCCGAAGATTCTCTTGAACACGAAGTCCGTCTTCGGGTCCGCGAACAGGGGGCGCATGCCCTTCATCTAGCGCGCCGGCTGGCCGTTGTCGCCCCCCCCCGCAGACATCACCGCTCGGAGTCGCCCAGCCTGCCGAGCGCATCCTTCACCTCGCGCCCCTGCTCCTGTTGCCCGCTCCGCGTGAGCACCCGCCAGGCGGCCTCCAACACACGTCTGGCCTCCGCGCGATCACCTCCCGCGACCAGCACCTCGCTCAAGGCGAGCGCGGCCCGCCCTTCACTCACCGCGTCCGATGCCTGACGTGCTGCTTCGACCGCCGCCTCGAAGTGCTGACGTGCCCGAGACCCGTCCCCGCGTGCTCGCGCGACGCGGCCCAGTCCCATGTGCGCCTCCACCGCGCCCAGGGGCTCGTTCAACTCGCGTGAGAGCTCCGCCGCCCGGGCGTAGTACGGCTCGGCCGCCACGCAGTCATTCCCGCGCATGCACAGCACGTCTCCGACGGCCACCGCCTGGAACATCACTCCCCAGCGGTATCCCACCTCCTCTCGAAGCGAGAGCGCCCGCCGGTGCTGTTCGAGCGCTTGCTCCAACCGCCCCGCCTCTTCATCGGCGAAGGCCAGGTGTCGGAGCGAGAACGACTGTTGGAGCGCGTCTCCCGCCTCGCGGGCGCGCTCCAAGGAACGCTCGAAGAAGGGACGCGCTGCTTCGAATCCCTCCCGCCACTGGTGTACGAGCCCCACGTAGAAGAGTGACTCCGCCACCCCTTTCGTGTCTCCGTGTGCCTCACGCAGGGCCAGCGACTCGCGGAAGAGAGAAAGGCAGTGATCCCACTCCCCTTCGTTCTGGATGAGCTTGCGCCAGTAATACACCCGCCCCTTGTGCAGCAACGCTGCTCCCCGCAGCACAGGATCCCGCTGACCGGCGGGGCCCTCCTCCAACGCCGTGAGTATCGCGAGCGCCCGAGCCCGCACCTCCCGGTCCTTCCGCCCAAGTTCTACCAGGACACTCCCCCAGGCCAATTCCACCTGGGGCAGCCGGGGATCTCCCGACGCCCGCGCATCTCGAGCCGCACCCTCCAGCGCCCGGGCGCTCTCCATCCAACGTGAGGCGAGGAGGTCGGCGGGAGCCGCCGCGAGCGCCGCGCCGATGCGATCCTCCACGGGACCGTTCGCACGAGGTCCAGCGCAGGCCAGCGCCAGCGCACCTACGACGAGTCCCATCCACCAGGACTTCCTCCGGAATCGAGCCCGCATGTCTCCTCCACCGGCACCGGGCGTCCATGCCCGGGCAGGTCTCTCATAGAGGCATCCGGCGCACGGAGGATGGCCCCTGGGCCGAGCCGCGGGAGGCTGGGACGAGCCGCGTCCGGACGGGGATGAACCGGGAGGAGGATTCCCGCCCGGAACAACTACAACGGGCGGCCCAGACGCTCTTCCAGGCGGGCCCGGAAGGTTCTGCTGAGGGTCAGCTCATGTCCGTCTCGCAGCACCAGCCGGTGATCACCTCCCGGGGTGGGCCGGATGGAGCGGATGCGGTCGAGGTTGACGATCGTCGAGCGGTGCACCCGCGCGAAGCTCCGCGTGGGGAGCTGAGCCTCCAACCCTTCGAGCGTCTCGCGCACCAGGTATTCCTCGCGACCGACGTGCACGGTGACGTAGTTGCCCGCGGCCTCCAACCAGTCCACGTCCTCCACGCGCACCAGGAGTGTCTCGCGCGCGGTCTTCACCACCAGCCGCTCCAGCCATGGCGCGGCGGGGGTCTCGGGAGAAGCGGGGTGCGAGAGACGTTGGAGAAGCATGGAGAGCTCGGGCGGCAAGGTCGACGGAGGGGATTGCCGCAGCCGCTCCCGTACCCGGGCCAGGGTCCGCGCGAACCGCTCCCGATCGAACGGCTTGAGCAGGTAGTCCACCGCCGAGGCCTCGAAAGCCCGCACCGCGTGCTCCTGATAGGCGGTGACGAAGATCACCAGCGGCATGGGAGGCTCGAGCGCCTCCAGCACCCCGAAGCCATCCCGCTCGGGCATCTGCACGTCGAGGAAGACGATGTCGGGACGCTCACGCCTGAGCACCTCCAATGCCTCCACCCCATCCGCACACTCGGCGACCAGTTGCACATCGGGAGCCTGGGCCAGCAGGGCCCGAAGCCGGGCCCGCGCGAGCGGCTCGTCATCCGCGAGGACGGCGCGAATCATGCCGTGGAGCTCCGAAAAGGCAGCGTCAGCCGGGCGATGAAGCCGCGAGGTTGACCTGGAACCAGCTCGACCGCCCCCAGCGGGCCATACAGCCGCTCGATGCGGGCACGCGTGTTGCGCAACCCGACGCC
Source organism: Archangium violaceum (assembly GCF_016887565.1). Taxonomy (NCBI): domain Bacteria; kingdom Pseudomonadati; phylum Myxococcota; class Myxococcia; order Myxococcales; family Archangiaceae; genus Archangium; species Archangium violaceum. The sequence continues at coordinate 10,097,059 of NZ_CP069396.1, forward strand.
CTCGCGCAGCTCGCGAGGAGGACCTACGCCATCATCGCGCACCTCGAGCTCCAGCCGCTCCGCCACGCGCTCGGCGCGCACCACCACCTCGCCGGGTCCGCGCCTCGGAGCGATTCCATGGCGGATGGCGTTCTCCACCAGGGGTTGGAGCAACAGCGCGGGGACCCGCGCGCCTCGGATCTCCTCGGGCACCTCCAGCCGCACCCGGAGCCGATCGGAGAAACGTGTCTGCTCGATGTCGAGGTACGGCGCGAGCAGCGCCAGCTCCTCCGCCAGGGAGATCTCATGACGGCCGGCGCTGGCTCCCTCCAGGCTCGCGCGCAGCAGCTCGCTCAACCGGCTCACCATCCGATCCGCCGCCTCGACGTCCTGGTGCATGAGGGCCGAGATGCCGTGCAGGGCATTGAAGAGGAAGTGTGGATGCAGCTGGCTGCGCAGGAGCTGGAGTTGGGCCTGAGCGAGCTGGGCCTCCAACTGGCTGGCGCGAAGTTCCCGCTCCGCCAGCGCCCGGATGGAGCGAAGCGCCAGCAGCGCCCCCACGATCGCGAAGTAGACGAGCACCTCGAAGTCGGTGGTCTTGGAGAGCAGGAAGAGGAAGTCCCCCCACGCCTCGCGCCATGTCCGGGAAAGCCCCAGGAAGACATGGCGTCCACTGGCGACCAGGGCCAGGTGCACCAGACCGAAGCCGAGCGACGCCACCGCATGAATCCCGAGACGCCACGGCCACCGCCACGCAACCGTGCGCTCGAAGAGCGCGGCGATGAGGGGCACGAGCAGGGCCCAGGAGAACCACTCCACCGCCCCGCTGCCGAGGGCCTCGGCCCAGCTCACGGGCTCCCCCCGGCTGGCGCGGTAGATGGAGATCTGCACGCCATACAGCAGCGCCAGCAGCGAGAAGCCGGCGACGGCGAGAGCCGGGAGGAACCAACGGCGGGTGGTGGGCGACGTGGTCACGGAAGTTCCGGCCAGCATCGCTCATCGGGAGCAGGCTTCGCCACGGGCAGGCCGGTCCTCCCCCGAGGACTAATCGCCCAGCTTCTTCTTCAGCAGCTCGTTGACCAGCGCCGGGTTGCCCTTGCCCTTCATCGCCTTCATCACCTGGCCCACGAAGAAGCCATAGCTCTGCTTCTTGCCCGCCTTGTACTTCTCCACCTCGGCGGCGTTCTTCGCGAGCACCTCGTCCACCACCGCCTCGATGGCCCCCACGTCGCTCACCTGCGCCAGGCCCTTCTCCGCGATGATGGCCTCCGGGTCCTTCCCCGTCCGGAACATCTCCCCGAACACGTCCTTGCCCGCGTTCGCCGAGATGGTCCCCTTCTCCACCGCCCCCAGCAGGTTGGCGAACTGCACCGTCGAGAAGCGCAGCGTGGTGACCGTCCCGCCCTCGTCCTTCAGCAGCCGCAGCAGCTCCCCGAGGAACCAGTTCGACAACCGCTTGTAGTCCTTGAAGTGCTGCGCCACCGCCTCGAAGTAGTCCGCCAGCGGGCGCTCCGCGCACAGGATCTTCGCGTCGTACGCCGGCAGCCCGTACTGGCTCATGAAGCGCGTCACCTTCGCCCGGGGCAGCTCCGGCAGCGACTTCGCCACCTCGTCGATCCGCTCGTTCGTCACGTGCAGCGGCGGAAGGTCCGGCTCCGGGAAGTAGCGGTAGTCGTGCGCCTCCTCCTTCGAGCGCATCGAGCGCGTCACGCCCTTGTTCGGGTCGTACAGCCGCGTCTCCTGGTCCACCTTCCCGCCCGACTCGATGACGTCCACCTGGCGGGCGATCTCGTACTCGATGGCCTGCTTCACGAACCGGAATGAGTTGATGTTCTTCAGCTCCACCCGCTGGCCGTACGCCGTGGCGCCCTTGCGCATCACCGACACGTTGGCGTCACAGCGGAACGAGCCCTCCTCCATGTTCCCGTCGTTCACCCCGAGGTACACCAGCACGTCCCGCAGGGCCTTCAGGTAGTCCACCGCCTCGTCCGCGCTCCGCAGGTCCGGATCGCCGACGATCTCCAGTAGCGGCACCCCCGCGCGGTTCAGGTCCACCAGACTCTCGCTCGCCGAGGCGTCGTGCACGCTCTTGCCCGCGTCCTCCTCCATGTGGATGCGGCGGACGCGGATGACCTTCTCGCCCTCGGCCATGTCCACCGTGAGCGTCCCGTGCTCGCAGATGGGCTGGTCGAACTGGGTGATCTGATAGCCCTTCGGCAGGTCCGGATAGAAGTAGTTCTTCCGGCTCCACACGCTCGTCTTGTTGATGGTGCAGCCGAGCGCCAGCCCCGTGCGGATGGCGTACTCCACCACGCGCGCGTTCAGCACCGGCAGCACGCCGGGCAAGCCCAGGCACACCGGGCAGGTGTTCTGGTTGGGCGCCGCGCCGAACTCGGTGGAGCAGCCACAGAAGATCTTCGTGTTCGTCAGCAGCTGGGCGTGGACCTCGAGCCCGATGACTGGCTGGAAATCGCTCAGGGGCATGGCCTCTCCCGGAAGTGCTCTCTCAGATGGGCGCCAGGCGCCGCGTGAAGTCGTGCTCGCGCTCGAAGGCCCGGGCAATCCGCAACAGCTTCGCCTCGTCGAACGGGCGGCCCATGAGCTGCAACCCGATGGGCAGGCCCGCCTTCGTGAAGCCACACGGCAGCGACAGGCCGGGCAGCCCCGCCAGGTTGCACGGCAGCGTGCACACGTCCATGAGGTACATGGACAGCGGGTCGTTCACCTTCTCGCCCAGCTTGAAGGCCGGCACCGGCGAGGTGGGCGTCACCAGCGCGTCCACCTGGGCGAACGCCTTGGTGAAGTCCTCGCGGATGAGCGTCCGCACCTTCTGCGCCTTCAAGTAGTAGGCGTCGTAGTACCCCGCCGACAGCGCGTAGGTGCCCAGCATGATGCGACGCTTCACCTCGGGGCCGAAGCCCTCGTCGCGCGTCATGCCGTACATGTCCTTGAGCCCCTTGACGTCACGCGCCCGGTGGCCGTAGCGCACGCCGTCGTAGCGGGCCAGGTTGCTCGAGGCCTCCGCCGGGGCCAGCAGGTAGTACGTCGCCAGGGCGTACTTCGTGTGCGGCAGCGAGACGTCCACCAGCGTGGCGCCCAGCCGCTCGTACTCCTTCAACGCCGAGCGCACCGACGCCTCCACCTCGGGGTCCATCCCCTCGACGAAGTACTCGCGCGGCACGCCCAGCTTCAGCCCGGCCACCCCCTGCTCCAGGTCCGCCAGGTAGTCCGGCACGTCCGCCGGCGCCGAGGTCGAGTCCAGCGGATCATGCCGCGCCAGCACCTTCATCAACGCCGCCACGTCCCCCACCGTGCGCGCCATGGGGCCCGGCGCGTCCAGCGAAGAGGCATAGGAGATGACGCCGTAGCGCGACACGCGCCCGTAGGTGGGCTTGAGACCCACGGTGTTGGTGAGCGCCGCCGGCTGGCGGATGGAGCCGCCCGTGTCCGTGCCCAGCGTGCCGAACACCTCGCGCGCCGCCAGCGCCGCCGCCGAGCCTCCCGAGGAGCCTCCCGGCGTGCGCGTCACGTCCCACGGGTTGTGGCAGGGGCCGTAGGCGCTCGACTCGTTGGACGAGCCCATCGCGAACTCGTCCTGGTTGAGCTTGCCGAGGATCGGCATCCCCGCTTCCTTCAACAGCCGCACCGGGGTGGCGTCGTACGGCGGGACGAAACCCTTCAGGATGCGCGAGGCGCAGGTGGTCTCCACGCCCTCGGTGAGGAAGATGTCCTTGACCGCCACCGGCACGCCATCGAACGGCCCGTGCGGATTGCCGGACTTGCGGCGCGCGTCACTGGCCTCGGCGGCCGCCAGGGCCCCGCGCTCGTCCAGCCGCAGGAAGGCCTTCACCTTCCCGTCCACCTGGGAGATGCGCGCCAGGCATGCCTGGGTGGCCTCCACGGAAGTCACTTCCCCCGAGGCCAGCTTCGCCGCCAGCTCCAGCAGGGTGAGATCGGTCAGCTGCATGGCGTCACTCCAGGATCTTCGGGACGGCGAAGCTGGTGCCCACCTTGGCCGGCGCGTTGGCCAGCGACTTCTCCGGTGGCAGCGAGGGCCGCGTCACGTCCTCGCGCAGCAGCGAGGACGCGAGCGTGGCGTGCGAGGTCGGCTCCACGCCGCTCACGTCGAGCTCCTGCAACTGCGCCACCGCGTCCAGGATGGCGGAGAGCTGCGTGGCGTAGCGCTCCTCCTCCTCGGGCGTCAGCGACAGCCGCGCCAGGGTGGCCACGTGTCGGACCTGCTCGACGGTGAGCTTCATGGGCCTCCTCCGCGCTACTTGTTCTTGAACAGGTTGAGGACGGCGCCCATCCACTTGCCACTGTTCTCGTGCGACATCTGCTGCTGGAGCCGCCCCAGCTCGCCCGCGTCCAGGAAGATGCCGTGGCAGTTGAAGCAGGTCTCGATCTCCACGTCGCCGTGCTTGACCGGCTGCAGGTCCATGCCGCACTTGGGACACTTCATCCAGTGGAGCTTCTTGAGCTCCTCGCGCTGCTGGGCGGCCAGTGAATGGGCCTGCTCGAGTGCCAGCTTGCGCTTCTTCTCGATCTCCTCGCGCGCGAAGTATTCCTCTTCAGTCGACGACGGCTTGTCCGGGTGGGCCATGATGTAGGTCTCCTGGGTCCTGATACTCGGCCAGGGCAAGATACATGCTCCGCCCCCGGCTGGTGCTTCAAAGTGGTAGCCCCGTGTACCTCTGGACGGCCAGCCGGAAAATTGACCGCCCCCCCTCCCTCCCTACACTCCGCGGACGGCTGCTACAGCCCGCTACGGGGAGTGTGAGGAAGTCATGGCGGAACGGAAGGCCAGAGCGGAGAAGACGGTCCTTTCGAGGCAGGACATCGCCACGCGCCGCAAGGCGCTCGCGGAGAAGAAGGCCAAGAGAGGGGGCGGAGACGCGGGTCCCGGTCAACGGGCCCTCGTGGGCCTCTTCCTGATGGTCGCCTCGGTGTTGTCCTTGATCTCGGTGGCCACCTTCGACGTGAGGGACCGCAGGGGCCCGGGATTCCAGAACGCGGTGGGCCCCATGGGCCACCTCGTCGCCGAGGCCCTGCGGGGAATGCTCGGGGTGTGGGCCTATCTGCTCCCCCTGTGCGGCGTCTACGCGGCCATGGTGGTCTTCGTGGGAAGCCGGGAGCGGCGCCGCTGGCCGCAGCTGGTGGCCTTCGTGCTGCTGACGCTCAGCGGCGCGGTGCTGGCCCAGCTCTTCCTGGGCAACCAGCCCGGCCAGGCCCACCCGCCCGGCGGCTTCGTGGGCGCCACGCTCGGCGGCATGCTGGTGGGGCTGTTCTCCACCGTCGGCACCGTCATCCTGGTGACGTCGGTGTGCGCCGCCGCGCTCATCGTCGGCACCCAGTACACCTTCCTCAAGCTGTGCTCGCTGGCGTGGGCCGGCGCCACCGTGGTCGGCCGGCGCATCCAGGAGAACGCCCTCACCTTCTGGGAGCAGCAGAAGGTCAACTACAAGGAGCGGCAGGAGCGCCTCGCCCAGGAGAAGGAGGAGGAGGCCGCCTTCCTCGCGCAGCTCGAGGAGGAGGAGGCCGAGCTGGAGGAGGCCGAGCGTCTGGCCGCGGACGCCGAGGCCGCCGAGGCGGAGGCCATGGCCGAGGAGGCCGTGCGTCTGGCCCGCCAGGAGGAGAAGGAGCGCGCCGCCGCCGCGAAGCAGGCGGCCAAGGAAGCGCGCGAGGCGGGGAAGAAGAAGCCCTCCGACGAGCCCGCCAGCACGCCCGTCATCGTCACGCCGCCCGCGCCCTCTCGTCCGGCGCCGGGAGCGGATCCGGTGTGGGCGTCCTTCCTGGCCCCCTCGGGCGCCGCCAACGCGGTGCCCAACCCGCCGCCCCCCGGGCCCGCCGAGGCCCCTCGTGGCAAGCGGGGCAAGACACCGAACATCGTCACCGGACCGGCTCCGGCCGCCGAGCTGCCCGAGGCGGCTCCAGCGGACGAGGCCATGGCCGCCCGGCCCGTGGCCTCGGGGCCCGCCGCTCCGGCGGCTCCCGTGGTCTCGGCGGCGCCCTCGGCCCTCGTGCCGGCTTCGCCCTCGGCGCTGGCAGCGCGCACGCCGCTCATCGTGGAGCCCAAGGCCCCGCCCAAGCCCACCGCCGTCGTCGCCAAGAAGAAGGAGCTGGAGTTCCAGTTCGTGGGCGGCCGCACCAGCTTCTCGCTGCCCCCGCTGGACGTGCTGGAGATCGAGAAGAAGGAGCGCTCCGCGCTGGACAAGGAGGCCTTCCTCACCACGGCGGAGAAGCTGCGCGCGAAGCTCGCGGACTTCGGCATCTCCGGCGAGGTGGTGGAGATCCGCCCCGGCCCCGTGGTCACCATGTACGAGTTCCTCCCGGGGCCCGGCATCAAGGTGAGCAAGATCGCCGCGCTCCAGGACGACCTGGCCATGGCCATGGAGGCCATGCGCGTGCGCATCGTGGCGCCCATCCCCGGCAAGGGCGTGGTGGGCATCGAGGTGCCCAACCGCGATCGCGAGACGGTCTACCTCAAGGAGATCGCCGAGCAGGACGTGTTCCAGAAGTCGGCCAGCAAGCTCACCATGTGCGTGGGCAAGGACATCGAGGGCATGCCGTACGTCTTCGACCTGGCCAAGGCGCCCCACCTGCTCATCGCGGGTACCACCGGCTCCGGTAAGTCCGTGGCGGTGAACTCGATGATCATGAGCATCCTCCTGAAGTCCACGCCGGAGGAGGTCCGCTTCATCATGGTGGACCCGAAGATGCTCGAGCTCTCCGTGTACGAGGGCATCCCCCACCTGCTGCTGCCGGTGGTGACGGACCCGAAGAAGGCGGCGCTCGCGCTGCGCTGGGCCGTGGAGGAGATGGAGCGGCGCTACCAGATGCTCTCCGAGGCGGGCGTGCGCAACATCGCCGGCTTCAACAAGTTCGTGGAGACGCAGGACGCCGAGAAGGCCAACGCGAAGCCCGCCGAGGAGTCCGCCAGGAAGGTCGCGCCGAAGAAGCCCAGGAAGGTGGTCGTGGTGGATGTGGCCACGCCCGAGGACGCCATCATCGAGGAGTCCACTCCGGCCAGCGCCAGCGCGGGCCCCGGGGTCGCCGCGCCCAGGGACGACATGGAGGACCTGCGCGAGGCCCTGCCCGAGCCCGAGGAGGCTCCGGTGGCCGCCGAGGCCGCGGGCGAGGACGACGACGACGGGATGTCCGATGCCGTGGAGGCCGCGCTCGATGCCGCCGGGGACTCGGAGTCGTCCCGGGAAGAGAAGAAGGAGTGGAAGAAGCTGCCCTACATCGTCGTCATCATCGACGAGCTGGCGGATCTGATGATGGTGGCCAGCCGCGAGGTGGAGACGTACGTGGCGCGCCTGGCGCAGATGGCTCGCGCGGCCGGCATCCACCTGATGGTGGCCACGCAGCGTCCGTCCACGGACGTCGTCACGGGCATCATCAAGGCCAACTTCCCCACGCGCATCAGCTTCATGCTGCGCTCGAAGCCGGACTCGATGACGATTCTGGGCACGGTGGGCGCCGAGGCCCTGCTGGGCATGGGCGACATGCTCATCATGCCGCCCACGAGCGCGCACCTGCAGCGCGTGCACGGCGCCTTCGTGTCGGAGAACGAAATCAAGAAGGCGGTGGACCACCTCAAGTCGCAGGGCAAGCCCGTCTACGACGAGTCCATCCTCAAGCCGCGCGACGAGGACTCCGAGGGCGGTGGTGGCGAGGAGGACGAGCTGTCCGACGAGCTGTACGACCAGGCGCTCGCGACGGTGAGCGAGATGCGGGCGGTGTCCATCTCGATGCTCCAGCGCAAGATGCGCATCGGCTACAACCGCGCGGCGCGCATGATCGAACGCATGGAGCGCGATGGCGTGGTGGGCCCGGCCGACGGCGCCAAGCCGCGCGAGGTGCTCATCCGCGGCGTGGGCGAGATGCCCGGAGCCGGCGCCGCCTGAGCGGGATGTGCGGGAGGGAGGCCCCGGGGAGGGGGCCTCCTTCGTGTCAGTGTTTCCGTATATCTTCAGCGGAAATGACACCCTGGCATCGCCCTCCCGTTTCCCCGAGGAATGGGAGCCCTCTTCTCGTCTTCACGCTGAGTGCTTGTCTTACATTGCTTTTCACGGCCTGTTCTCCCACGGAGAACGCCCGGGAAGAGACCTCCGGAACCCAGCCCTCCGCCAACGTCTCGCCCCCCTTTGACATACAGGCAGTGATCCGCCGGGTGGGCCTGTCCTTCCGGTCCGAGGGAGGAGCCTTCACAGGCAGTCAGGCGACGTACACGGCCCGTGTCGGAGCGGACGGTTCCTTCCAATTCTCTCCGCGCCACCAGCGGGAGAACCCGAGCACCGTGGCCGCCTTCGGGGCTCCGGACAGCTCACGGCGGGCGCTGGAGCGCGAGCCGAAGCCGCTCGTCACGGGCAAGCCGCTGCGGGTGAGGACCGAGTCGATCTCCCGTGGAGGGCGCTCGCTCCTGGATACAGCACGGGCGTCGGTGCGTGAGGACGGTGCGCTGGCGCTGGAACGGGGCCCGGTGGTGGAGGTGCTGCGGAACGGCGAGGAGGGATTGGAGCAGCGCTGGGAGCTGGCCTCGAAGCCCACGGGTACGGGCGACCTGGTGGTGCGAGTGGAGCTGGCGGGCCTGGAGTACTTGGGCGTGACGGAGCAGGGGCACCACTACGTGGACCCCGAGACGGGGCTGGGGGTGCGCTACGGCAAGGCGACGTGGGTGGATGCGGAGGGAGTGAGGACCGCGGTGGAGCCCATCCGCGAGGGCGGTGCGCTGGTGATGCGCGTGCCGGCACGGGTGCTGGAGGGCTCGGCCTGGCCGGCGGTGCTGGACCCGATCATCTCCCCGGAGATCAGCCCCGACACCCCGGTGCCCGCTCCCGCCGACGGTTCGGATTCGTCTCCCACGGTCGCCTACGGCGGCGGCATCTACCTGGTGGTGTGGTCCTTCACCACCTACAACGAATACGACATCAAGGCCACGCGGGTGCGCGCCTCGGACGGTGCGGTGCTCGACGTGTCGGGTATCTTGCTGGCCTCCGGGACGAACAATCAGATCGTGCCCACCGTGGCCTCCAACGGGAGCGACTTCCTGGTGGCCTGGGTGGACAGTTCTGGCTTCGGAAGCGCCAGCATCCGGGGCGCGCGCGTGCGAGGCTCGGATGGAAAGGTGCTCGATGGCTCCGCCCTCAGCATCTCGACCGGCTCGGGCAGCCGGTTCGCGCCCTCCATCGCCTCCGACGGTGCCAACTACTTCGTGGTCTGGGACGACACGCGGTCCTACTCGTATTCCGACATCTACGGCACCCGGGTGCGAGCGTCGGATGGTGCGGTGCTCGACTCCTCGGGCATCGCCATCTCCACCGCGACCTACGGCCAGTCCAGCCCGGCCATCGCCTTCGACGGAAGCAAGTACCTGGTGGTCTGGTACGACGACCGGAGCGGAACGGCCGATATCTACGGCGCACGGGTGAGTACGAATGGTGCGGTGCTCGACTCCTCGGGCATCCCCATCTCCACGGCCACCGGCGGTCAGTACTCCCCCACCATCGCCTTCGCTGGAGGCCACTTCCTCGTCGCGTGGGACGACAATCGGAATGGCTCGTCGAGCGACGTCTATGCCGCGCGGGTGAGAGCCTCGGATGGCGTGGTCCTTGACCCCTCGGGCATCCCCATCGCGACGGGTTCCGCGAGCCAGGGTGCGGTGTCCGTCGCCACCGATGGAAACCGGTTCCTGTTGGTGTGGCAGCACTCCACGGGTTCGAGCAGCTACGACGTCCACGGCGCGCGGGTCGGGGTGGATGGAGTGGTGCTCGATACACCGGGGGCCATCCTCTTCGCGTCCGCCACGGATTACGAGCGGGTTCCGGCCGTGGCTTTCGATGGGAGCCACTTCCTGGTGGTGTGGGAGGGCTATCAATCCAGCCGCTATGACATCTACGGCGCGCGGGTGAGGCCCTCGGACCTGACGATCCTCGACACGCCGGGGAAGATGCTGTCCACCCAGGCCAACGCCGAGGGGTCGCCCTCCGTGGCCGCTGGCCGTGACAGCTACCTCGTGGTGTGGCAGGACACGCGGGACCTGAGTGGCCGCTACGACGTCTACGGCGTGCGGGTCCGGGCCTCGGACGGGACCGTGCTCGACCCCGCCGGCATCCCCATTGGCACGGCGACCAACTCCCAGGCCTCTCCCGCCGTGGCGTTCGACGGGAGCAACTTCCTGGTGGTGTGGAACGACTACCGGAACAACAGCAGCACGGGCTCGGACATCTACGGCGCACGGGTGAGGGAGTCGGACGGAGCCGTGCTCGACGCGACGGGCATCGCCATCTCCACCGCCTCGCGGGACCAGTGGCCGCCCGCGGTGACCTTCGGCGACGGGTACTACTTCGTCACGTGGCACGACTACCGCAATGGCTCGACCGCGGACGTGTATGGCGCGCGCGTGAGGGCCTCGGATGGCGTGGTCCTGGAGCCGCAGGGCATCGCCGTGACGATCGCGGCCCAGGACCAGCAGTACGTCTCCACCGCCTTCGGCGGCGGCCACTTCCTGGTGGTCTGGAGTGACTCGCGGATCAGCACGTCCAACACCAACATCTACGGCGCGCGGGTGAGTGCCTCGGATGGCGTGGTCCTCGACAGCGCGGGCATCGCCATCACCACCGCCACGGGCAACCAGTCCTTCCCGGACGTGGCGTTCGATGGGAGCAACTTCCTGACGATCTGGCAGGACCTGCGCAACACCGCGGGGGCGGACATCTACGGCGCTCGGGTCAGGCCCTCGGATGGCGTGGTGCTCGACACAACGAACCTCCCGCTCTGCACGGAGGCCAGCTACCAGGGAATGCCCGCCCTGGCCTTCGATGGAAGCACCTACCTGATGGTGTGGCGGGACAACCGCAATGGCGTGTCCCGGCTCAATGGCTCGCGGGTGAAGCCGGATGGCACCGTGCTGGATGGGACGGGGTTCCTCATCGCCGACATGACCGCGACCACGTCGAGCACGACGGTGCCCGCGGTCGCCTCATGGGGCAAGGGGCGGTTCCTCGCCGCGTATGAGCCCTACGACGCGGTGGCCCGCCAGCTGCGCGCCAAGGTGAGGCTGATCGGAGACCCCGTGAATGGCTCGAAGTGCGCGAGCGCCGAGGAGTGCACGAGCGGCTACTGCGTCGATGGAGTCTGCTGCAATACCTCCTGCGCGGATGGAACATGCGGCTCGGGAACCTGCACACCCCTCCCGCCTCCTGACATCACCTGCCCGGCGGACGTGGTGGCCGAGGCCACCAGCGCCAGTGGCGCAGTCGTCGACTATCCGGCCGCCACGGCCACGGGGTCCGCCCCGCTCTCGTTCACGTACAGCCAGGACTCCGGAACGCGGTTCGCCCTGGGCACGCACACCGTCACGGCCACCGTGAAGGATGGCCTGGGCCGCACGGACACCTGCTCCTTCACCGTCACCGTGCACGACACCACCGCGCCCGCCCCGCGATGTGGGGAGGACCTCGTGGTCGAGGCGACGAAGCCCGACGGCGCCGCCGTGAGCTACACGCAGCCCACGGCCTCGGATGCCGTCACGGCCGCCCCGAATGTGTCGGTGAGCCATGCGAGCGGTAGCCTCTTCCCGCTCGGAGTGACGCGGGTGCTCGTCACCGCGAAGGACGAGGCGGGCAACTCCGCCACCTGCTCCTTCACCATCACCGTGCGTGACACCACCGCCCCCACCCTCTCCTGCCCCACGAACGTGACGGCGGAAGCCGCGGGTCCCGAGGGCGCCACCGTCAACTACCCATCCGCCACCGCCGAGGACGCCGCGTCCTCGACGACGCTCCGCTACAGCCAGGCGGCCGGGACCCTCTTCGGCCTCGGAACCACCGACGTCACGGTCACCGCCACGGATGGGGCGAACAACACCGCCTCGTGTGTCTTCACCGTCACCGTGCGGGATTCCACGCCTCCGACCCTCGCCTGTGGCGCGAACCTCGAGGCCGAGGCGACGGGACCGGACGGAGCCAGCGTGGACTTCACGTTGCCCACCGCCACGGACGCCGTCTCCGCCACGCCGGTCCTCACGGCCAGCCACGAGCCCGGTGCGCTCTTCCCCCCAGGCGCCACGCGCGTCACCGTGAAGGCCACGGACGTGGCCGGCAACACCAGCGAGTGCTCCTTCACCGTCACCGTGCGCGACACCACCCCGCCCGAGGTGGGCTGCCCGGGCAACCTCACCGCCGAGGCCCAGGACGCCACTGGCGCCCCTGTCGTCTTCTCCGTGCCCGCGCCGCGTGACACCGTCACGCGCTCGCCCACCGTGTCGAGCAGCCACGCTCCCGGCAGCCGCTTCCCCCTGGGCACCACCGAGGTCGTCCTCTCGGCCTCGGACGAGGCGGGTAACAGCGCCTCGTGTGCCTTCACCGTCACCGTCCAGGACACCACGGCGCCCGCCCTCTCCTGCCCGGCGGACGTGGCGGTGATGACGACGAGCGCCGCCCCCCAGGGCATCCCCGTGGAGTACCCGGCCGCCACCACCTCGGACGCCGTGTCCACACCCGTGCTGAGCTACAGCCGCGCCACGGGCGAGCTTTTCACGCCGGGAGTCACTCCGGTGACGGTGACGGCCAAGGACACCGCGGGCAACAGCGCCACCTGCACCTTCCAGGTGAAGGTGGAGCAACGCATCGCGGTGCAGGTTCCGGCCGCGCAGGGATGCGGGTGCGCGGCGGGCAGCGGCACGCCGGAGGGTCTCGGCTGGGGTGCGCTGCTGCTGCTCTCCTGGGGCGTGAGCCGCCGCCGCATCGCCCCCAGGGTGTGAGCGGCGTGAAGCATTGCATCCCGCCCTCTTTTCTTGAGAGGGCGGGAGTCAGGAGGCCAGGTTGAATCCTCTCGAATCATGAGATGACGCGCGCCCGTCCTTCAGGGTGAGCGTTTCATCCGAAAGCCTTCACACGGTCACGGTATAGTCGGAAACCCGAAGAAGACAGGCGTGCATTCTTTCACACCCTGGGGTTTTTCCAGCTACCTTGTAGGTCGTGATGAAGACTCACACATCCTCTGGTCCCAAGCAGCGCACGTGGAGGGTGCTCGCCGCCCTGGTGGGAGCGCTGTCCGCCCCACCCGCGTCAGCCCGCGACGGGGTCCCGAGCCTGGACGTCAATCGCTTTCATCCCGCGCCGGGCTCCGGCCGGTTGCTCACCGTCGACCTGGCCGACGTAGGCCGCTCGCAAGAGCTGGTGTCGCAGCTCCTGCTGCACTACGCGGATCTCCCGCTGGCCTACACCTTCGGCGAGCAGGTGACGGGCAAGCTGGTGCGCGACCGCGTCACCGCCGACCTGTCGTTCGCCTATTCCCTGCTGGACAGGGTGCAGCTCAGCGTGGCCCTGCCGGTGACACTCCACCAGGCCGGCGATGTCATCAGCTACCCGGACGTGGTGACGCGTGAGCCCCGCGCGCTCCCGAGCATCTCGGGCAGCGGGGTGGAGGACCTGCGGCTGGGCCTCAAGGGGCGCTTGTGGAGCAACGAGCACTTCGGCCTGGGCGGAGTGGCCGAGGTGGTGGCCCCCACGGGCAACGCGGAAAGCTACCTGGGCTCGTCGAGCATGACGGGCTCGGCACAGCTCATCGGCCACGCCCGGTTCCAGCGGTTGACGGTGGCGCTCAACCTGGGCTGGCGGTGGGCGGCGGCCGAGCAGCAGCTGCTCAACATCCGGGCGGGCCACGGCCTGCTCTACGGCGCGGGCGTGCAGGTCGAGGTGGCGCGCCCCGCGGATGTGCCCATCTCCGTGCTCGGCGAAGTGTATGGGCTGGCCGCTCCACGGCTGGGCGATACCGTGAGCAGCCCCGCCGAGGCGATGCTGGCGGGCAAGGCGCAGGTGCGCGACTGGAGCTTCTTCCTCGGCGCGGGCTCGGGGCTCAACTCCGGCTACGGCGAGCCCCGGATCCGGGTGATGGCGGGCCTGGCCTACAGCTGGCAGTACAAGCCCGCCCCTCGGCCGCCGGCTCCGCCCGTCCTCCAGGTGACTCCGACGCAGCCGGCCATCACCGTGGAGGACCAGGACGTCCGGCTGCGCCTCTGGGAGCCGGTGTACTTCGCCTTCGCCAAGGACACCATCGACCCGGTGAGCTTCGCGCTGCTCGACGAGGTGGCCCGCTTCATCCGCGAACACCCCGAGCTGGGCCCCATCCGCGTCGATGGCCACACGGATGACGTGGGGAGCGACCAGTACAACCTGGACCTGTCGCAGCGCCGGGCCCGGGCCATTGTCGAGTACATGGGAAAGAAGGGTGTCCCCGTGGAGCGGCTGAGCCCCGTGGGCTACGGCAAGCGCTGCCCGCTGCTCTCCAACACGACCGAGGAGGGCCGTGCCACCAACCGGCGGGTGGACTTCATCCTCGTCAACCGCGAGCGCCGCCATCCCCGCCCGGGCGAGTGCCCCGAGCTGCCCTCCGCCCAGGCGCGAAAGTGAGGAGCGAGTCATGCGCAATGCCTCTTGTCTGATGATGTTGCTGCTCACCGCCGTGGCCGCTCCGGCGTCCGCCCTCGAGGACGTCAACTGCAACGGCATCGATCGTTCGGTCGAGAAGGACCCCTCGGCGGCCACGCCGCGCGACTGCATCGACTACTTCCGCAACGGCTCGTCGTGCGTCTTGAGGGAGCTCTCCCCTCGCCGCTCCTGTGATGACTATGTCGCGCCAGGTCCTGGCCAGGCGGCCACCTGCAGCAGCCAGCTCGCCGGGGACCAGGACGCGGACCGGCTCGGGGACTCGTGCGACAACTGCCCCACCCTCCTCAATGCCGACCAGCAGGATGGAGACGCGGACGGCGTCGGGGACGTCTGCGATATCTGCCCTCGGAATGCCAACGCCGACCAGCGGGACTCGGACGGAGACGGGCTGGGCGATGCGTGCGACAACTGCGCCAGCCGGGCCAATGCCGACCAGCGGGACTCGGACGGAGATGGGGTCGGAGATGCCTGTGACGTCTGCCCCGCCGTGCCCAATGCCGACCAGCGGGATTCGGATGGAGATGGGCTGGGCGATGCATGCGACAACTGCTCCAGCCGGGCCAATACCGACCAGCGGGACTCGGACGGAGACGGGCTGGGCGATACCTGCGATGTCTGCCCCTCGGCCCCCGGCACCAGCCAGCAGGACGTGGATGATGACGGGGTCGGCGATGCGTGTGATGTCTGTCCCTCGGCCCCCAACCCGGGCCAGGAGGATACGGACGGGGATGGGAGGGGGAATGCGTGTGATGTCTGCCCCAGGGCCGCTGGTACCAGCCAGGAGGACACGGATGGCGATGGGCTGGGCGATGCGTGCGACAACTGCCCGCAGGAAGCCAACCCCGATCAGGCGGAGTCACCGCTCTACCCGGGGCTGGGCGAGGTCTGCACCCCTGGCATCCGGGGTGGCGCGGGCTGCTCGTTGGGCGGAGGCGGCCTGGGCGGAATGTTGGGAGGGGGCGCGCTCGGGGTAGTGCTGGTGCTGCTCGGCATGAGCCGCCGACACAAGCGGACACGCTGAGGGCGTGACCCGAGGGCCACGGGGCGGGATACAAGTCCCGCTCATGACCGTTGCCTCCACGATGATCGTCACCATCAACCGCTTCCGGACCTCCGCCGAGGAGGCCAATCGCCTGGAGGCCTCCTTCCGGGAGCGCTCGCGCAAGGTGGACCAGTACGAGGGGTTCCTCGGGCTGGAGGTGCTGCGCTCCTTCGAGCCCGAGCCCGAGTTCCTGCTGGTGACGCGCTGGCGGGACCGCGAGTGCCTGAAGGCCTACTTCCAGTCGGAGGACTTCAAGGCCACCAAGGCGGCGAGCGCCAGACAGGACGCCACCTTCAGCATGTACGAGGTGGTGGCGCAGTGAGCAGCTTGTAGGGTCCGAACGGCTTTCTCGTATGCAACCGGGCCGGCATCCGTTAATGCGAGCCCCCCTATGGCTGAACGTCTCGCCCTCTTCGCCACCACCGCCCGCGGTACCGAGGACCTCCTGGCCGAGGAGCTGAAGGAGCTCGGCGCCCGCCGGATCCGCCAGGACCGGGGCGGGGTGCGCTTCATGGCCTCGCTCGACGAGGCGCTGATGGTGTGTCTCTGGTCGCGCATCGCCATGCGCGTGCTCTACCCGCTGGGCGAGTTCGAGGCCCGTGGCGCCGAGGGCCTGTACGACGCCGTGGCCAGCGTGCCCTGGGAGGAGCACCTCACGCCGGAGACGACCTTCGCGGTGGAGGCCACGCTCAAGGACAGCGAGCACAGCCACACGGGCTTCGTGGCGCTGAAGGTGAAGGACGCGGTGGTGGACCGGATGCGCGAGAAGGAGGGCTCACGGCCGGACGTGGACCCCCGCGACCCGGACGTGCGCGTGGTGGCCCACCTGGTGCGCGAGCGGCTGTCGCTCTCGCTGGACCTGTGCGGCGAGCCCCTGCACCGCCGGGGCTACCGGGTGCGCCCGACCCCCGCCCCGTTGAAGGAGACGCTCGCCGCGGCCCTGCTGCGCGCGGCCGGCTACACCGGTGAGGAGGCGCTGGTGGACCCGATGTGCGGCTCGGGAACCATCCTCATCGAGGGCGGCCTCATCGCCCGCCGCCGCGCCCCTGGCATCGCCCGGGACTTCGCAGTGGAGAAGTGGCCGCACCTGGGCGCGCGGGCGCGCGAGCTGCTCGAGGACCTGCGCGCGGATGCCCGCCGAAACGAGCGCAAGGTGACGGTGCCGCTGCTCGGCTTCGACAAGGACCCGGAGGCGCTCGAGGCGGCACGGCGCAACGTGAAGGCGGCGAAGCTGGCGGAGGAGATCGTCATCGAGGAGGGCGACGCGACGAAGCTCCCTCCCCTGCCCCCGGGCGGCGGGCTCCTGCTCACCAATCCCCCCTATGGAGACCGGCTGGGCTCGGGCGGGCAGAAGGGGATGAAGTCCTTCTATTTCAAGCTGGGCGACAGCCTGCGCTCGCTGCCGGGCTGGCGCGTGTTCGTGCTCTCGGGCAACCCGGCCTTCGAGAGCGCCTTCCATGCGCGGCCCCGGAGCCGGAGGGACCTGTGGAACGGCCCCATCGCGTGCACGCTGCTCGGCTACAACCGGGTGCCGGTGCGCGGGGAGGCGGAGGGCTCAGAAGCGCCGCTCGGTGTGCCGGAGAATGCGCAGGATGTTGCTCCGGTGCGTCCAGAGGATGAGGGCGAAGAGCAGGGCTGAGAGCCACGCATACTCGGGGGCACGGGCGGTGAGGGAGGCGACGACGACGGCCGTCACCCCACCGGCCAGGGAGCCGATGGAGCTGACGCGCCAGGCCGCCACGAGCCCCGCGTAGACGAGCGCCCCGGCGATCGCCGCCAGCGGCACGAGCACGGCGATCACCCCGAGCGCGGTGGCCACGCCCTTGCCTCCGTTGAGCTTGAGCCAGATGGGGTAGACGTGACCGAGGAAGGCGGCGAGCCCCACGGCCGCGTGTATCCGAGGTTCATCGGGCATGAGCCACTGCGCGAGGGCCACGGCCAGGGCGCCCTTGAGGGCATCCAGCAGCAGCACCACGGCGCCGAGCTTCTTGCCAGCCACGCGGGTGACGTTGGTGGCGCCGATGTTGCCACTGCCGATCTGACGGACGTCGACGCCACGGAACCAGCGGGTGAGCAGCACGCCGAAGGGCACGGAGCCCGCCAGGTAGCCGAGCAGGACGAAGGCGACGGCGTGCATGCGGAGGCCCCTAGGCGAGCAGGTAGGGGAACTTCGTCTTCACCACCACCCAGGCGTAGTTGGTGAGGAGGAGGAGGGCGGCGGCGATGCGGACCCAGTGCCACTCCCTGGGGGAGAGCCGCACCTGGGGGATGGGCATGGCGAAGACGAGGTGCAGCACCGTCACCACCACCATGAGGGCGAAGAAGAGGGCGGCCACCGTGCCGAGCGGGTTGGCGTCCCAGGCCCCGGCGAAGTTGAGGTGGGCCACCCGATCCGCCACGCGCGTCAGCCCGCAGCCGAAGCAGGGCCAGCCGGTCGTTTCCCGCAGGGCACAGCCCCAGAAAGGAATGATCTTCGCCACGGGGACGTAGCGGGCGATGAGCAGCCCGACGAGGCCCACGAGGCCGAGCACGTCGGTGAGACCGAAGGTGCGGTTGGGCTTGGGGAGGGTGACCTTCACGTCGGATAGTGTAACCGGGATTCCGGGCGTCTTGCCCGGACAAAGGCTTCGGGCTATCCCCTGGGGGATGAAGACCTTCCGCTCCGCCCTGCTGACGCTGTTCGCCCTCCCCCTCGTGGCGCTCGCCGAGGCCCCGGCTCCGGCCGCGGCGCAGAAGCCCGCCGCCAAGCCCGCCGTACAGGAGAACTGCCCCCACCCGGAGACGCCGGCCGATGCGAAGCCGGCCTCGGGCTGGACGCTGACGCGCGGGGAGGCGCTCAAGGGGGCTCCGGCCGTGAAGCTGACCGACCTGCTGGCGAAGCCGCAGGGCCACGATGGCAAGACGGTGCGCGTGGAGGGGCAGGTGCGCAAGGCCTGCCAGAAGAAGGGTTGCTGGATGGAGCTGGCCGAGGGCGCGAAGGGCGCCGGGGTGCGGGTGACGTTCAAGGACTACGGCTTCTTCGTGCCGCTGGACTCGGCGGGCTCGTCGGCCCGGGTGGAGGGCGTGGTGAAGGTGTCGGAGCTGAGCGAGGACATGGCGAAGCACTACGAGGCCGAGGGCGCCATCGTGCCCCGTGGCGCCGACGGCAAGCCGCGCGAGGTGCAGCTGGTGGCCACGGGCGTGGAACTGCGCCGCTGAGCGATGGCACGCAGCTTCAGCATGAGGGGCGTGATGGGCGCGGCCGACCGGGCCGTGCAGTACGCCCGGAACTGGCTCCTGGTGACCGAGCCCGGCTCCCGCGTCCATGACGTGCAGGAGGACCCGCGATTCCAGCATCGTGGGGTGGACCTGCTGTGGGAGCTGCCCTCGGGAGAGGTGCGCGGCATCGAGGTGAAGGGAGACCGGCAGCCGCGCCGTCGGCGCTACTTCTTCGAGCTGGTGTCCAACCTGGAGCGGGACACACCGGGCTGCTTCCTCTACAGCGGCGCGGATCTGCTGATGTACGTGTTCCTGGCGCAGGGGGAGCTGCACGTGTTGCCGCTGAAGGCGGTGCGCGAGTGGTTCCTGCCGAGGGCGAAGTCGTACGAGCTGCGGCACACCTTCACGCAGACGGGAGCCATCCGCTACACGACGGTGGGAGCGGTGGTGCCGGTGAAGGACGTACAGGAGGCGGTGCCGGAGGTGAAGTTCATCCCCCTTCCCCGCCGGGGACGTACGGCCGAGGAGGCACAGTCCGCCGGAGAAGAGATGCCGGGGCAGCCACCAGCACAGGAGAAACCCGAGGAAGACGTGCCCTACTGAGGGAAGACCCTCACCCTGACCCTCTCCCAGAGGGAGAGGGGACATCCACGGTGAGGAACCAGGTTGGACCCTCTCCCCCTGGGAGAGGGACGGGGTGAGGGTATGGGGAGCACTCGGGTTCCCCTCTGTGCGCCGTGACACGGGTGAGGGCACTGGAACACATCCCCTCACCCTGACCCTCTCCCGAAGGGAGAGGGACTGTGCCCTCAGTGCTGGTGCTGATGACGGCGGTGACCCGGGTGGGCCTCGTCGTGGGCCTTCTCGACGCGGGCCCGATCGTTGGCGAGCGCGGCGAGCGCGGTGCGGTCGCCGAGCTGCTTGTGGGCGTGCTCGAGGCGGGCGACCAGGTCCAGCGCGAGGTGCCAGTCCTGGGTGCGCTCGGCCTCCTCCAGGAGGGGGCGGCCCACGGCGGTGACCTTGTCGTTGGCACCGAGGTGCAGCAGACCATCCACGGCGAGCACGCGCGAGAGCGGCGAGCGCGAGCCATCCGAGGCCACCTTCTGCAGGTCCTCGAGGGCCGCGTCGCGCTCGCCCCGGGCGGCGCGGACGATGGACTTGGAGACACCGCGGCGATCCGGCAGGAGGAACTCCTCCAGGTCGGCGAAAGCGTCGGCGTGCCCGGCGTGACCGGCCTTGGCGAGCATCTCGGCGAGGTCGTCGAAGGCGCGGGCGGCGCGCTCGTCGAACACGCGCAGGGCCTCCTGCATGAAGCCGGGCTCGGGCTCGCCCTTGTCATTGACGGGCAGGCGCTTGCGCAGCTCGTTCATGCGCTCGAAGGCCGGGCCCACGGGGGCCTGCTGCGAGCCCTGGAGGAGCTGTCCCAGGGAGCCCATGAGCTGGGCAAGACCCTCGGAGAGGTCATACGGAGCGGCCCGATCCGACAGCCAGCGCCGCCACAGCTCTCCGGCGGCGGCATAGGGGAAGGGGGCGAACTGGCCAGTGCCCTTCCACTGGGGCATCCAGCCCTCGGCGATGCTACCGGGGTACTTCTTCTCGGCGAGCTGACGGAAGTCCGCCTCGCTCACCTGGACACCGTAGTGCCCGAGCGTGCCGATGATGGCCTCCGTCGAGTAGTCCTTCAGCCCCTTGCGCTGCCACGCCTTGTCCACGCGATCCGTGCTCACCGCTGCCACAAGCCTCCTGGCGCCTGGAAACGGCGCGTGCGGCCTTCTAGCAGAGAGCGGGCGGCCCGGGGCAAGGCCCGCCCGCGCCAAGCGTCAGACGTAGGGCGGAGCCACGTTGGGGACGGAGGGCCAGACGGTGGCCCGGCGTCGGCCATCCTCCACCCGGCGCGCCAGGTAGGGCTGGCAGTCGCGCTCCTGGAAGGCGCGCTTGAAGGCGGCGAAGCTCCCACCGGCCTTCCAGGCGTCCATGGCGGCCAGACCGGCCTCGGGGCCGCACTGGGCCAGCATGTACTCCACCCAGGCCCAGCGGGCCGAGGTGGGCCGCACCTCGGCGCGCCCCTTGAGGCCCTTGCGCAGCCGCTCCAGGCGGTTCTCCACCTCGCGGATGCCGGCGAAGGGGGCCCCGTCCAGGGGCGTATTGCGCTTGGCCACGAAGGGCGCGACGCCCAGGGCCACCGGAAGGATCTTCGACAGCTCCACGGTGAATCGCGCCAGCTCGTCGATGTCCGCGTCCTCCTCCAGGGGAAGACCGACGACGTTGTACACCTTGAGCTGTCGCATCCCCGCCGTCTTGGCGAAGTTCGCCGCCCGGAGGATCTGCTCCTCCGAGTGCTTGCGGTCCACCAGGTCCCGCATGCGCTGCGAGGCCCCGTCCGCGGCCACGGTGAGGTTGGTGGCGCCCCCGCGCCGCAGCTGGTCCACCAACTCCTGGGTGAGCCGATCGGCGCGCAGCGAGGACACACCCACCTCGCGGCCGGAGTCCACGAGGGTGCGCAGCAGTTCGACGATGCGCGGGTGGTCCGTCACGGCCGCGCCCACGAGGCCCACGCGCTTCGCGTGCTCGGGGATGAGCGACAGCACGCGCTCGGGCGGCACGGTGCGCATGCCGCCATTGGTGGTGCGCCGCATGACGCAGTAGTGGCAGCCGCGCGAGCAGCCGCGCTCGGGCTCGATGAGGAACATCGAGCGCAGCTCCGTGTGCGGGGTGACGATGGCCGAGCGCGCCGGCAGCCGCGCGTCCGTGGCCTTGGCGACGTGGTAGCGCTGGCCTCCCCTCCCGGCCACGCGGAAGCCAGGAACGGCCGCCAGGTGCGTGAGGAGCGCGTCCTTGTCCATGGACGCCGCCGCCTCCAGCAGGACATGGATGAGGTCCTCGGCCTCGCCCTGCACGAGCACGTCCGCGAAGGGCTCGAGCGGATCCGGATTGGAGAAGGTGAGGGGCCCACCGGCCACCACGAGCGGGTGGCGCTCGTCCCGCTCCTCCCGAAGGAGGGGAATGCCGGACAGCTCCAACATGGAGAAGAGCCCGGTCAGCTCCAGCTCATAGGCGACCGAGAAGGCCAGCATGTGGAAGCTGGAGACGGGGGCCTGCGACTCGAAGGAGAAGAGGGGCGTGCGCGTGCGGCGGTACGCCTCCACGTCATCCGGGAGGAAGGCGCGCTCGGCGGTGGCCCCCGGATGCTCATGAATCTCCCGGTACATGGCCTGGTAGCCGAGCGAGCTCATGCCCACGTGGTAGGGGCTCGGGTAGCAGAGGGCCACCCGGTAGGGCGCCTCCTTGCGGAGCGTGCCCTGCTCATCGGCCAACAAGGCCGCGACGCGTTCGACGAGTGAGTACCGACCCTCCATGCACCTTCCTGGGAAACGAGGCTGAGACAGTGATCAACCGTGCATAAACACCGCGGCCCCGCGCTGCCACTCCCGCGTGGGGGAGGAGCAACCGGGGCCGCGATTCAACCCCCGTCCGAGCCGGAGCCCGGACGGGTGGATTGCCGCCTAGCTCTTCGTCGGCTTGAAGGACGGCGGCCGACGGGCCGGCGCGCACACGCCCGCCGCGTAGATCTTCGTGCGGCCGTAGTCCTCCTCATCCACGACGACCACGTTGTTGAGCGTGGTGTCGCACTTCACGTCGAAGTCCGGGTTGAGGCCGGAGCCCTCACCGCAGTCCGCGTCCGTCTCGCAGGCGACCGTCGGCCACAGGGCCCACACCTCGTACTCCGCCTTGCAGCCCGTGCCGTCGCCGTACACCAGCGTGCCACGCAGCTGGGTGCCCGGAGCCGACGGATCCGAGTACACCTGCACGTCCTTGAAGAGGTACTCGGCCGTCTGGGCCGGCACGCGCACCTCGTCACCGAAGCCATGAGGCGGCGTGAAGACGATCTCCTTGGCCGCCACCCGGGTCTCGGTGAAGCCGTTCGCCGTGCACATGCTCTCGTCGTCCGGCTGCTCGGTGAAGGTACCGGACATGTTGGTGGCGTCGGCGGGGGTCGCGGTCCCTTGCAGGCGCGACTCCTCGTGCGTGGTCAGCACCGGCTTGCCGTTCGGGTAGAAGGCCGCCGTGTCGTCGTCGTTCGAGTCCTGGATGGGGTACACGAACGTGGTGAGCGAGGCCTGTCCGTTGGGGCGGATGGCCAACTTGGACCCCATGCTCTGGGCCTTCTGCTCGGCCGTGGCGTTGGGGTTGATGTACTTGAAGACGCCGAGTTGCTCACCCGTCAGCTTGCCGCAGGACGTGGTCGCCTGCGCCTGGTCCTTCAGGGTGTACTTGGCCGTCCAGTCCGTGGCGTCCTGGACGATGCAACCAGCCGACGGCTGCTCGAGGTTGCAGCCGGAGATCATGCCGGCCGCGCCCAGCACGGCCACTGCAGTAGAAATACGCTTGGTCATGTTTCTCGAATCCAATTCCGGCTGGAGTTCCTAGAAGGTGTACTTGATGCCGAAGCGGATCTGCCGCGGCGTCTGGTACTGGGTCGGCTTCTTGAAGTTCTTGTTGAGGTCGTCGTCGGTGAGGGTGCCCTCATCCTGGAGCGTGTCCTCGTTGATCTTGGTGACATGCTCCGGCTTGAGGTTATCGGGCGTCACGCTCTTGTCGGTGACCGGCCGCACGCTGGCGAACGTGTAGTTGTTGTCCAGCAGCGTGGCCTCCTGGAAGTTGAAGATGTTGAACACGTCCAGGGTCACGGACACCACGTTGGACTTCGTCACGCGGTAGTTCACACCGACGTTGGAGTCGATGTTGTGCACCCACGGGGAGCGGCCCGCCGTGCCACGCTGGAGGATGAAGGCCTCGCTGGTGCCGTAGGTCGGGTGCGCGCCGATGTAGCTGACGGGCGAACCGGAGTTGCCGCGGTACGACAGACCGATGCTCGCGGTCAGGTCCTTGGAGAAGTTGAACTCCTTGGCGCCGAACACCTTCACCGAGTGGGTGCGGTCGTACGGCAGCAGGCCCTCACGGTTCACCAGCAGCGAGCGCAGGTCGAAGTCCGACAGGATGTTCGGATCCAACTGCTCGTTCTCCGGACGGAACAGACCGGGGTAGTTACCGAACAGCTTCGACCAGGTGTAGCTGGCCTGCGCCAGCCAGCCATCGGCGAAGGTGCGGTTGAGGAACACCGTCACCGCGTCGTAGTTGCGCGTCGCCTTGGGGAACGCCGAGGCGAAGCCCTGGCCCGGGTTGCCCAGGAAGTACGTGTTGCCGTCATCGTTGCTCATGTCCTCGATGACCGAGTTCATGTTGCGGTGCGTGTAGGACGCACCGGCGCGGATGTTGGCGAACAGCTCGTACTCGGCACCGACGAGGTACTCATCCGAGGACTGCGCCTGGATGTTGGGGTCCACCGGCTCCTTGTCCGACTTGCCGCCGCTGAACCTGAAGCTCGGATCCAGGCCGTAGTCGTCCTTGGTCTGGAGGACCGTGGAGTCCTGCACGCACTGGTCGTGGCCCGCCGGCGTGTCGAGGATGGCCGGATCGCACGCGCCCACACCCGCCTTGCGGCTCGCCTGGTAGCGGCTCTCGGAGGGGAAGTTGCGGTCCAGCAGGTTGATGGGCACCTGCTCGTAGTAGCGCGCGAAGTTGGCGAACACCTTCATGCGGCCATTGGCGAGCGGGTCGACGATCACACCCACGCGCGGGGAGACCTGGTTGCCCAGCACGAAGGCCAGGTTGCGGTCACCGCCGTACAACCACTGGGTGTCGTAGCGCACGCCCACGTTCAGCGTCACGCGGCTGGCGATCGTCCAGCTGTCCTGGAGGAAGCCACCGGCGGTGGTGCTGGTGGACAGCGACTGCTGGGTGGGGGTCCCGAACGCGGTGTCCGGACCGGTCTGGTAGCCGTAGCGGCGGTAGTCCTGCCAGGAGCCGCCGGTGAGCGACTCGCGCAGACGCACGCCACCGGGGAACGCCTTGAGCTGATCGTAGCTCAGCAGCTCCACGTCCGCGCCGGCCTTGAGCACGTGGTTGCCGAGCAGGCTCAGCAGGTACGTACCCTTGGTGTTCACCTGCACGCGGTCCAGCTTGCCATCCGAGATGGCGGAGTAGCCGCCCGCGGTGTAGTTGAACGCCGGGCAGGCCACCGAGCCCGGAACGGTGTCGGCGGCGCCCTCGTTGCAGAGCGCGTCGATGTTGTCGTAGCGCTCGAAGTAGCCGATGGAGCGCGGGGCGCGGTAGGTGATCTCCGACAGAGCGGCCAGGCCCGTGGGGTCACCCGGGCGGCTGCCGTCGGACGGCAGGGTGGCGGCCGTCTGGTGGAACCAGCCGACGTTCGCGTCCAGCAGGAACTTCTTGTCCGCGAAGGCGCCCGCGTACTTGAGGGCGAGGGCCGTGGTACCCGAGATCTCCTGGATGGTGCCGAAGCTTTCGGGCTTGCCGTTGAGGCGCGTCGGGAGCCGGCCCGTCTGCGGGTCGATGGCCAGCGCGCGGGCGCTACCACCACCCGAGACGCTCGGCGTGCCCGTGACGGACAGCGACACGTTGTGGTCCTGGTTGAGCAGGTACGTCAGCTTGCCCATGTACTGCAGGGAGCGGGCCGTCCCCAGGTAGTCGCGCGAGGAGCCCGGGATGGGCTCGGTCATCGTGAGACCCGTCACCGGATCCGTGCGGGGCACCGCCACCTGGGACACCTCACCCGTGTCCGGGTCCGTCTGCGTGACCACGTCCGTGAGGATGCGGTTGACGCCGCGGGTGTGGGTGTAGCGGCTGAACGACGGCGACACGCCGGCGAAGAACCACAGCTTGTCCTTGATGATCGGACCGCCGAGGGTGGCGCCCACGTCACCCAGCACATCCAGCGCGCTGACGCCGGTGACCACCGAGCCATCGTTCACCACCGTCGCGGGCGTGCCACCCAGGGGGCCCGGAGTGACGCTGCCGAAGATGGTACCGTGGAACTCGTTGGAGCCGGACTTCGTCACCGCGTTGATGACACCGCCGGTGGAGCGGCCGTACTCCGGCATGTAGCCGCCGGTGATGATGTTGACGTCCTGGACGAACTCGACGCTCAGCGGGCTGGCGTTGATGCCGAAGGCCGGGTCGTTCGTGGACAGGCCGTCCACCACGTACCCGTTCTCGGGAGACGTGGTGCCGTTGATGGACACGCCGTACGAGTCGTTCTGCGCGCCAGGGGCCAGCTCGGCCAGGCTGTCGAACGAGCGCGCCGCTCCGCCCTTGCCGCCAGGACGGTTCACCGCGATGCGCTTGATGAACTCCTGATCCACGTTGACGCCCGTGCTCGTCGAGCCGACGTCGATGGTGGGCGGCCGGGCGGTGACCTCGATCACCTCCGAGAAGTTCTCCGGCAGCAGCTCCACGTTCACGCGGATGGTGCGGTCCAGACGCAGCTGCACCTCCGAGCGCGAGAAGGGCTTGAAGGACTCCTTGTCGAACCGCAGCGTGTACACACCGGGCGGCAGCTGGGGAATACGGTACTGGCCCTGAGCGTCCGTCACCACCACCTGCTCTCCCTGCAGGTTGGGCGAGGTGGCCGTGATGACGACATCACCGACCGGCTTCTTCGAATCGGCACTGACAACCTGACCGACGATCACGCTATCGGCATAGGCCGCGGTCCCGTACGAAAGACCGGCGACCACGACCACTCCGGTTGCCCGGAGCATTCGTTTCACTTGCATGCTGGGAACCCCTCCAAGGTGGGCTTTTGCTGCAACTAAAATGGTCGAGGAAAATATCGGAGGTCCACCACTTGTCAATATGCCGTTGCTTTTTGGTGACTACTGGGGCATTGCGCGATCACGCAGGTGAACCTCCAGGGTGGGGTCACTTGCACCCGGCCAGGGTTTTTGTAATGTAGCGCGCCTTTTGCGATCCTGGCGGGACTGTGGTGGGTCTCCATTAGGAGTAGAGGAGCGTAGCGCATGTTCGACTCTGTCCTTGACCGTGGGCAAGGCCCCAAGTCTCGCGTCGGCGTGGGCGCCGTCATTTCGGTCGTCCTGCACGTGGGGCTGTTCGCCGCGGCACTCTGGCTCTCCACCCGTCCTGCCAAGCAGGAGGAGAAGGAAGTGGAGGTGACGTTCAAGCAGGCCATGGCGCCGCCGATGGCGGCCGCGCCCCCGCCTCCCCCGCCGCCTCCTCCGGCCAAGAAGAAGAACTCCACCAAGAAGCCGGTGGTGAAGAAGCCGGACGTGATCGTGCAGCCCAAGGAGATCCCCCAGGAGAAGCCGCCCGAGGTGGAGCCGGATCCGAACGCCGCGGAGGAGGAGGCCAGTGAGGAGGAGGTCGAGGGAGGCGTCGAAGGCGGTGTCGAGGGCGGTGTGATCGGCGGCGTGGTCGGTGGCGTGGTTGGCGGAGTGCTGGGCGGTCAGCTGGGCGGCACGGGAACGGACGTGCTGCCGTTCGGCGCGGGAATGACTCGCCCCGAGAAGCTTTCTGGTCCGCAGCCTCAGTATACTCGCGAGGCTCTCGAGGCCCGCGTGCAGGGCCTGATGATCGTCAAGTGCGTCATCACCACGGAGGGCAAGATCGAGCGGTGCCGCATCATCAAGCCCCTGCCGCACATGGAGCAGGCCGTCCTGGACGCCCTGTACGCCGCGCGCTACCAGCCCGTGACGTTCCAGGGACGCCCGGTGCAGGTCGACTACACCTTCAACATCCGTTTGAGCCTGCCCCGCTGAGGGACGGGCTCCCCGCCTAGTCGTCATTGCCGTATTCCACCCGCGCTCGAGGAGGAGCGCTTCCCCCGACCATGCAATTCACGCTTACCGATATCTGGCACCACACGGGCCTCTTCGCCCGCTGCATCATCTTCGCTCTGGCGATCATGTCCGTCGCGTCGCTGGTCGTGATGGCGGAGCGCGTCATCGTGTTCCGCAAGACCCGCAAGGACTCGCGCAACTTCGCCGCCAAGATGGGCGCCATCCTGGCCAAGGGCGATCTGCAGCAGGCCGCCAACACCAACATGGGCAAGGAGATCGGCCACCTGGGCCGCGTCATCGGCTCGGGCCTGACGGCGTACCGGATCAGCCCGTCCGACAAGGACGTGGCGGTGGAGTCCGTGTCGCGCGCCCTCGAGCGTCAGGCGCAGCGTGAGGTGCAGAGCCTCAAGCGCGGCCTGGGCATCCTGGCCACGGTGGGCTCCACGGCCCCGTTCGTGGGTCTGCTCGGCACCACGATGGGTATCGTGAACGCCTTCCAGCTCATGGCGCAGGCGGGCTCGGGCGGTCTGGGCACCATCTCGGCTGGTATCGCCGAGGCGCTCATCACCACCGCCTTCGGACTGCTGGTGGCCATCCCCGCCGTTATGGCCTACAACTTCCTGTCCGGCTGGGTGGACTCGCGCGCGGTGGACATCTCCGAGTCCTCCAACGAGTTCCTGGACGTGGTGGCGCGCAACCTGGGTGGTGGCGCGCACACCCCGCAGCAGGGTTAGTCCATCCGAGAAGCCCGCCTCCTCGTGCGTCGGGTCCCCGTGAAGACGGGGACCCCACGTGGGGCGGGCACGCTCTTTTCCTGCAACAGGTGCACGCATGGGAATGTCCGTAGGTGGCTCCCAAGGGGGCCCGAAGAGCGACATCAACGTCACGCCGCTGGTGGACGTGGTGCTGGTGCTCCTCATTATCTTCATGGTCGTCACGCCCATGCTCCAGCGTGGCAAGTCCGTGAGCCTGCCCAAGGCCGCCAAGGTGGAGGACTCGGAGAAACAAGGGAATGATCCGGATCCGGTCATCCTCTCCGTCACCACGGACAAGAAGATGTTCCTGGAGCAGGACGAGCTCGACGCGGCCGGCCTCGAGGGCAAGCTGCGCGAGACGCTCGCCTACCTCCCCAACAAGAAGATCCTTCTCAAGGGTGACAGCGCCCTCACCGTGGGCGACGTGCGCCAGGTGATGGAGATCACCCGCAAGGCCAAGGCCAAGAAGATCTTCCTCGGCGTCGAGGAGCTGAAGAAATAGCCATGGCCAAGACGCGCAAGTGGGTCAAGCCCGCGACCCCACCCAACTCGGAGATCAACGTCACGCCGCTGGTGGACGTGGTGCTGGTGCTCCTCATCATCTTCATGGTCGTCACGCCGCTCCTCGAGAAGGACATCGAGGTGCGCATTCCGGAGACGGAAGACGTGCCCGTGGAGCAGATGCCCCAGGACAACAACCAGCTCATCGTCAAGCTGGACGCCAACGGCACCTACTCCATCAACACGGATCCGGTCACCCCGGAGGAGTACGTCAACAAGCTCAAGCGCATGCTGGCCGCCAAGACGAAGGAGGACCGCATCGTCTTCTTCGTGGCGGACGACAAGGCGAACTACGGCAAGCTGGTGGCCGCTTTCGACGGCGCCAAGCAGGCCGGCGCCTTCGTGCTGGGCATGGCCACCGAGGACATCCCGGCGGCTCCGGCGGGTGACCCGGGCGCCGCTCCGGCGGGCGATCCCGCGCCCGCTCCGGCTCCTTAGTCTCAGCGTGATTCACAACCAGGGGCTCGTCGGCTAGAGTGTAAAATTCTCATGGCCGACGAGCTCCTCGTCTTCGAGCAGACCATCGAAGCAGTCTTCGTACGCGCGCTGCACGGGCGCCTCCCGCCCGGGTGCAAGGTGCGCCTGCGCCAGGCGGGGTTGGATCTCGACCAGAAGCTCCGCCCCGCCTACCCCTTCGACTCGTGGATGGCGTTCCTCCGCATCACGGCGGAGGAGCTCTACCCGGGCGAACCGCTGGATGAGGGTGCCTTCAAGATTGGCGAGGCCTGCATCGACGGCTTCCGCGAGACGATGCTCGGCCGGGCCGTGCTCTCGCTGCTGCGCGTGCTGGGCCCCAAGCGGGCGCTGATGCGAGCCACGCAGAACTTCCGGGCGGGCAACAACTACACCGAGTCACGCCTCAAGGAGCTGGGCCCGCGCCAGTTCGAGCTGTGGATGAACGAGGTCGGCTCGCTGCCCACGTTCACCGCGGGCATCATCCACGCGGGCCTGCGGACGGCCGGCGCGGAGAGCATCCGCGTCGACCTGTCCGGCTACAACGGTCACGCCTGCACCTACTGCATCAGCTGGAGCGAGGCCTCCGTCTCCTCGGGCGTGGCCGGCAGGGGCGACTCCAAGGCCGCCACCAGGTCCGGGTCCATCAGCTCCCTGTAGATGAACTCGGCGATGAGCCCCGTCACCATCCAGATGGGCAGGATGTAGAGCGACGTCATCTCCCAGAGGATGGCGCCGCTGTCCGCGTAGTACCAGATGCGGTAGCCCGTCAGCTTCTCCAGGAAGACCCCGCTGAGGCCCTCGAAGACGAGGATGGCGAGGCCGTAGAGCACCGCGCGCAGCAGCGTGGGCTGGCGGAAGGTGCGACGGTAGATGGCCTCGATGAAGTAGAAGCAGGCCACGCCGTAGATGAGGAACATCCACAGCGAACACTGGCCGTACGCCGTGACGACGGGCGTGTCCCAGATGTCGTTGAGGCCCAGCCGGTCATCCACCCGCCACTGGAAGCGGAAGAGCATCTCGAGCAGCGGTACGTGCCGGGCGATGCGGACCAGGTTGTAGAAGAAGATCTCCGACGACAGGCCCACCATTCCGTAGAGGCAGAAGCGGAAGATGGCGAACGTCAGCTTGAGCCGGGCATTGCGCTTCAGGTCTGCGCGGCGG